>CBHROW010000283.1:0-7380 GCA_966080355.1 uncultured Chryseosolibacter sp.
TGGTGGATGTTCTGACAATCAAACACAAGGCTTCGCTATCATCAGACCAAAAAAAGTGAGCCAGTCTTCTTACCAGGCTGATAACGCAACGTGTAATTCACCAGGCAATGGTATTGTCGACATCGTGGTCACTAAAACATCGGACCCTTTTGACATTGCTGCACCAAGCACCTCGAACTATCATGCTTTATTCAAGCGAAATGGCCAGACGATATACGATCAGGATATCACCACGGCAACTTTCCAACGTTCCGATCTTATCCCCGCCAACTACGAGATAACAATCACCGAAGCCGGAGGACAAACATGCAATGGTTATTACAAAGCATTCACCATTGACCCACCGCCTGCAATGAAAGTTATTGATGCAGACATTCACATCACGCACGTATCTTGTCCTGGCGGATCGAATGGCCAGATCCAGATCACGGCAACCGGAGGATCAGGAACCTACACATACGATCTCACCAACGGTCTCGACCAGCCTGATAACACTGTTCCATCATTCGTTGGATTAGTTGCGAACACCTACACGCTGCAGGTCAATAACGCGGCCACGGGCTGCACCGATATTTATACAAGGCAACTGCCTGCGGTCACACAGCCAAATCCATTCAATATTACTCCGGGTAAGCAAGATCTCACCTGCTTTGAATCTGATAATGGTAGTGTTTCGGTCAATGTAACGGGTGGCACTCCCGGCTACACAATAACGTGGGAGACGCTAGACTCTTATGGAAACTGGCAAACAATTTCTTCAACATCGAACGGTTCACTGCCAGCTGGCAACTATCGAGCCCAGGTACTTGATTCGCGGAGTTGCGCGGCTACTTCTGCGACAATTCCCGTAACACAACCTCTCGCAGTACAGATTGCAAGCGTGACTCCCCATCACGTTGTCTGCTTCGGTGGACTCGGAAGTTTTACGTTGACCTCGACTGGTGGAAACGGACCTTACAACTATCAATATTATGATGAGAGCACGAGCACGTTCAAGCCATTGACAAACCTTCCCGCTGGTGATTATGAAATTCGCAGCGTGGATAACAGAGGTTGCCTCAGCATAGAAAATGAATATCCTTCGCTCAATGAACCATCTGAACCTCTCGATTTTGATTTTGAACTGTCCGATGTTGTCGGATTTACGAATCGGTGCCATGGCGATCATACTGGCGAAGTGAACCTCACACCATCCGGTGGAAACGATTATACTTTTTCTGGTTACGAGTTTAAATACGGAAGCAATGGTTTTTCACCTGCTACAACGTTCAGCAACATGGCTGCCGGAACTTATGCGTTTTCGGTTCGGGATGGCCGTGGCTGCGTTGTGAGCAAAGACATCACGTTCACACAACCCGCATTGATCGTCCCCGCGATCGAGCGCAAGCAAGACGTAGATTGTTATGGGCTTGCAACAGGTGAAATAGAATTTAGTGCTACGGGCGGAATTTCACCTTACACCTATCAACTCGCCACGGATGATCCAAACGAGACCGGAGTTTTCACCGGACTGGACGCAGACAGTTACACCTTCACCGTACGTGACGACAACAACTGCCCGATCGTTGTCAATCAAAGCATCGTCAATCTCAATCCGCAAATCGTTATCGATCCTCCGGTAGTCAAAGACATCACTTGCTTTGGATTTGACGATGGAGAAATTCATCTCACGGTCAACGGAGGTGTTGCCCCCTATTCATATGAAATTGAAAGTGAAACTGTAGCCGAGGATATCACTGGACTCGCTCCGGCAGGCTATATCGTCACAGTAACTGACGCGAAGCATTGTGTTGTCCAGACCAACACCCTCACCGTACACGAACCCGAATTGTTAACGATCAACACAGCACAGCTCCACGACATCAGATGTTTTGGCGAAACCGGAACAATCGAGATGGCAAGCGCAGGTGGAATTGCACCCTATACGTTTGAATATTCACTCGATGCCGGAAATACGTTTACTACGTTCGTCAACACCACCCCGTTGAATCCGGGTGAATATGCAGTGCGCGTTAAAGATCAGAACAATTGTATCACGGCATTCCCTCAACCGCTCGTGATGACCGCGCCAGCTGTGCCACTTGATTATACGTACGAGATTTCCGACTACAACGGCTTCAACGTAAGCTGCAATGGAAATGACGATGGATATATCACGGTGAATCCATCGGGTGGTAATGACGCAAGCTATTCCGGATACACATTCAAGGTCGATGCACGTGATTACCAGCAAGAGAATTTGATTGAAGGTCTCTTTGCTGGCGATCGTCATGTTTCCGTGCGCGATGCCCGCGGTTGCGTTGTGGAAAAATCGATCGCCCTCATCGAATCGCTCTCGATTGTGGCATCGCTCCGGCAAAAGCAAGACGTTATTTGCTTTGACGCAGCTACAGGACAAATTGAAGCAAAAGTCGATGGTGGATCGGGCGTTTACCAATATCAGTTAGAAAATGGAACTTACCAGGACTCACCGATCTTCGATCATCTTGTTCCCGGCAACTATGCCATCACTGCGCGTGATGAAAACGGATGCCGTTCTACATTCATTCAACCGATCGTGAACATCAACACACAGATTGCGATAACGCTGAATGAAGTGATCGATGCAAAATGCTACCAGAATGCCGATGGCTCGATCAAGCTCGATGTTGGCGGAGGAGTCGCGCCCTATCAATACAAAATAGGAACGAATGCAACGGTCAACCCTGCACCAGGTCTTGCAACAGGCACATATGTTATCACAGTAGTTGACCATGAAGGTTGCGAGGCCGATTCGGAAGAAATATTTGTCGGTGAGCCTGACGATCTCATTATCGACAATGTCTCATTGACGGATATTCGCTGCCTGGGCGAGTCTGGTAATCTGGGAATTTCGGCAAGCGGAGGAACACTGCCTTACGATTATCAATATGATCGTGACGGAGACGCATCCAACGCGTTTACAAGTTTCACTTCGTTAACTGCACTTCCTGCCGATCATTACACACTGCGAGTTGAAGACGCACACGGATGCATTTCTTTGACTGCAACGGAAACGATCACCCAACCAGCGAAAGCGCTCGACTTCACATACGCACTCTCTGACTATCACGGATACAACATATCGTGTTATGGTGGTTACAACGGATTCGCCACACTCGCGGCAACTGGAGGGAACGATGCGTCATATTCCGGCTACACCTATACTATTGATAACAGGGACTTTCAATCCGCACAATTGCTCTCCGATATCTATGCTGGCGATCACATTCTTGCCGCACGTGACGGACGAGGCTGCGTTGTTCAGAAACCCGTTTTGTTCACACAATCGTCAGAACAAATCGATGCAACCGTCATACGTGTAACCGATGTGGGATGTGTTGAAGATCACACGGGACAAATCGAGGTTGCCGCAACTGGAGGCACCGCACCTTACACATACCGGTTCACAAACGGGACAGCGCAAGCATTACCGACATTCACGGGTTTGGGGATCGGTCACTATGAGGTGGTCATCGCTGACGCCAATCAATGTGCCATGCACGTAACGGCAGACGTCACAAACATTTATCCAGAAATGACGCTCGACTTTCAAACCACGAATGTGAGTTGCTTTGATGGTAATGATGGAAATGCAACGATCCTTGTTGCCAATGGTGGAATTGCGCCATTTGCTTTTCAATGGGAGACCACAGCGCGCACACAGCGGATCACTAACCTTCGCAAAGGAAATTATCAGGTAACAGTAACAGACAACAAAGGCTGCAAGAAGTCAACTGTTGTTCCAATCACACAACCACAAGCTCCGTTGTCGATTCAAGTGTCAGCGTTCGCAGCTTGTTATGGAAAAACTGATGGTATTGCCTCCATCACAGCTTCCGGTGGTACTTCACCATATCAATACTCGACAGATAATGGCACTACGTATTCGAGCGCATCCCAGTCCTATTTACCCGTAGGCACTTACTGGATAAAAACAATTGATGCAAAGGGCTGCGCTACCAGCACATCAACAACTGTAAGCCAGAAGAACTCGCGGCCGGAACCGAATTTCATCGCAGCTACCAAACGCAACGCGCTCGACACATTGGTATTGTCGGATGTAAGTGTGCCAAAACCCGACTCTATCCACTGGACATTCGGTGCCGGCACCACTGTGATCAGCAACGATGGTTGGGCACCTGAAATACGCGTGAATGAAGCTGGTAGCATTGTGGTATCCATGGAAGGATTTTTCGGTGGATGCGGATATGTTTTGACAAAAACGCTCACGATCGATCCATATGATCCCACAAAACTTCTCGAACAGCAACACACTTACAAAGCAATCGAGAGTGTGGCGGTGACTCCAAACCCAAATCGTGGAGAATTTTCGATCAGCGTTGGCTTGAGCCGGAAGTACAATGCATCGGTAGTGGTCTACGATGTTGTAGGCGTTATCCATTATCAACGACAATGGCGGGAAACAACAGGATTTTCAGACACAATTGCGCTGGAGAATTCCCCTTCGGGTGTCTACTTGCTGCGCGTGATCACGGAAGCCGGAGCCGAAGATGTGAGGATCGTTGTTAACCGATAAATCCAAAAAGTGAAGACCCTCGAATGAAAAATACGTTACGAAACCTCATCCTCGTTCTCGGCTTCTGGGTAGCAACGGTGCCGCTACTCGCGCAGTCGTTTGCAGTTCAGTCGACCACCCAGATCATTCCGCCTTACTCAGTCTACCTCTCCGACTACGCTGCACCCGGAAATGAAAAACTGCAGGTTGTACTCATCCAGCGCGATCTTACACAACCTGCCTACCAGGTTCGATTGATGATGCTGGTGGAGTGGAACGGCAAAGTGATCATGCGCACTTCGCGAACATTCAACCCGCGTCCGATCAGCCTCGACCCTGGTATCCCGACAATTATCTCAGGGACCGAGCTTGCACCTTATCTCGACTCGCGCAACATCGACTTCCTTGGTTACAGCCGCGAGCAATACGAACGCACCAAAGCACTCCCCGAAGGCAGCTTCCGGATTTGTTTTGTGGCCTATGACTATCGCAGGCAGGATGTAAAGATCTCCAACGATGGTTGCGGCTTCTATTATTTATCGAAGAATGAACCTCCGCTCACCAATTTCCCGGTTTGTAATTCGAAGGAGACCGTTCATACGCCTCAGCAAATTGTTTTCTCATGGTTGCCTCGTAATACGGCATCGCCAACTTCGGCTGCTGACACCGAGTATGAATTTGCACTTTATGAAACACGGCCTGCAGGAAGAAATCCGAACGATGTTGTACTCACCACACAACCTGTGTTTCGCACGATCACTGAAAACACGCAATTGGTTTATGGACCCGGTGAGCCTTTCCTCATCGAAGGCCTCACCTACGTTTGGCGCGTTCGCGCGATCGACAAAGGAGGCAAGGATGCATTTCGCAACAACGGCTACTCTGAGGTCTGCACATTTCGCTACGGAGGATTTGATCCGCAGTTCGACATCGGTGTAGTAAAGAATCTCCAGGCACAAGCCGAAACCGAACGCAAAGCAAAGATCTCATGGGAGACTGGCGACTATGAAGCCTATCGCGTAGAATATCGAAAGACAGGCAAAGACTTCAATAATGAGCCTTACCAATGGTTCACCAACGACACGAAGCAAGGTGAGATCAGCATCTTCGATCTCGAGCCGAACACCGAATATGAAACACGTGTGATGGCCAGGAAAAACAAAGCGTTTGGTCCTGCCACGGAAATTATTCCTTTCCGCACACCTCCGCTTCGTGTTGCGCAGTGTGGAGAAGTCACACCTCCAGCGCCAGTTGATCGCAGCCATCCCCTTCTGTTCGCGACAACGGGTATGGTGGTGAATGCGCGCGGCATCGAGATGACACTCGTGGATGTACAGCGCGTTGAGCAGGATGGTTTTTACAAGGGCATCGCGAAAGTTGCACCGAAATATCTCGGTGGCGCTTCCTTCTATGTAAAATTCGACAAGATCTTCATCGATGAAACGAGAACAGTTGTCGGCCCCGAGCGAATCGATTTCATCACGAAGGGCGTGGAAGCGATGGTGCAGGAACAGTTGGCCGCACAGCAGAACCGAAGAGACGCAGCGCAGCAACAAGCGAATCGCGACAAATGGGCGAACACCGAATTTTACGAACAGATCTTTCAATACCCGAGTATTTCCATCGACACGATCACCTTCGACAGCAACAACAACCCGATCGTTGCGAGTGGAAGCAATAGCCAGGTGAACTATGAGATCGGTGAACTGCTGAACGCGGCTCCTCCTCCGAATGCACCCAACACAGAACCGAAAGCAATCATTCTCCAGGACAAGAATGGCGACCAGTGGGTAGTGCAGAAAAAAGATGGGCAAGTCAAAGCAACGAAAGTGCCGGGCGGTGGGTTGAGCCCGACCATGAATGTGGACGTTGCAAACCAGGATCTGGCAATTGTTCGAAGGGCGCTTAGACAGTTACGAAGCGAATATAGTTCATTGATCAACACCTATTCATTGCCTTCACAAGCTGTGGAATATGCTGTGGCCGTGGCGATAGATTATTTTTCCGAGGAGACAGCAAACAGACAAGGTTATACACTTATTGCGCAAAATCTTAAGATTGGTGACAAGCCCGTTACGCAATACCTAGGTGAATCTCGCACGCAAAATGTAAGTGAAGACGATCAGGTAACTGCAGTAAAAAATGCCATCGTTGAACTGATAGGCGGAACGATGCGCTCACTGATGGGCACCATCGATGAGTGGGTTGCACAGATCGAACAGCAAATCGGTCCGGGATATCGGTCAGCATTGGGAGCGGGACCGCTTGCGAACGACCCTGCTTTGCTACCGGATTGCTTCCCAACCTCGACAGAGGACCGCGGAATCATCAAAGACTATTTTAAGTTGATGGCCCGCACCGCAGATGAGATCAGAGGATTCTTTACTGATTTCATCGGCACAAATCAGGCAACCGTTCTGACCGGCCAAGGCAATACATCAAAACTTTGTCAGTATTCAATTGAGAAAATAGGCAGTTATTTTATCCACTTCAAGTTCAAAGATCTTTCGTTTGCATTGGACTGCGTTGAGCGTGGATACGAGAAAGGAAAGCAAGAGTTATTCCGTGGCGGAATTCAGATGGCATTCTTTGCGGCTCATCTTGAAGCGCTGCTGTGCTTAACGGAAAAACAAAACTGTCCGAGTACAAATGGGTATGTGCAGTTCGGTTACGGTTTCGCCAATGGATTGCTCCAGCAGCTGAACATTCCGGAAATGCGTGACGCCTTGTTCGAGCTGATGAAATCGACAACGGAGAACAAGCTCGAGTGTCTGATGAATTCGCGTGACGTAAGTACACAACTCGCGATGTCGCGCGAACCAAAAGAAATCGTCAAGATACTC
>CBHROW010000284.1:0-7371 GCA_966080355.1 uncultured Chryseosolibacter sp.
AGGTTTTAAAGCTTTACTTATGCTAGTATGACTTAAACTTCTGATAGCCTTTTCTTTAATCTGACGAACGCGCTCGCGGGTCAGGTTGAACTTCTCGCCTATTTCTTCCAAGGTCATAGAATGTTCTCCATTCAAGCCGAAGTACAACGTAATGACATCAGCTTCGCGTTGCGTCAGGGTTGACAGGGCGCGCTGAACTTCCCTTCGCAACGAGTCGTTCATCAAACCCGAGTCAGGAGTTTCTTCGCTGTCATTCTCAAGAACGTCAAGCAAGCTATTCTCTTCACCTTGAACGAACGGTGCGTCCATCGATACGTGGCGACCGGATATCTTCATGGTATCAACAACCTCTGCAGTAGTTACATCGAGAACTTCAGCCAATTCTTCTGGCGAAGGTTCACGCTCATATTTCTGTTCGAGTTCCGAAAATGTTTTCGAGATCTTATTCAACGATCCTACGCGGTTCAATGGCAAACGTACGATACGCGACTGTTCTGCCAATGCTTGCAGAATCGATTGACGGATCCACCATACCGCGTACGAGATGAATTTGAATCCGCGGGTTTCATCAAAACGTTGAGCTGCTTTGATCAAACCGAGGTTCCCTTCATTGATAAGATCGCCTAGGGAAAGGCCTTGATTCTGATATTGTTTGGCAACTGAAACCACAAAACGAAGATTAGCTTTCGTCAGTTTCTCTAACGCAATCTGGTCTCCCTCCTTGATCCTCTTGGCCAACTCCACTTCCTCATCTGGAGTGAGCAGATCTACCTTTCCAATCTCCTGAAGGTATTTATCCAGCGACTGGCTTTCGCGGTTAGTGATCTGTTTACTGATTTTTAGCTGTCTCATCCGGTTACGATTCGTTTATTCAACAATATAAGCTCAAAAGTTAGTTCCTGTCAATTGCTACAACGATTATTCAGCCTTGGTGGTTTCCGGCTTTGGCGGACGTGGGATCAATACTTTTCTTGACAAGCGGAACTTTCCGGTTTTCTTATCTACTTCGATCAGTTTTACTTTGATCTCCTCGCCTACCTCGAGCACACCTTCCATGTTTTCAAGGCGTTCCCACTTGATCTCGGAGATGTGGAGCAGCCCGTCTTTTCCTGGCATGAACTCAACAAACGCGCCAAACGGCATAATGGATTTCACTTTGCCATCATAAACCTGGCCAACTTCCGGAATGGCAACAATACCTTTCACGCGCTTCAATGCACCATCCATCGCTTCCTTGTTCGTTGCGAAGATGTTCACAACACCCTTGTTGTCTACTTCTTCAATGACGATAGTAGCGCCTGTTGTATTTTGAATGTCCTGAACAACTTTTCCGCCAGGGCCGATCACCGCTCCGATCATCTCTTTCTCGATGATCAGGGTTTGTGCACGTGGTGCGTGAGGTTTCAGGTCAGGTCGCGGTGCGCTCAGCGTTTTCTTGATCTCGTTGAGAATATGAAGACGGCCATCGCGCGCCTGCTCGAGCGCTTGTTTCAGTATATCGTAGGTCAGGCCTTCAACCTTAAGGTCCATCTGACAAGCTGTAATGCCCTTCTCGGTTCCGGTTACTTTGAAGTCCATATCACCGAGGTGATCTTCATCGCCCAGGATATCAGAAAGGATCGCATATTTTCCTGTCTTGGAATCTGAGATCATACCCATGGCAATGCCTGATACAGGGCCCTTCACAGGAACTCCGGCATCCATCAACGCGAGTGCACCGGCACATACGGTAGCCATAGATGATGAACCGTTTGATTCGAGAATATCAGAAACTACCCGGATCGTATAAGGATTTTCAGAATCTGCGGGAATGACCTGCTTCAACGCGCGTAACGCAAGATTTCCGTGACCAACTTCACGTCTTCCGGGAGCGCGGTTAGGCTTCACTTCTCCCGTTGAAAAACCAGGGAAGTTATAGTGAAGAATGAATTTGTTAGAACCATCGATCATAGCGCCATCGATCATCTGCTCATCGAGTTTGGTTCCGAGTGTTACGGTTGTGAGAGATTGTGTTTCACCACGCGTAAAGATTGCCGAACCGTGAGCGTTAGGCAGGTAGTCAACTTCACTCCAGATCGGTCTGATCTCCGTGGTTTTGCGGCCATCAAGACGGACACCTTGCTCGAGAACGAGGTTGCGTGCAGCCTTCTTCTGAATGTCGTGATAATATCGTTTTACCAAGCCTTTGTCGATCGTTGAATCTTCAGGAAGTGATTCCAGGTATTCGTCAACAATCTTGCTGAAGCCTTCGCTTCTAACTTTCTTGTTAGCTGTCTGCAATGCAGCGTGAGCATATGCTTTGTCGTAGAACAATTTCCAAAGTTCTTCTTTCAGGTTCTCATCGTTGGTCTCGTGAGAATACGTTCTCTTTTCAGTCTTGCCGGCTTCTTTTGCAAATTCGATCTGTGCCTGACACTGAATTTTAATCGCTTCGTGGGCAGCTTTCAATGCTTCGAGCATCTCGTCTTCGCTCACTTCTTTCATTTCGCCTTCCACCATCAAAATATTATCGATTGATGCAGCAACGATCAGATCGATATCGGCTTTCTCTTTTTGCTCGTACGTAGGATTGATTAGCATTTTGCCATCAACACGTGCTACGCGCACCTCAGAGATCGGACCGTTGAAAGGAATATCAGAAATTGAAAGAGCAGCGGATGCAGCGAAGGCGGCCAACGCGTCAGGCGGAGCTTGTTTGTCGCCCGAGATGAGGTAGATCATCACCTGAGTGTCTGCATGATAGTCGTCAGGGAAAAGTGGACGGATGGCGCGGTCTACGAGACGGCTGATGAGCACTTCATAGTCCGAGAGTTTACTTTCACGCTTGAGAAATCCGCCCGGTATCTTTCCTGTGGCGGCAAATTTTTCCTGGTAATCTACTGAGAGTGGAAGGAAGTCAGTTCCTTCTTTCGCAGTTGTTGCAGATACGACAGTGGCAAGGATCATTGTGTTGTCCATGCGCAACACTACGGCACCATCAGCCTGGCGTGCGAGTTTGCCAGTTTCGATGGAAATTTCGCGGCCATCAGGCAGCTTACATGTTTTCGAAATAACAGTTGGTTTCATAAAGAGGTAATTCGGGCGACCGGTCCCACACAGGACTCACCCATGAATAAAAATGTAAAAAGGGAACCCTTTGTTTTGGTTCCCTGTGGAAGCTTATTTTCTTAACTCGAGATCTGTGAGAATTGACCGGTATCTTTCAATGTCGGTCTTTTGGAGGTAGTTAAGGAGCTTTTTGCGCTTTCCTACCAGCTTCATCAAACCTTGCTGAGTAGAAAAGTCCTTCTTGTTTTCTTTCAAGTGGTTGGTGAGGTGATTGATTCTGTGGGTGAAGAGTGCAATCTGAGCCTCTGCGGAGCCGGTTTCTTCGTTTTTCTTACCAAATCCGTGCTTCTTGAAGAGATCCTGCTTGATTTCTGAAGTTAAATACATCGCAAAAAATTATTTATCCTTTTATTTCAAGGGGCAAATGTAGGGGATTTCTGCTTAAATACCAAAAAAGAGCTGGAATTTAGTCCGGGCGTTCGTGTTGCCAGGGTGTATGAAAGCCACTTTAGGCCGGCATTCGCTTCCGTTTTGATGTTAACCACGTCTTCGCCCGATCGTAGACCACTTTGTAGAAGTCTGCTTCGAACAATCGTGCATCGATGCGCGCCTGGCGAAGGAAGAACAGCCCGATTACCAGCAAGATGCCATCGGCCAGCCACACGCCAATCCATGCCGGTATTATTTCCTGCTTGGCAAACTTCTCGCCTTGCATGCTGAGCAAATAGTAGATGATAAAAAAGAGAATTGAAACCAGGAATGGAACACCTAAACCACCGCGTTTGATGATCGATCCCAGTGGTGCGCCAATTAAGAACATAGCCAGGCAAGCCATCGAGCTTGCGATGATCTTGTGCCATTGAATTTCAAAAACTACCAGCTCCTTGCGATAGGTATCGATCGAGGCGTTGGTATTTTCAAGTTGACTTTTTACCTGTCGAGCCATGGTGGTCGCTGCCTGCACGACATCTCGTGCCGCTTTTCTGGCGAACAGGCTGTCTACTCTTTTGCTGGCGGCAGAATCCGTAAGTTTAACGCTACGCCAGAAGATCGGCTTCGGTTTATAGTCAGCTCTTTTTTTCCCGCTGAAGGTCGCTCCGCTTTCATCCGCTATAAAATTCCTGCGAATATATCCCCCGCTCGTTTTTTGAATATTGGCGGTATCTTTTGCAATTCGATAGGCGAAGACTTTCTCCGGCATGTACACGGTGTCTTTTTTACGAAAGTACTGGAAGTATCCGGGCTTGTAGTTATAGTGATAAACCTGCTGCTGGGTAACCTCTCCTCCAATAGAGTCAATGTCTTGATCCAATTCCGAAAGATTTCGCATGATGCGATTTCCTTCAAACCACTTTTTGTCGGTGCGTTTCAGGTCATAGGAAGACAGATCGAAGATCACTTCTGTTCGCGCGAATTTGCTGCGGGTCAACGATTCGTTCTGCGCGCCTCCGGCCTTGCGCTGTCCGGTCATCTCCTGCTCCTGCGTTGCGCCTTCGGTATAGTTGTATCCGTTGAACAATTCGAATTTCAGGTAGCGCTCGTTGAGAATGGTCGACATTCGCCCGGAATCTGCGATCGTCACTTCGCGGTTGCCATCGTTTTTCCGGTGATCATAAACAATGACGTCTTTCAGTGCGTCTTCATCGCGTGGGAACTTCTTGCCCACCTTGATGCTGATGTCGGGAATCCCATTATAGAACTCACCTTCGCGGAGTTCGAGCGCAGGTTTTTTTTGTTTGATGTCATATAAGAGGCTGTAGGCTTCGAGAGCCGCCTTGGGCACCAGGTAATTATTGGCGTAGAAAGCGATGCCCGTCAGGCCGAGAACGAAAAAAAAGATCGGCTGCAGAGTTCTTAGCAAGGAGATGCCTGATGCTTTGATGGCGGTGAGTTCAAAATGCTCGCCCAGATTTCCAAACGCGATCAAGGAAGAAAGCAACACTGCCAACGGCATGGCTACTGGCGTCATAAAGATCGCAAAATAAAACAACAGCTGACCGACAACATCCCATCCAAGGTCCTTGCCGATGATGTCGTCAAAATACTTCAGCATGTGCTGCATGAGCAGAATAAACACTACGACCAGGAACGTGAGGATGAACGGCCCCACGAATGCACTTAGCACCAGCTTATCGAGTTTGCGTGCGAACTTCATGAACGGGCGTAAAACTAGTTGAAATATGCTGAAAGCTAAAAGCTAAAGGCTGAAAGCTTGGGTGCAGATAGTTTAATCTCGTGCAATGGTGGTCGATCCTTCATTGCGTGATGAAGCGCGCAATAATGACGCGTGGGCTAACCAGGCAGTTCACCTGCAGATTTTCGAAAAAATTGAAGTCGCTGAAAAAGAACATTGTAGAAATCGCCTTCGAGCAAACGTCCGTCAACGCGGGCAATGTTTAACAGTATCAGGGCAATCGAGAAAAGGAAAGTGTTGCCCGCCCACATCCCAGCCGCTGTTGGAATAACACCTCGGTTGGAAAGTTTCTCGCCTTGCATGTCGAGAACAAAAAAGACAATAAAGAATCCGATGGAAATGAGCACCGGAATGCCAAGTCCGCCTTTTTTAATAATAGCACCCAGTGGTGCACCGACCAGGAACATCGTCAGGCAAGCAAACGAATAAGATAGAATGCGATGCCACTGCACCCGATAAGCATTGGCTTCATTTCTGTATTGGGATAACTGCGCGTTATAGTTCTCCAGTTTCGACTTTTGTTCTCTTGCCCGATTGAGGACTGAGGTTATTATAGATCTCTCACCGAGTTCACTGCCTCCGCCCGCCATGGACTGAGTTGCTCGGGCCCGCTCTGCAAGAATTTCCGCAGACCGGTTTTGCACAGCGTTGAAGATCTCTGCATCACGCGTTTCGATCGCGGATTGCAATTGCGAAAGGTTTTTCATGTAACGGTGCCCCGCGAAGATATTTGCGTCAGTAGGCTTCATGGAAAAGCCTGATAGATCAACTAGTATTTCCATTCGCGCAAAACGCATTCGGCTTGCATTTTCCTTGCGTGCTCCATCTTCGCCAATTTCTTCCTTATAATTATAGCCGTTGAATAATTCGAAACGAAGGAACTGCTCGTTGAAAATGGTTGTCATCCGACCAGAGTCTGCTACATACACATCGGTGTTGCGGTCAAGTTCGTTATGATCATAAAGCAAAACATTTCCGAGGGCAGCGGGATCGTTTGGATATTTTTTATCGACCTTAATACTGACATGATCAAGTCCTGTGTAGAATTCTCCAGCGCGGATATCGAGGGCAGGCTTTTTTTGTTTGATGTCGTAGAGGAGAGTGAATGCATTCAACGCGGCTTTCGGGACGACCAAGTTATTCATGCCGAAAGCTGCGATTGAAATTATAATGATCAGAACCAAAACGGGTCGGATCACACGGGTAAGCGAAATTCCTGCAGCCTTCATCGCGGTAAGTTCCATGTGCTCGCCCAATGTTCCGAAACAGATGAGCGAAGCAAGCAAGATCGACAATGGAAGCGCATGCGGAAAAATGAAAATTGAAAAGTAGCCGATGAATTTTGCGATGACGAGGGCACCCAGATCTTTACCAATAATATCGTCATAATAATATAAGAGATGACGGTTGAGCAGGATGAATACGACAATGCAAAATGTGAGTGTTAGCGTTGACGTGAATGACGAGAGAACCAGCTTGTCGAGTTTTTTCACGGCTGGCTAATGGCAATTAATGTGCCGGGTTGATGTGATAGGGTGCTAAGGTGTTAAGGTGTTAAGGTGTTAAGGTGTTAGGGTGTTAAAGTGTTAAGGTCCGATCGGTGAGAGGGCGATCATTAAAATGAAAAAGGATGCATTGCGACTTGCATCCTTGTTTTGTAGCGAGAGGGAGAATTGAATTCCCGTCCGCCTAGGCGGATATGAATCCTGCGTCTATTTGCCTCCTGATAATCTCTTTTATGAATGCCCGTCCTTTTCCCGTTTTCAATTCTTTTTCGCGAAGCAGTGCGTCACGTTTGTTTGGGAATTCCTCGGTATAAATCAAAACCCAGGGACGATAGCGAATGGTATAGCCTTTTTTCGCAAAAACATTGTGAGAATCCATTCGCGATTTCAAATCGGAGGTGAAGCCTGCGTAGGTCTTGCCAGAAGTAGAACTATACAGTACATAAACAAAAAAGGATGCCATATTCATTTTTAGCATCCTTGTGTTTTCGCAACGAAAGGGAGAATTGAACTCCCGTCCGCCTAGGCGGATATGAATCCTGCCCTAGTAAATTTTTAGAGGGTTGTTATTCACATCCTTCATTTTGTAGCGAGAGGGAGAATTGAACTCCGGTCCGCCTTGGC
>CBHROW010000285.1:0-7352 GCA_966080355.1 uncultured Chryseosolibacter sp.
TTTTTCACACGCCGATACGAAGCGTTTGGTCTCGACTATGTTGGCGAACCTGCTGAATACTCCACGAATACACTTCGCGCACTGAACGACAGCACCGCGATCGCGCAGGATAAGCAAGCCACTTTTCCGATGCTCGAAAACTGGAAAAAGAAATTTCCGGCAGGAGAAAAGCCAAAAATGGTTTTTCTGTGTGTGAGTGGCGGAGGAAAACGTGCTGCACTCTGGTCATTCACCGCGCTTCAAACAGCCGATAGCCTTACCAATGGCGCGCTTATGAAAAATGCTATTTTGATCACAGGTGCATCAGGTGGGCTGATTGGTGCAAGCTTCTTTCGTGAATTGAAGTTGCGCCAGAGCCTGGGACAAAAGGTATGGCCTCACAGTTACCTGTATCGCCAGCAGATCGCTACTGACAATCTGAATCCGATGATCTTCAGCCTGCTGGCGAACGATCTCTTCGTAGGCCTTACCAAGTTCGAATATGCCGGAAATCTTTACCTGCAGGATCGTGGATACACGTTCGAGCAACAGCTGAATCAGATCACCAACGACATGATGGACAAGCCCATCAACGCTTATGATTCGGCCGAGTTAAAAGCGCAGATACCGATGATGATCCTCACACCAACGATTGTCAACGATGGCAGAAAACTTTACATCGCAGCACGGCCTGTTTCTTTCCTCAACTACGAGGTGATCAACTTTCCCGAATATACGTCACAAAAGTTCAGCGGCATCGACTTCCAGCGGTTGTTTGCCGAACATGGTGCCGATAGCCTTAGATTTCTTTCCGCACTGCGGATGTGCGCAACTTTTCCCTATATAACACCGAACACCACACTTCCAACCAAGCCGGCAATTCACATCATGGACGCAGGCATTTCCGATAACTTCGGACTGAATGACGCCATTCGATTTTTATATGCTTACAAAGATTGGATCGCTGAAAACACTTCGGGAGTGATCTTCGTCTCTGTTCGTGACTCGCCAAAACTTGCAGATATTTCCGTACGCGAAGGACAAACCATTGTTGACGCGTTC
Organism: uncultured Chryseosolibacter sp.; assembly: GCA_966080355.1. Lineage (GTDB taxonomy): Bacteria > Bacteroidota > Bacteroidia > Cytophagales > Cyclobacteriaceae > Chryseosolibacter. Next base: position 1,042 of record CBHROW010000285.1, read on the forward strand.
ACCCAGCCGATCAGCAGCGTTTACAATAACTTTGAAAACTTCCAGGACATCACCAGCGATCTCCTGATCGGTTATTCACATTCATGGTTTAACAACAGCATCGATCGTATCGATCTTGAATACGAGGCACAGGACTATGTACCTATTCTCCAAAAAATGGATAGCATTCGAAAAAACAACGCGCGTGCTTCATTGAGCTGGCGATTGACAACGCGTGAAAAAGAAAGCATCACCAACAACATAAGCTCGGAAAAGAATCAGCTTGCTATAAAACGCCTGAAGGAGTTGCTGAAGGTAAATTAATTCGATGCCCCCGGGCCTTTCAGGAACATTCCATTTCGCTCGCCATTGTGTTTTCCATCCTCGACAGTGAGCTTTCCATTGACGATCACGTGCCTGATCCCCTGCGCATAGGCATGGGGTTGAGAAAAGGTAGCTTGATCACCAACCGTTAACGGATCGAATATCACCACATCGGCCGCCATCCCCTCACGAATCAAACCGCGGTCGTGCAAATTGAATTTTTGAGCAGGCAAAGAAGTCATCCTGCGAATGGCTTCTTCGAAAGAAAGAATGGCAAGCTGCCTGCAATAGACTCCGAGCACACGTGAGTTTGTTCCATAGGATCTCGGATGCGGTACACCCGATCCGAAACGTGCAATACCGGCATCTGAAGCAAACATGTTGTAAGGATACTGCATGATACGCTTCAGGTCGTCTTCATTCATGCTGAAGAAAACCATCTGTGCGCTTCCTTTCTCAACCATTTCCAAAATCGTTTCGCACTCATCCAAGGGTTTAGACTTGCGTCCCCGAAGTTTATTGACCTCCGAAATATTTTTACCGTTCATCGTTGTATCGGCTCCGAAGCGGGCTATAACCGCGTAACTGAAATTCTTCAATTGTTTGTGTTTAAGGATGGTCGCCATCTCCAGTTTTATTTTTTTGCGAACGTCAGGCTGTGAAAGGCGGAATAAGGCAGAATCAGCACCACCGGAAAAGACCCAGCTCGGCACCGTGGTATTGAGCGTTGTGCTGCTGGCAATGTATGGGTACTGATCAATGGTCACATCGACACCCTCGCGTCTGGCTTTTTCAACCTGGGCGAGCGTTGAGACAGATCGCCCCCAATTTGGCTTGTAGGTGACTTTGAAATGAGATATCTCAACAGGAATCGAAGCTGCACGCCCGATGTTTATCGCTTCTTCGATAGCTTCAGTAACCTGATCGCCTTCATCACGAATATGTGATGCGTAGACCCCGTTGTATTTTGCAGCCGCCCGCGCCAGGCCAATCACTTCCGGAGTCTTTGAATATGTCCCTGGCACATAGATCAACCCTGTCGAGATACCAACCGCACCCTTTCGCATTCCATCCTCGACCAGTTCTTCCATTTTTCGTTGTTCTTCGACTGTCGGATCGCGCTGACTTTCTCCCATGATCGCCCTGCGCACGCTGTTGTGACCGATAAGCGTGGCGATATTCAGGGAATTCCGCGCACTGTCTAGTTTGAGCCGGTACGCAGCGAGGTTCGTGTTTGAAGCACCACAATTTCCCGTGACAACGGTAGTAACACCACCTAAAATAAAATTATACGCTTGCGGCACTTTGAGGTCGTTTCCTTCAATGTGGGTGTGAACATCAATGAAGCCCGGTGAAACAACGAGCCCCCGGGCATCGATTACTTTGCCGGCTTTAACGTGTTTCAGGTTTCCGATTGACTCGATTTGCCCATTGCGGATGGCTACATCGGAATAACGCCAGGAATTCCCTGTTCCATCGATCAACTTTCCATTCAATATCAGGATATCCACATCCTGTGCAAGCGTTGGCAAGTCCATCAACAACAGCACGGCAGCGTACAGGTACAATGATTTCATGAGCCAGGGTTTTAATACCATAAGTTGCACATTCAGCCGGTAAAAAAAAATGACGGATCAAACTCATAAATCTTACTTTTACGCCTATGACCATTGCCGACCAGCTTCAACGAACATTTGAACTACTCAAGCTGGAACGCCAGGCCGACCTCGAACAGTATCGCCAAAAAGTTTTGCTACGTTCGATCACCGAGCGGACCAAGGAAGGCACTACATGGTACCCCGTCACGCTGAAACGTTTTTATATCGGCACGGGTGAGCGGCCAATCATCGAGATCGAACGAACCAATCACCTCGATCAACCACACGCTTTTCAAAGTGGTAAACTCGTAAGCGTATTTAGTAATGCAACAGGCAAACCCGATAAAGAACACATCAATGGTGTCATCAATTATGTGCGTGATAACACCATGGTGGTGACTTTGAATTCCGAAGATCACCCTGACTGGATTGAAGATGGCCTGCTGGGTGTAGATGTCATGTTCGATGAAATGAGCTATCGCGAAATGGAATTTGCCCTCCGCGAAGTCATGAAGGCCGAAGACAATCGTATTGCGCACTTCAAAAATATTCTTCTTGGCACAGACAAAGCCGGGCTATCTCAAAACCATTTTGCAATTGACGGCCTGACGGTGTTGAACGACAGTCAACTCGAGGCATTGAACAAAATGCTTCAGGCGGAAGATGTGGCATTCATTCACGGGCCACCCGGAACGGGAAAAACGACCACACTCGTTGAAGTGATCAGGCAAACGATCAAAGCAGAAAGACAGGTACTGGTGAGCGCACCAAGCAATGCTGCTGTTGACTTGCTTGTCGACAAACTCTCGGAGCAAGGCTTGAATGTCGTTCGCATCGGCCACCCTGCGCGTGTTACGGAGCAAACATTGAGCAAGACACTTGACGCTCGTATCGCAGCACATTCGAGTTACCAGGAGCTGAGGGCGATTCGCAAGAAGATGGAACAACTCCGCGTAGCAGCATCAAAATATAAACGACATTTCGGATGGGAGGAGCGAGAGGAACGAAGGCTTCTCAAGCAGGAGGTGAAAGCGCTGAAAGCCGATGCAGATGTCCTTGAGTTTTACATCATGAACGACCTGCTCAATAATTCCGATGCCATATGTTGCACGCTGGTAGGATCGTCTCATCCCATACTTCGCGGAAAAAAATTTAAAACCGTTTTTATCGATGAGGCTGGTCAGGCGCTCGAACCTGCTTGCTGGATCCCGTTGCTCCGTTCACATCGCGCTATTTTTGCGGGCGACCACCAACAGTTGCCGCCAACAATAAAATCGATCGAGGCCGCTAAGCAAGGATTATCAGAAACGCTTTTCGAAAAAGGGATCAGAAAGCAGACGCAATGTGCTTCCATGCTTCAGGTCCAATACCGGATGCATGAACAGATCATGAAATTTTCATCCGAATATTTTTACGAAGGAAAGTTAGTTGCTCATGAATCTGTGAAGCATGCGTTGTTGCGCCCTCACGAATCGCCAGTCGACTATGTGGACACCGCGGGTTGTGGGTTTAGCGAAACACAGGACCCTGAAACGCTCAGCCGCATGAATCATGAAGAAGCGGAGCTGCTGATCAAGATTGTCGAGCGACTTGTCGAAGAAATCGGAGTTGACGCGTGGGTGGATGAGAAGATCTCGCTTGGGATCATTACACCATATCGCGCCCAGGTCGATCACCTGCAAAAAATTGCTGATGCGTCAACGGTGCTCGAGGCGTTGAAGAAATTGATCACCATCAACACCGTGGATGCTTTTCAAGGCCAGGAGCGCGATGTCATCGCCATTTCTTTCGTTCGCAGTAACGACAAAGGCGAAGTCGGGTTTCTGGGAGACATCCGCAGAACAAACGTAGCGATGACGAGGGCGAGAAAAAAACTGATCATGACCGGTGACAGCGCCACGCTTGGGTCACATCCTTTCTACCTGAAGCTCCTCGACTTCGTGCAGGAAAATGGTTTTTACAAAAGCGCATTCGAAATCCAATGACGTTCGGAGAAAAAGTCCTGGTCTTCTACAAGCAACTGGCCATTCGCAATAAACTTCCGAAGGGCGTTGAGATACTCAATCCTTACCAGGACGAACAAGCATTTGAACTCTGTAAACTGTTTTACACGAGGTTCTATTCCGACCAAAAAAAACGTAAACTTATTCTCGGCATTAACCCGGGAAGATTCGGTGGTGGTATCACAGGCATTCCGTTCACTGACCCGATCAAGCTCGAATCGATTTGCGGGATACCCAACGAAATGAAAAAGAAAGCCGAATTATCTGCAGATTTTATTTACGTGATGATAGAAGCGTTCGGTGGTCCAAAGAAATTTTACTCAAGGTACTTTATCAATTCTGTATCACCCCTTGGTTTTGTGCAAGACGGGAAAAATCTCAACTACTATGACACACCGGAACTTCAAAGCAGCCTGCTTCCCTTTATCCGCGAATCTATCCACCAGCTGATCGATCTTGGTGCGGATCAAAAAAAAGCATTCTGCCTCGGGGAAGGCGACAACTTCAAATTTCTTTCGAAGCTGAATAACGAACTCGGTATCTTTGATGAGATCATTCCGCTGGCCCACCCTCGTTTCATCATGCAATACAAACGCAAACAAGTTGATCGCTACATTGCAGACTACGTTGAGAAACTTATGGATTGATCACTTTCTTTTCACACCCCTTACAGCTTGAGCGGTCCATGGGTCTTCGGGCCATGAATGTTTCGGATAACGCATTCGTAATTCCTTCCGCACTTCAGCATAGGTATGCGACCAGAAGCTGTGAAGGTCTTGCGTCACCTGCACGGGTTTGTAGCCAGGGGAAAGCAAATGAAGAACAATGGGTGTTCTGCCTTCGTTGACAGCAGGTGTCTTCAACAGGCCGAACACTTCCTGAAGGCGCACTTCCATCAGTGGTGCGCTACCTTCCTTCGAATAATGAACAACTATGTTAGATCCGCTCGGGACCTGGATCCGCTGAGGTGCGAGACGCTCCAACGCAGATTGCAGCTCCCATGGAAGTATCGAAGTTAAAATATCCTGCGCGGGCAGTTTTTCAAGCTCCGCTCGTTTTGACACGTTGGTGAGAAAAGGTGCGAGCCATTGCTCAAGCGTTTCAAGCAGGGTTTCATCCGACACATCCGGCCAGGTTTCTTCACGTCTCCATTTCTTCAGACTTAACACCCGGGCTTGCCACGGAACGAGCACTTCATCCCACTTCAGCAGGCGCAGACCCTTTTCGCGAATGGTCTGACAGATTACGTTGACGCGTTCGGATTCTGGAATGTTGGATTGAGGCCGGAACTGCAAAGTAAGACTACCCACTCGTTTTTCAATTGTGCCTGAAATCATTCCTCGTTCTTCGTCCCATTTTACCACGACATGTTCACGGGCATGTTTAAAAAGATCCTTTTCATCGAGCGGAGCTGCCAGGAAAATTTTCCCCTCACCAGAACCTGCATCCAGTTGTGCCACTGCGATCCAGGGCTCACGCGTAAGCGGATCGTGTTTCGGTAAAACAGCGATACGGTTATTCAAAAGTTTGAAACGTTCGCTGTGCGGTTCCAACTGCCTGGCAATGCGCTCCGGATAAGCAGCCATGATCATCCGGCCAATGGCAAAGTCGTTGGTGGAATTCGTTTGTGTCGATTTCAACAAACGCCTCCACTGCGAAGAAAGCTTTTCGATCCGTTCGAGAACCGATCGTTCTGCATTCACGCGTTCACCTTTTCTCCATCGTTGGATGGTCGCGACACGTACGCTCAGGTCCGAGCCTACATTGGCGTCTCGCGAAAAAGGATCGCGCTCTTCCAGCAGTGCGGCAACATCACTCGCAAGATCCTTTTCGTTATCTCCAGCCTCGATGAGCATATGCGCGATCCGGGGATGCGTGGGTAGCTTCAACATCTGGCGGCCGCGCTCGGTGATCGAGGTGCCTTCAACAGCTTCCAATGCTTTCAGCAAATCAATCGCCTGATTGACCGAACCGCGAGGTGGTGGTGTGATCCAGGTAAGATCTTCGATGTTCTTGACGCCCCATTGAAAAAGTTCGAGCATGATCGGAGCGAGATCAGCTTCGAGGATTTCCGGTGTACGTTGAGCCTTGAGGTTGATATGGATGCCCTGAGTCCACAATCGGTAGCAAACACCTGGTCCAAGGCGACCCGCGCGACCAGCACGTTGGTCAGCTGCGTCTTTGGTGATGCGCACTGTTTCTAGCCGCGATAGGCCCGTTCGGGGATCGAATTTTGGAACACGTGCATATCCACTGTCTATCACAACACCGATACCCTCGATGGTTAAAGAAGTTTCTGCGATAGAAGTTGCCAGCACAATTTTACGAAGCCCTCTCTTGTTGGGAAGGATCGCCTCCTGCTGTTTTTCAAATGGCAGGTCACCGAACAATGGAAAAACAAGAGCCG
>CBHROW010000286.1:0-7267 GCA_966080355.1 uncultured Chryseosolibacter sp.
ACCAGCGTCATCAAGAACATAAGGATTGTCGTTCTTATCGAGCGTGCCATCCTGGTCACCGTAAAGCACGTTGAACCAGATGCCGCCTTTCTCACTGGTTTTGCCGATCTGACCTCCGAGCGTGTAGGTGTTTACAGGGTTGAATTCTACAATGTCGGTTGGGTTCATCACGGCAAGCTTTGCAACAAGTCCATTACCGAGATCGAAGTCAGCGCGAAGACCGGTGTGATTGAATGGTCCCCACGAGAACATATATGAAGTCGAGTAGTGGAAGTTGACGGCAGGACTGATCACTTCGTAACCGAGGAAAGTATTGAACTGGCCGAGGTTGAGCGTGACTTTGTCTGAAAGCTTATAATAAGCAAACATTTGATTGACGATAGCCTGACCTGATGCTGTTCCAAACACAGCTGCGCGACCGCGAGGGCCGAACACCAGGTCAGCGGTGAATCCAACTTTCTCGCCAGAGTAGCTCGCGATGATGTTCGCCATACCAAGGCCAAAGCCTTTCAAGTCGGCAAATGAAGTTGACGGACTGGAAGCACCGCCCATATATGGATTAGTTACTCCAAATGAAGAGTGGAAGTAAGTGTCTACAGATCCTGAGATCGCGAATGTTTTTTCTTCTTCTTTCTTTTCTTCACCTGGCGGAGGAGTGGCGATGGTTCCGTCCTGAGGAACTGGCGCAACAGAGGCCAGCACCGTTTGATCCTGACTAAAGCTGGTTGTGGAAATTATCATTGCTCCGAGTAAAAGTCCGCTGCATATTTTTATAGTTTTCATATTTTTGGTCGTGTTTTAATTAACAATAAGCTAGAGTATTCCCGGTAGGGTGTCGCAATCTTTCCGGGATGCTTTAGTGATTCACCAGAATTTCAAGGGATGTCCCGTACCAGTTGTACGGGACATTTTATTTAGGTCGAGGTTAGATAGCTTGCTTGGCTGATGACATGTCGAACGGAATCAAGTTCTCGCCATGCTGACTCACGTCTTGTCCCACTTTTTTGTCTTCGGCAGATACACTCAGCGATGAGATCAGGTCAGTCACTTTCAGGATGATGAGTGATCCGATGAATGTGTATGCGATTACAATCACAAGGGCGATCATATGTACTTTGAAGAGCGTGAATTCTCCGAAGAGGAGTCCGTTGCCGGTTGTGTTTGCTCCGTTCACCGCAGTGTTGGCGAGAAGTCCTGTCATCACCATACCTACAAGTCCGCCAACACCGTGGCAAGGGAACACATCCAGTGTATCTTCGAGAGAAGTTTTAGATTTCCAGTGTACCACCACGTTGCTGATGATCGCGGCAACGGTTCCGATGAACAAGCTGGAAGGGATTGTTACGAATCCTGCTGCAGGTGTGATGGCTACAAGGCCAACAACAGCACCGATGCAGAATCCGAGTGCAGAGGGTTTCTTTCCACGAACTGAATCGAACAAAACCCAGCAAAGACCGGCTGCGGCTGAAGCTGTGTTTGTAGTTGCAAAAGCTGATGCTGCGAGCGGACCAGCGCCCAACGCACTACCTGCATTGAAGCCGAACCATCCGAACCAGAGAAGACCGGTGCCAAGCAGAACGAAAGGAATGTTAGCCGGAGCGATGGCAACTTTTTCTTCAGACTTATTTCTCAGATAGATCGCAGCAGCGAGTGCGGCAAATCCTGCTGACATATGTACGACTGTTCCGCCAGCGAAATCGAGCACGCCCATTTTGAAGAGGAAGCCTTCAGGGTGCCAAGTCCAGTGTGCGAGTGGCGCGTATATAAGGAGTGAGAAAAGTACGAGAAAGATAATGTACGATTTGAATTTGATCCTTTCTGCGAATGTTCCGGTGATCAACGCTGGTGTGATGATCGCAAACTTCAATTGGAAGAAAGCGAAAAGTACAAGTGGAATAGTTGGCGCAAGTGACCAAGGCTTTCCATCGAGCACATTCTGGAACATGAAAAATGTTGTAGGGTCACCGATAAAACCGCCTTTCGATTCTCCGAATGCGAGGCTGAATCCCACCACGATCCACAACACGCTGATCACGCCCATGGCGATGAAACTTTGAAGCATAGTGGAAATGATATTTTTAGTGTCAATCATTCCTCCATAGAAATAGGCGAGTCCGGGTGTCATGAGTAGAACCAGGGCTGTTGCTGCCAGCATCCATGCTACGTCACCCGAATTTATGCCATCGGTAACGATCGATTTGGGTACAGCAGGGACAAACAGCGCCAGTACACTTACCGCGATGAGCAGGATAAAAGGTACGAGTGCTTTTTTCATAGTCGTTTAGTTTTGGTTAATTTTTGATCCACTTTGTCTGTTTACGACTATAATTTTCGACATGAATGGGTTAAAAATAACCCACATTTCGTAAAAAATTAACGAAAACGTTATAGTAAGGATCAAATTTTAATCGAAAACGAAGTGAAATTGTGATTTTTTCAAAGAATCGGATATTTTCAAGAATATACTAGGGTGTTCGGCAGATAATCTGATTGAATATTTGGTCATTAGACTTGGGTGTAAAATTTTATTCTAAACCACGCTGCGTTTGAGGCGGTTAAAGGCCCATTTATGAATGTGGTGCCTGGGATTACATTACCTTCACCCCATGAAGTACACTCCCTTGCTTCTTTTTTGTCTGCTCGCCTGCGATAAAGACGAGCCTGCGACAGGTAGCCTGACGTTCAAATTCAAGTTTGATAACCAACAAATTCGTCTCAATAATTTCGGACAGCCATCAAGTGTGGCGTCAGATCATGGAGCGCAATCACCGCGGTTCCATGCGATCAGTGCACACTATATCGAGCTGACAGAGTCCGAACATACACCACTCGGTCAGGGCGTAATACTATATAAGAATGAGGAGACAACAGCCGGAGGAGATAAGGCGATCGATTTTTCAAAGTCGATCATTGTTACCGAAGATGAAGTATTTCTTACTGTCGATCTTTCAAAAGTTCCCGCAGGCGATTACAAATACATTCGCGTTTCGCTTGCCTATCAGAATTACGACATCGATATACTGGCGAATGGTTTCGTGACACAAGGGACACTGGCTTCTTTTGTCGGCTTCAATACCTACGTCACAAAATTTAAAATTGGTCAGCAACAGGTTGAGCTGAATGCCAACCGGAAGCAAGGTTACTGGGCGTTTGAATCTCCTGCGGGTGTTTTGCAGGGACAAGCTCCCGAGGGTGCAACCACGGTTCCCAATCCAATTGCAAGCACGTCACCAATTCCGCCTGGATCTTGCGTGGTAACAGGTCAGTTTGATCAACCACTTGTGATCTCGGCCGATGATGTTTCAAATATTTCGATCACGCTTTCTCTTTCTATCAACAATAGTTTTGAGTGGATGGAAGTGAATGCCGACAACAAATTCGAACCACTCGCGGGCGAGTCTGTGGTTGACATGGGGTTGCGAGGCCTTGTGCCAATGATAGAAAGACATTAAGCTATTCGTGATCGCCAACCTTGTCAAGCGCGATGCGTTTTTTCTCACCGAGCTTCTTGAAATGACTCGGTGTTAGTCCGGTGATTTTTTTGAATTGATTGGAGAGATGCTGAACGCTGCTGTAGCCGAGCTCGATGGCAATCTCACTCAACGATAACTCGTCATAGACAAGCAGCTCTTTTGTTCTTTCAATTTTCTGATGGATCAGATACTGCTCGATGGTGGTTCCTTCAACTTCTGAAAATAAACTGCTTAGTGAGTTGTAGTCTTTGTTCAACCTGTCGGACAGGAAGGCAGAGAATTTCAGTTTTCGTTTTGAAACTTTCTGATCGCGCACGTATTCGATGATCGTTTTCTTGATCGCGTTGACGGTTCTTCCTGATTTGTCTTCGATCAATTCGAAGCCCAGGTTTTGAATAGCTTGCGAAAAATTTGCGAGTTGTTCGCGGGTTGGCTCTTGTTTAACCTTCACTTCTCCCAATTCAATTTCTTCGAATGAAATACCTGCACTATCCAATTCTCGCTGCACGGCCATTTTGCACCGATCGCAAACCATGTTCTTGATGTAGAGTTTTTCCGCCATTTGAATTCAATTTTACATTTTACATTTGAAATTTGACATTCGGTGTCCCCCATTGAATGTAAATGTCAAACCTGCCTGCCGGCAAGTTTAAAATTTCAAATATTGTTAGTTTTTCCCCTGCCGATCATTCCCAAATGGGTATTATGAAAACTGTCCTCATACTTCAACCCATAACCCAGCATTCTGTCGAACGCACTATGACCAAATAACAAAAGTCCGACAAACTGAAGTTCATGACTCTGCGTAGAAATTCCGAACATATATATAATGAGTGCGATGCCCTTGTGATGAAGAAAATTGTACGTGAATGCACCCACCTTTGTGTTAATTATATAGCCGAGAAAGCCAATGTCGGGTGAGAGGAACAAAACCCAATACCACCACCAGTCGAACGGAAGAAAAGTGTTCAGGTAGATGGCGAATGCTAATTGAATGAGTTCTTCGGATTTCAGTGTCAACTTCATTGGGGTAGGGTTTATGATTTCTGGTTTATGATTTCTGGTTTATGATTTCTAGTTTCTGATTTCTGATTTCTGATTAGTCTCCCCAATCAGAAATCAGGAATTATAAATCAGAAACTCTTCTTCCACCACCACTGGAATACGATCAGTGCCCAGATGCGCGCGTGAACATCTCCAGGGTTAGAGGAAAACAATTGCCGTTTTAATCTGTCAATCGAAGTGTAGTCGAATATTCCTTGGTCTTCGATGTGCTTGCGTGAAAGAAGATCATTTTCGATAAGGCTCCTCATTTCCTTTCTCAGCCATTTCAAAAGTGGAACCTCGAATCCTTTTTTCGGTCTGCGATAAAGTTCAGTCGGAAGCATGTCACGGAATGCATCCTGAAGGATCTTTTTCCGTATGGAACGATCAATCTTGAATTCATCTTGCAACGAGAACATAAAATTCACCACGTTGAAATCAAGGAACGGCACGCGCACTTCCAATCCGTTGGCCATACTCATCAAATCGACTTTCGTGAGCATGTCGTTGGGCAGAACAACATTCATGTCTGTCAGCAGTATATCGTTCATCGAAGGGTGGCTCGGGATTGTCTTTAACAGAGATTGTTTACGATTCGAATAATCCTCACGTTTGAATTTTTCTTTCGCTTTCGCGGACAATAAATTCAACGCGTCATATTCACTCGCAAATCCGGCCCACTTCCAATAGCGTTGCTGCGGTGAAAGCATTTTCCCTTCTGCAAAACGAATCGATTGCCTGACCTTATTTGAAAACGCGTTGTTGCGCGATTGTGGCAACAACCTCATAAAAGGCAACAAGGCTGTTGCAGTATTTTCTTTAAAGCCGGGAGGCATCATCCGGTAAAACGCTTCATGCTTGTTGTAGCCTGCAAGCAACTCATCGGCACCATCGCCAGATAATGCGACCGTTGCCTGTTTCCTGGTTTCTTTGCTCAGGATGTAAACGTTTATCGCTGATGAGTCTGCGAATGGTTCATCGATGTAGTCGAGAATGTTATGTACGTGTGTGAAAAGATCTTCGTTGGTCAACGAGAATACCGTGTGGTTGGTTTTGAAATGTTTCGCAACGAGATTGGCGTAAGAAGTCTCATCGAAGAACTTCTCATCCCGGAAACCAATAGAGAACGTGTGCAGATCGGGCTTATGTTTCGCAGCAAGACCAGTAATAATTGAAGAATCGATACCACCGCTGAGAAACGCACCCAGGGGAACATCGGAAACGAGCCTGCGTTGAACCGAATCTTCCAGCAAGATGCGCAACGTATTTTTTGCATCTTCATAATTTTTAACCGAGTGATTCTTCGCGTAAGGTATCTCATAGTACTTTACTTCTTCAATCGACTTGTTTTTTACAATGAGATAATGCCCGGGAAGAAGCTTTTTTACAGCCGAGAAGATCGTATGCGGAGCCGGTATATAGTTGAGTTGGAGGTAGGTGTTTAAGGAGGAATAGTCGAGATCTTTTTCGACCCCATATTGAACAATGCTTTTCATCTCCGAAGCGAAAATGAATTTATTGTCATCGAAAACGTAGATCAGAGGTTTCACCCCGAATCGGTCTCGGGCTACCAGTAAAGTTTGCTCCTGCTTATCGTAAATGCAAAAAGCGAAGAACCCGTTGAGTTTTGAAATGCAGGATGGCCCTTCAGCAATAAACAGTTTAAGTAATACTTCGGTGTCAGACTGCGAGAAGAACATAACTCCTCTTTGAATCAGATCTTGCTTCAGCTCCCGATAGTTGAAGATCTCGCCATTGAAGACGATGCAGTATCTTTTCGACTCATCCCACATCGGCTGGTGAGCAATTGATGAGGTGTCGATGATTGACAGCCTGCGATGACCAAGCGCCACCCATTCATCCAGGTAAATATCCTGGTAATCCGGTCCGCGTTTCTCGATTGCTGTTGTTGCGGCATTGATGTGCATCTTGTTGAACTTGCCGACAAGATTGAAAGACATGATCCCGGTGATGCCGCACATTTGATTTTAGATTTAAGATTTTAGATTTTAGATTTAATGCCGGGATTGTTCATGGTCTATTGGTAATTGGTCATCGGTCATTTGGGAAAAGCTGAAGCAATTCTGCCAATACCAATAACTCTCAGGGGCAGCATCACGCCAACCCACGCCATCAGAGCTACGAATTCATAGTAGTAACCGCCAACGTTCGGAAGTTTGCCGAGGACGCGGGGGAGATAGGTGAGAAAAAATATCAGCCAGAGATAAAATGCGTAAATGTTCTCAAGGGCATTTTGGCGTGCGAGGAAAAAATCATTGGTGTAACGCTGCATGATCGGCATAATGAAAATGAACAGATACGCAACGAATCCTCCGAGCACACGAATAGGAATAAGTGCTGTCCCTGAAGAATAAACATACGAACTCAATTCGAGCAAGTGAATGCCATGAGCTAAAGCGAACACGAGATAATATTTAGGTGAGAGAATCGCTTCGATGCGCGGTTTGTCTTTCTGAAAAAGAAAAATGCAGCTGAAGATCAGCAATGAAAATCTTCCCGAAAAGCGCGTTGTGGAATGCAGCGCCTCAAGCGTAAATCCTTCCATCGCAATCCCGACCAATCCGATGATCAGCTCGAGCGCAATTACAGTAAATATCGCATTTTTGATTTTCATTGACGTAAAGTAGATTATAGCCAGTGCTTCATTGATGGTCCGAACTAAATCTCAAATCTTAAATTACTACTGTCCGGGGAAAATTCATCAGAACTTTTAACGCGATCACTTCGAT
>CBHROW010000287.1:0-7229 GCA_966080355.1 uncultured Chryseosolibacter sp.
GTACGGTGACAGATGAAAAAAATGAACCCATCATTGGTGCAAGCGTTGTTATCAAAGGAGCGGAACGAGGCCAGGTCACAGATGGATCGGGTCGATTCAGGATCACAGGGATTATGCCAGGCCACTACGATCTCGTTGTTTCTTTCATCGGGTACAAGATCCAAAACACTTTTGTGGATGTTGACGCTAATGAAATCGTTGGAATAACAGTCGCGCTCCAGTCAGGTGCAATTCAATTAGCTGACGTGATCGTTTCTGCGCCCTCGGATAGGCCGATCAACACGTTATCACAAGTTGATATCAATCTGCGACCGGTAAACACATCGCAGGAAGTACTCCGCATGGTGCCGGGTCTCTTCATTGCCCAACACGCAGGTGGCGGAAAAGCGGAGCAAATATTTCTTCGGGGTTTTGACTGCGATCACGGCACGGATATCAATGTTGATGTTGACGGATTGCCGGTCAACATGGTTTCTCACGCACATGGCCAGGGCTATTCGGATCTTCATTTTCTGATGCCCGAAATGATCAATCATGTCGACTTCGACAAAGGGCCTTACTTCGCAAACAAAGGCGACTTCAACACCGCGGGATATGTTTCATTTCAAACACGAAATCACCTCGACCGGAATTTCATCAAAGTTGAAGGCGGATCGTTCAATACACAACGAATCGCAGCCGGAGTAAATTTTCTGGAAACAAAAAAGTCGAACGCATTTGTCGCCTCGGAGTTCTTTCGCTCCGATGGTTTTTTTGAAAACAATCAAAAGCTCGATCGCTTCAATGCTCAAATGAAATTCAGCTCGCGATTGGGAGACAATAACCTGCTTACAACTTCAGTCACAGCCTTTATAAGCAAATGGAACGCCAGCGGGCAAATTCCGGATCGAGCCGTGGAAAACGGATTGATCTCAAGATATGGTTCCATAGATCCAACTGAAGGTGGCAACACAGGCCGGTTCAATGCGTATGTCAAACTTGTGCATAACGGGAATAACGGAAGTACCTTTGAAAACCAGGCTTACACAGTAAAATATAAATTCGATCTCTTTTCAAATTTTACCTTTTACCTGAACGATACCCTTGATGGTGATCAAATAGAACAAAAAGATAATCGATGGGTGTACGGTTATCGATCGAGGTATCAGCAAACATCAACGGTGTTTGGCAAAACAGTTCATACCGATCTTGGCGCGGGCGTGAGATATGATGCGATCAACGGCATTTCACTCGATCACACCTTCAAACGCGATTTCCTGGATCACAAGAAATATGGCGACATCCGCGAGTTGAACGCCAACGCCTATGTAAGTGAAACTGTCTTTGTATCAGATCGATTTTCAATCAATACGGCACTGCGATTCGATTACCTGTATTTTTCTTATCAAGACAGACTTACGCCCTCGCAGCTACCTTCGGTCGGAAAAGCAATAATAAATCCCAAGCTGAATTTTAACTATCAGGTCTCGAAAAACGTGAGCATGTTTTTCCGATCGGGAACGGGATTTCATTCGAACGATGCCCGTGTGGTTGTTGCGCAAGGAGGAAAACAAATATTGCCACGCGCGTATTCAATTGATCTGGGCTCGGACCTAAAACTGACTCAGCGATTCCTCGTGCATGCAGCGCTGTGGCGGCTCGATCTCGACCAGGAGTTTGTGTATGTGGGCGATGAGGGGATTGTTGAGCCGGGTGGCAAGACCAAACGCGAAGGCATTGACCTGTCACTTCGTTACCAGATCAACAACTGGCTTTTTGCCGATCTGGATGTAAATGTTACCAAACCGCGCATCAAGGATACTCCAGACGGAGAAAATCATATTCCACTCGCACCGGTTCAAACGAGCATTGCCGGACTTACCGTGAAGCGAAGTCAAGGCTTGAATGGAAGCCTTCGATATCGTTACCTTGGCGATCGCCCAGCGAACGAAGACAACAGTGTGGTTGCGCGGGGGTATTTTATTGTCGATGCACTGGTCAATTATACACGGAAATCATGGGAAGCCGGGATCTCCATCGAAAACCTCTTGAACACCGAATGGAAGGAAGCCCAGTTCAATACGGAATCCCGGTTACAGCATGAACCAGCACCTGTGGAAGAAATCCATTTCACACCCGGAACACCGTTTTCGTTGAGGGCACGCCTGACTAAATACTTTTGAACACACAAGAGAATCAGAAATCAGAATTAGAAAAATTGAAAATCCGCGGCACCTGTTTCCTGTATGTTAAATTTTAGGTTCACACCGAAAATTCCTCAACCGTTTTTTCTACCTTTCGCGAACAAACTAAAATTCCAAACGTATGAAATTTTTACTCACAGTTTTTGCGCTGGCGTTCTCCGTGCTGGCGTTTTCACAAGGACAGTTTCAAAAAGAATCTGCTGGCTCGCTGGGCTTCGTTTCGGGTCACGTTATGCAACTCGCGAAAGCAATCCCTGCTGAAAAATATTCCTACAGTCCACAAGAAGGTGTTCGCTCCGTGGCGGGCGTATGTGCTCACATTATTTCGGCCAACTACTTTTTCGCATCGAAGCTGGGCGCCAAAATTCCTGCGGATGTGAAAATGGAGTCGCTTGAGAAAGACCTGAAAGCAAAAGATGCCATTGAAAAAGAACTCAAACGCTCTTACGATGTAATGATCGATGCGATTAAGAATACGAAAGATGCGTCATTGGGAACTAAAGTCGAGTTTCCTTTTCCTGGTGAGTACACCGGCATGACTGCGATCTTGATTGCGCTTGGACACTCCAATGAACATCTCGGTCAGATGATCGCCTATGCCAGAATGAATGGTATCAAGCCTCCGTGGAGCGAATAAAAGCTAACACATTACTAAAAAGGCTGGGGTTCGCTCCGGCTTTTTTTTTGAGCACACGATAAGTGCGGAAATGCTTAATTACTCAAATGCTTAAATTCAGTCGCGGGGGTGAATCGACATGCATACTGGCACCCCTGCCAAAGTGTTTCCGAGGTTTCAACTCTGATCCGCAAACTTGCTGAGCATTCGAGCGTTCCGGAATGTCAGCATTCTCTCACTGAAAGCTGGGAGTGTAAAAACCACACAATGATGAGGTTTAGAATTTATCTTTTATGTAAATTCGGCAACTTTCCAAAAACCCCATAATATGAAAAAGACCATCATTAGTTTTGTCATTGGCGTATGCGCCTTGACGCTCGTGTTTGTCGGCTGCCAAAGAAACAATACTGACGGCCTTAGCTCTTCATTAAGCGCTGCCAGCAACAGCCCGAAGCCCGTGACGCCTGCTCTCCCCCCATCACAATCTTTCATCCCTGTATCACAGCTTGCGTTCAAAGCCATCCTCTTTGATCCAAAAGCTCCGATCCAGGAGGTCAGGAACATGTACATGGCCATGCAACGTGAAAACAATACGTTACCAGACTATGCAAGCAACAGTCCGATCGGAGCAGCACAAGTGACAGCAATGTATTCGGATCTCTGCCGTTGTCCTGATGGACGAAACCTTTGTCCATGCATCGGTGATACGACACTGCTGATGGCTAAAGTCTATACAACTGCGAAAAACACACAGACTAAGGCCGGAGAATCGGCAGCCATGGTGAGATTCGACAAACAAGAAATGAAGTCTAAAATTGTTGAAAGCAAAGGTGACAGTAAGTGGGTGAGTTTTGTCTGGCCGGCTAATATTCAAGAGGGTCGTCATAAGCTGACAATTTCGGCTGACTTTACCGGCACGGGAGTCAGGACGTATGAGCTTAACATGGAAAAGCAAGGCGGGAAATTGTATCTGAAGTGGCCTCAGTAAATTACAGATCACAGTGCAAACCAACCCGGCTCATCGCGCGCACCGGGTTGGTTTGTTTAGCGCTGATCGGCTCACGATCATGCCTTGGACAACAGATTTCGTTTGCACGAATCGATTCGCTCGTTCAGAGAGCGGTTGAAATTCAATATGCTGATTTTCATGTCAGCGACTCACTTTATGACGTTGCGGGTAAACAACTAGACGCCTTGGGAAGTGGAAAAAACCCGCTTTTAAAGATTCATATCCAGCACCTACGCGCAACAGGTGCACTGTTTCACAATAGGATCGGTTCCGCAAAACAATTCATAACGGAAACCTACGCTACCATCAACGAGGCGCGCGGCACGCTTGGTCCTTTACGTGATAGTTTGAAGGCGCAAACCGGATTATTCGAGGCCAATTATTTCTACGTTGTCGGCAACTACCCGGAGGCACTGGAAAAATTCAACGATGCAGAATCTTTTTTCGCTAAAGATCAACGGTCGCCATTAGTTTGCGGAATACTTTATAGCATCCTTCAGTTCCAGGCATCGATCTATCAACTCCAGGGAGAGTTGGAATCTTGCATCGATCGCCATTTGGCCAGCAGGCAATATCTGGATTGCTCAATAAGTAAGAACGATTTTCGCAATCATATACTCATCTACAGAAACATCGGTCTCGCATATGCAAAAATGGGCAATGCATCGAGAGCTCGCGAGTATTTTTTCGCTGCGAAAGCCAATCTTGATAGCTGTCAAGGACAGGCCAGAAACGACATCGTTCGAAACAATGCCCTTGTTCTGTACAACTCGCTCGGAGAATTTTATCGCAATGAAAAGAAACTCGACAGCGCGAAGTATTATTTTCTGATTGCACTGTCGATGGTGAAAGACAATTCGAATTTCGCGAGCCGGGTGAATGAAGGCCTCGCCAAAGTGGCTGTCTCGCAGCACGACTTCATAACCGCCAACAGGCTTTTTTCAGATGCTTTGGAACAAACCATTCGCTTACGTGGCGAAAAGCACTACCTCACGGCCAATCTCTACCGGCAAATTTCTACCATGTACCAGGAACAGCGCGATCTGCAGAATTCGCTGATCTATATTCAAAAATCCTTATTCAGCCTTTCTTCGGAGGATGAATTGTCTGGGAACTACATAGAAAGCAATCCTGCGCTGCGAACACTGAGCATCCAAAAAGAAACTGTGATGACGCTGCACCAAAAAGCAGCGATACTCACTTCGGGATACCTTCAACAACATGAAAAGAGATACCTGGATGCCGCGCGCGCAACAAGCATGCTGGCGATACAACTTATCGACAGCACCCGAAACGAATTCAATCTTGAAAAAGATAAGGTGGTGTTGGTTGATGAAGCTACGAAGGTATACCAGACGGGACTGCACCTCGCTTCGCTCTTTTACCAGCTGACCCATGATCCTCAATATGTGTCTGAATGCTTCGAGCTGATGGACAAAAGTAAAAGTGCCGTACTTACCGACCATGTCAAACAAGTAAAATCATTTTCACGTCTGCCCAAGGACCTCTTGAGTCGTCAGCGTGAACTGAAAGTGGAATTGGCAGTGGCTGAGCAACAACTTTATGCTGCTGAGATAAAAAAACTTGAAAGCAGTCCTCAACGCCAACGTTTAGGGGAGATCAAACAAGCATACGCCACCCTGCTTAACGATATCCGCGTTGCTGCTCCCAGCTATTACAAACTGCGGGTCGAGAACAAAAAACAAACCATTGAAGCAACTCAAAAGATGCTCTCTGCCAATGAAGTGCTTGTCGAGTATTTTTTAGGTGATTCGATCCTGTATACTCTTGCAATAACTTCGCGCGAGTTCAAACTCTTCACGATAAAAGCCGACTCGATCCGCGAACACATTGAGTCCCTTCGAAATGTTGTGGCAACGCCCGGGCTATTCGCAAAAGCAGATCAGCAACGGGAATGGAGTCGCAGGGCAAAACTTCTTTACCAAACGCTCATCTCTCCTTGGCGCAACGAATTCTCGCGAAAGAATGTTGTGATCATCCCGCATGATCAGCTTAACTACCTTCCGTTCGAGTTATTGCAAGATCCAAGTTCGGGCGAAATCTTGCTGACAACAGCTTCGATAAGCTATGCCTCTTCTGCGAATCTGCTAGCCGAGCAAAAGTCGATGAATCCACAGGGTGATTTTTTTGCGGCCTTTCATGCAGATTACAGCAATCAGCCAAACTTAGCAAAGCTGCCCGGAGCACTCCATGAGGTATCAGCAATCAAAGGAATTTTCGGTTTCCGTTCATCGTTGTTTGCGGCCGCCACCGCGGAAGACTTCAGGCGCCAGGCATCGAAATACAAGATCATTCACCTGGCGTTGCACTCGCTCGTCAACGATGACAAGCCGTTATTTTCGAGACTTGTGTTCACGCAGGTTTCTGACAGTATTCAATCAGATATCACCGCCAATGAACTATACAGCATGGAGCTCAATGCAGAGATTGCAGTGCTCAGCGCTTGCGAAACCGGGTTGGGAAAGCTTCATCGGGGTGAGGGCATGATGAGTCTCTCGAGAGCCTTCATGTACGCTGGCGTTCCTTCAACCGTTATCAGCCTGTGGGAAGTGCCTGATCAGTCGGCCAGCATACTGATGACAAAATTTTATCAGTCGCTCAAGAACGGCTATCGGAAAGACGAAGCGCTACAACGCGCGAAGCTTGAATTCATTGCGGAAAATCCAGAGATGTCGCATCCGTTCTTTTGGGCTGGATTTGTCATCAATGGAAAGACAGACCCTCTATCATTCTCTTATTTCTCAACGCTTGAGATGGTTTCGGCAGCAATCATCGGTCTGCTGGCAGTTACGGTAGTTGCAATAGGACGGAGACGCAGGAATAGATTAGCGCTGTAGTTTGTGCAATAGTTCCTGCGCCTTTTTAGCGTAGGCGACATTACCGTTCGACAATTCGCTCAGTGTTTCAATCGCCAGTTTTGTATTGCCTTCCTTTACATAACACAGACTCAGGTACCACAGTGCGGGATATTTCAGGTTATCTCCGCTTTGAATCACCTCAGTGAAGTTTGCTTTTGCCAAATCTGTTTTGCCAAGCGAAAGATTTGCATTACCCAGTAAAAGCAAAATACCTGGTTCGCGTTGATCTTTCAGAATCTCCGAAAACATGCCAGCAGCTTCGGCATAAGCTCCTTCCTCGTATTTTTGAAATGCCAGAGCACGGTTTGTGGCAATGTTATTTCCCCGCACCGTTGGCTCGAATACGTTCGGATAAGGTTTGAAATTTTCAGCGAACAACTCGGCAGGTTGCGGCTGACCTGATCGAAAAATATAGGTGCCGACCATCAGCACAACAAGAATACAGGCTGCCGCGGCATAATAGATCATCCTCGAAGATCCTTTCTCTGCTGTGATCTCAGGCAACGACTTTTCCAGGTCTTTGAGAAATGCCAGGTGACCTT
>CBHROW010000288.1:0-7211 GCA_966080355.1 uncultured Chryseosolibacter sp.
AACTTCTGTCTCCAAAATCATAAGCATGAAACCCGTCATCGCTCTCCTACTCCATGTTTTCGCTGTCACAGTTTTTGCGCAATCTCCAGCCTCGCTTGAGCACGGTGAAATCGTCTTTAAAGATATCAGCGTGGTTTCAATGGATAATGATAAAGTGTCTGAACATCAAACGGTTGTAACGAAGAACGGAACGATCACATCAATCGGCCCGGCACAGAAAGTCAAACACAGCAAGGAAGCATTTGTGATTGACGGCAAGGGCAAGTTCCTGATTCCCGGGCTGGCTGAAATGCATGCCCACGTTCCGCCCATCGATAACATCGAACCGATGAAAGATGTGCTCTCTCTTTTTGCTGTAAACGGAATCACAACGATCCGCGGAATGCTTGGCCATCCTAAACACCTCGAGCTTCGCGACATGATCCGAAAAGGAGAAATATTATCTCCGCATTTCTACACCACCGGACCATCGATCAATGGCATCAGTGTGACATCGCCTGAAGCCGGAGCCGAGATGGTGCGACAGCAAAAAAAAGCTGGATATGATTTCCTGAAAATGCATCCCGGCTTGACACGTGCAAAATTTGATTCCATTGCTGCCACCGCGAATAAACTCAAAATTCCGTTCGTAGGTCATGTGTCGTTTGGCGTTGGTGTATGGAGAGCGATCGATGCCGGATATTCTTCGATCGATCACCTGGACGGATTCATTGAAGGACTCGTGCCGGGAATTGAAACGATGGTGGAGCAACAGACCGGGCCATTTGGAATGCAAGTCGCAGACAGAGCCGACACCACCCAAATTCCCACGCTGATGAACGCATTGAAAGCGCATCACATCTGGGTTGTACCTACACAGTCGCTTGGAGAACGTTGGTTCTCTCCCGATTTTACCAATGAAGACTTCGAAAAAGATCCGAACAAAAAATACATGAGCCCACAGACCACACAACAATGGATGAACAGCAAATCGAATCTGTTGAACGATCCTGCCTATAACGTTTCGAAAGCAAAGTACTTCGTAACCCTCAGAAGAAAACTCATTCGTGCCTGTCAGCAAAACGGCATCGGCATTCTCCTTGGCTGCGATGCTCCGCAGGTATTCAATGTTCCCGGGTTCTCCACCCACAACGAATTGAAATATCTCGTCCAATCGGGACTCACACCTTACCAGGCACTTCAGGCCGGAACTGTCAATGTCGCTCAATATCTCAATCAGCCGAAGGCCGGAAAAGTAAAAGAAGGATATGTGTCGGACCTGGTGGTGCTGAAGGGCAACCCGTTGGCCGATATCACCCAAACGCAGAATATCTCAGGTGTACTGATCGGCAATCGCTGGCTTGATAGAACGTTTATTGAAACAACATTGAAAAGTCTGGAAAAGCAATAGCCATCGCGTTGTGCTTGTCGATGTCCAATAGATACGGAACCTAATCGGTTTCGCTGCGATGATCCGTTCGACATAAATCGCTTTGAAATAGTTTTCAAACAGCGTAATTTTTACCTGTTAACCTGAACCACAATTATGAAGAATCTACTTCTCATTGCGCTTGCCTTTTGTACAACGCTGGCATTCGCACAGCAAACACAAAAACCGGTTTTACACGGTAAGAATTGGATGGCCATCACCGGGAAACCGCTGGCTGCCACTGCAGGGAGTATGATCTTTCAAAAAGGTGGCAACGCGGTGGATGCTTCATGTGCCATGCTTGCCGCAACGTGCACCATGTGGGATGTTTTGAGCTGGGGTGGTGAAACGCAAGCTCTCATCTACAATCCAAAGACTGGAAAAGTGATCGGAATCAATGCACTGGGAGTAGCGCCAACCGGAGCAACGGCAGATTTTTTTAAGTCCAAGGGAATGAATTTTCCACCTGAGTTCGGACCACTCGCAGCCGTTACTCCTGGAACACCCGGGGGTCTGTGCACCATGCTTGCTGAGTATGGAACCATGAGCCTGAAGGATGTGCTCGCACCCGCCATGCAACTTGCAGACGGATATCCAATCGAAGCGCAAACTGCTAACGCCATGGAACGAGGCAAAAATCAAATTAAACAATGGCCTTACTCGAAGGCAGTATTTCTACCACATGCCGGTCAGGACCGCGAAGCCCCGGAAGCTGGCGAGATTTTCCGTCAATTGGATCTGCTGGAGACACTGACTAAAATGGTCGACACCGAACAACAAGCGCTCAAAAAAGGAAAGTCGCGCAAGGAAGCCATCTACGCTGCGATGGATCGTTTTTACAAAGGTGATATTGCGAAAGAGTTCGCTCGCGGCTGCCAGGAGCAAGGTGGATTGATCACCACAGATGATCTTGCAAAATGGAAAGTGATGCAGGAGGAACCACTGAAGGTGAACTATAAAGGGATCGATGTCTACAAACTGTCGCAGTGGACACAAGGCCCGATGATGTTGCAGGCACTCAACATTCTCGAGAACATCGACCTCAAAGCTATGGGATTCAATTCCGCGAAATACATTCATACGATGTACCAGGTGATGAATCTCACATTTGCTGATCGCGACTTCTATTATGGTGACCCTGGTTTCGCTCCCGAAGAGCCGATCACAGGATTGCTTTCGAAGGAATATGCCAAGTCTCGTTTAAAAGAAATCAACTGGGAGAAGAACGATGCGAAGGTTGGTCCCGGTGACCCCTATCCCTTCGAAGGTAAAACCAATCCTTACACCGAATATTTAAAACAATGGAAACAGGCAGCGATCGATAAGCCCATGTCACCGATGGATGAGAACTATCTTAATCGCGTTTTCCTTGGAACAACTTCCGTAGAAGCTGCCGACAAAGAGGGCTGGGTCGTGTCAATCACACCGAGCGGAGGATGGTTACCAGCATGCATCGCAGGGAAGACCGGAGTTGGAATGAGCCAGCGTATGCAAAGTTTCGTGACAGATCCCAAGCTCAATCCTTTCAATGTCGTTGAACCCGGAAAACGCCCGCGAGTCACTTTGACCCCCACCATGGCGCTGAAAGATGGAAAGCCATTCCTCTCGTTTGCAGTTCAAGGTGGCGACACCCAGGATCAGAACCTGCTCCAGTTCTTCATCAACATGGTTGAATTCGGAATGAACGTCCAGGAAGCAACCGAAGCTCCCAACATCAACACTTATCAATATTACTTATCGCTGGGCGGTGAGGACCGGAAACCCAAACCCGGCAACATTCTTTTGCACGAAAGCACACCACCTTATGTACGAAAAGAGTTGATGCAAATGGGCTATCGACTCACGTTTGATGACCGTACTTCGGGACCAATCAATGCGATCTATTTTGACTGGAAGCACAACAGCTTCTGGGGCGGCTCCAGCAATCATGGTGAAGATTATGGAATAGGATGGTGAATCAGGTGCCAGGTGCCGGATTGCCGGGCGCTGGGAATTTAGGGTGGCTGGGTGCTGGGAAAATGCAGCGGTATTTAAAGGTTTGATTAACAACTACGATGGTATGAGAAACTTCATAACAGTTTTGTTTTTAGCGAGTGGACTCGGATCATTCGCTCAAAATATCCCGGAAGAAATTCAGATCAAGACAGCCGTGCTTGCAGCTCCGAGTGAACAGCGTGATGGTGCGATGGTTTATGGCTACAATGCAAAAGGTGAGTTTGCAATTATCCGAAAAGGCACGAACGAGATGGTCTGTTTGGCAGATGATGCTGCGCAGAAAGGCATCAATGTTTCATGCTATCACAAAGATCTCGATCCGTTCATGGAGCGAGGACGAGCGCTTAAGAAACAAGGAAAAACTCACCAGGAGATCTTTACAATCCGCGAGGATGAAGTTAAATCAGGAAAGCTGAAGATGCCGAAACAGCCCACTACCCTTTACGTGTTCGCGGGTGATGATGAAAAATATGATAAACTAACAGGAGAACTTCGCGATGGATATTGAGATACGTCATCTACATACCATATGCTACAGCCGAAAGCACTGGGCTTCCCACAAAGCCCGATGCAGCGGGGATGCCGTGGATCATGGACCCTGGAACTCATCGGGCTCACATCATGATCACTCCGGAAAAGAAACAGTAACAATAAACAAGTAGCAGGTAACAAGAAGTAGATCTAATTCCTGATACTTGCTACAGGTTCGACCTGTTTCTTGTTTTCCAGTTACTTGCTACTTGCATCTAAGACGCCCAGGTCTTTCCGTTTCCAGCTTCCGACAGTGGAATACATCCCTTGTAAGCGCCCGGCACCGGATCGTATTGAAGCACCTGTGTCGCTCCAACCTTTGAGGTAAAGAATCCCAGCATCGTCAATTCTTTCATCATGAGAATGAATGGCCGCTTTGGCGCAGGCTGGGTAGTTTGCTCAGCTTTGATAGCCTCATCATGAAATTTCTTTACCAGCTCTGTTTGTTGTTCGGGTTCGAGATCGACAAATGCATCCCCATACGCTTTCTTCGCCTCCGCATCGAATTCATTCAGACCGGTCATGAAACGATCCTGGTCCTCCTTCGAGTAAACGTCTTTCAACATGGTGTCGATGAACGCAGGAACTCCGACTTCCTTCGCACCAGGCGTGTCAGTCTTCGGAATGATGATCTCAGAAACATCACTCACCAATGATGCCTGTGGCTGCGACAAATATTCCGGTTTCCAATCGAGTTTAGGTTCTGCTTTGCAGCCTTTCAAAATGACAGCGATCGCAGGTGCAGAAACTACGCCACCCATGATCCATGCTGTTCTTTTTATTGCTTCTCTCCTATCCATAAAACAGATTTAAGATTTGAGATTTTTGATTTTAAGATTTAGAGATTCAACTTGTTAAGTTCTTTTACTGCATAGTCAACAGCGCGGGCAGTCATGGCCATGTAAGTGAGTGACGGGTTTTGACAGGCGGATGAAGCCATGAAGGATCCGTCAGTTACGAACACGTTTTTACAAGCATGCACTTGATTCCATTTGTTGAGCACAGACGTCTTCGGGTCCTTACCCATACGCGCTGTTCCCATCTCGTGTATACCTAAGCCAATACCGATCTCACGATCATAGGTTGTTACCTTCTTGAATCCTGCAGCCTCGAGCATTTCGGCAGCATCATTGGCCATATCCTTGCGCATCTTCTTTTCATTCTCTTTCAATTCGGCATCGAAGTTCAGCACAGGCAGACCGTACTTATCCTTTTTGCTCTTGTCAATCGTAACGCGATTTTCATGATAAGGAAGTATTTCGCCAAATCCCTGGATACCCATCTGCCACTGGCCGGGCTTGCCTACGGCTTCTTTCAACGGGGCACCCAAGCTCATTTCTTTAACCATGCTGGTCCAGCCCTGGCGACTTGCTCCTCCCTGATAGCCGAAGCCACGAACATAATCCCGCTTGTCTTTACCGATATTTCTGTATCGCGGAATGTAAACACCATTCGCCCTGCGGCCAGAGTAATACTTGTCTTCGAATCCTTCCACCATTGAAGTTGCGCCAACGCTTAAATGGTGATCCATGATGTTGCATCCAAGCTCACCGCTGTCGTTACCGAAGCCGTTCGGGAACCGGTTCGAAATGGAGTTGAGCATGATGAAGGTAGAACCGAAGGTAGATGCGCACAGGAAGATCACCTTCGCAAAAAATTCGGTTTGCTCTCCGGTTTCGGCATCGAGCACTTTTACACCGGTTGCCTTTCCTTTCTTGTCGTCATAGATAAGCTCGTAAACGATAGAGTTTGGCCGCAGCGTCATGTTGCCGGTCTTCTCTGCTGCGGGCAGTGTAGATGACACGCTGCTGAAATATCCGCCATAGGGACATCCGCGAATACAAAGGTTTCGGTACTGACAGGTGCCGCGTTGAGGGCTGTGCGGTAGCGGTGCCGTTGCATGGGCTACACGACCAATGGTCAGGTATCGTCCGAGCTTTTCTGAGATAGCTTTCTTAGCGTGTTGTTCCACACAGTTGAGTTCCATGGGGGGAAGGAATTGTCCATCAGGGAGTTGATCGAGCCCATCGAGATTTCCACTCACACCGATGAATTTCTCCACGTAATCGTACCACGGAGCGATTTCATTGTAGCGCACGGGCCAATCTACGCCATGGCCGTCTTTAGCGTTCGCTTCAAAATCCATTGGGCTCCAGCGGTAACTCTGGCGTCCCCACATGATGGAGCGGCCACCCACGTGATAGCCTCGCATCCAGTCGAATCGTTTTGTTTCGAGGTATGGATTTTCGAGGTCGTTGACGAACCAATGTTTGGATGACTGCCGGATCGTATACGTGGTTCTGTTTTGAACTCCTTGCTTTTGAAGATCTTCCTGCGTTGGGCGATCAGCGTGATCGAGGTTCCAAGGATCTTTGGTGGCTGTCGGATAGTCCGGATGTTTCACCATTCTACCGCGTTCAAGCACGAGTGTTTTAAGTCCTTTTTCGGTGAGTTCTTTTGCGGCCCATCCTCCGCTGATGCCTGTTCCCACTACGATGGCATCGAACGTATTCTTCTTTTCTGCGTCCTGATTCAAGTACATGATTCGAAATAACGTTTGCTTAAAGTTAAAATATTAAGCGAATTCTTTCGAAAAATTTGTGACAAGCGGAATGGCATAGCCACGAAGTCGCGAAGACACAAAGAATTGCAAAGATCTTTCTAATTAAGTTCAGAGAGTTCCATCCAGCGAACGGTTTTTGTCTCAATTTCTGCTGAGATAGTTTGAAGGTCTTGTCCCCACTGCTGAAGCTGCTTGTGATCTGTTGTGCCACTGTTCATGAGGCTGCTGATCTCTTCCTTCTTTTTTTCAAGCGACTCGATTTCTTTTTGGAGGCTTTCAAATTCCTGTTTTTCCTTGAAGGTGGCCTTACGCTTGTCCGAAGACGGCTTCTCAGGCTGGCTGACTGCTACAGGTTTTGGTTTAGTTGATTTCGCTTCCTGTTCCTCGACCCAATCGCGATAGTCTGTATAGTTACCGTTGAACAAACGGATTGTACCATCGCCTTCAAAAATGAAAAGCTGATCGACAAGGTGATCCATAAAGTATCGATCGTGCGATACCAGCAACAGACAACCAGTGAACTTGTCAAGAAAATCCTCCAGCACATTGAGGGTGTCAATATCGAAGTCGTTTGTAGGCTCGTCAAGGATGAGGAAGTTTGGATTGGTCACCAGAAATTTTAACAACTGGAGTCGTGTGTTTTTTAAGCCACACAACAGGGTAAAAAAAAAATATTTTTTATAAGGGGGGGACAGCAAAAAATAAACAGAAATA
>CBHROW010000289.1:0-7139 GCA_966080355.1 uncultured Chryseosolibacter sp.
TTCTTCAATTTGCTTTTGATTCAAATGTGGATTGCGGTTCTCATTCAGAAGACATGAAGTTGTCGTTAACAGCGTTCCCTTTCCATTGAACTCTACAGAACCACCTTCCATCACAATGCCCGGATACACGACAGGAATTTTATAATGGTTCGCAATGAGTGTGGGGATATTGTCATCGAGATCGAATGGAGGATATTTGCCTCCCCACGCGTTGTATCCCCAATCGACAATCATCTTCTTCTTTTCAATGGGGTTGATCAAAAAAGCCGGCCCGTGGTCGCGACACCAGGCATCGTTTGTCGGATGCATGAAGAAATGAACGCGGCTCATATCAGCACCAGCCTTTTCGAGAAAGCCTGTTGCTTTGGCTTTCGTTTTCTCATCCAGAACATTGATATTAACGTCCTCTCCCTCTGCCACCAGCTTGATGAACTGCGCGTACACCGGATAGATCGTCTCGATCTTGCCTGGCCACGATGCTTCCTTGTGCGGCCAGCTCAGCCATGTTGAAGTATGCGGTGCGAATTCAGCAGGGAAATAATAGCCAAGTTTCTTTGGCGTAGCGGTGGAGTTACTCATCGTGAGAACAGATCAATAAGGCGAAAAGAGTTATTCGTCAATGTAACGTTTGGTGATCGGTTGATAAGAGTCGATCCTGCGATCGCGTAAGAATGGCCAGTGCGTTCTATAACGATCGGTTTTTTGAAGATCGATCTCAACCACGGTAACTTCTTCCTTTTCGTGTGAAGCGAGATACAGAAGTTTGCCAAACGGGTTGGCTACGAATGAGCCGCCCCAGAATTTCATCGCGCCATTTTGTTCAAAGCCCACGCGATTCACGCTCACCACGTGAACACCATTGGCAACGGCATGACTGCGCTGAATGGTTTGCCATGCATGGTATTGTTCCGAGTTTGTCTCTTCATCCTGTGAAGTTGCCCAGCCGATAGCAGTCGGATAGAATAGAATTTCGGCACCCATCAATGCCGTGATTCGTGCCGCTTCCGGATACCATTGATCCCAGCAGATCAGTACACCGATCGTTGCGAACTTTGTCTTGAAAACTTTGTATCCCAGATCACCTGGTGTGAAGTAAAATTTTTCGTAGTAGGCGGGATCATCCGGGATGTGCATCTTCCGATATTTACCGAGATAAGTTCCATCGGCATCGATGACGGCAGTTGTATTGTGATAAATACCATTTGTTCTTTTTTCGAACAATGATGCGATCACTACAACTCCCAACTCATTCGCCACTGCGGAAATGGCTTCTGTTGAAGGTCCTGGAATCGACTCAGCGAGATTGAAGTTTTCGTAATCTTCAACATCACAGAAATACAACGACCTGAACAACTCCTGCAAGCACACGATCTGCGCACCTTTCGCTGCTGCTTCGCGGATCTTGGCAATCGCCTTTCGGAGATTGTCTTCGGGCTTGGCGGTGCATGACATCTGCACCAGACCTACATTTACTTGTTTCTTTGACACGTCACTATAATATCAGTGCGGCAAAATTAGTTCTATTCGGGGGAAATAAAAATGAAGGGGAAAGCTTGTGGAAGGAGCCAAATAAAATAACAAATTCCTGAGTTGCCCTGCCTTTAAAGGCCGGGCAACTCATGGGACTCTAGGCTTCTGCTACATATACAAAAGATTCATCCTTTGCCTCGAGTTGTGATGAACCCGTGAGCCATGTGTCAACCGCTCTCGCAGCTTCGCGACCTTCAGAGATCGCCCACACCACCAAAGATTGGCCTCTGCGGATATCGCCAGCGGCAAATATTCCTTCCTGGCTGGTCATATAATTTTCTGTGCGAATGTTGCCGCGTTCATCAAGCTCCACTTTCAATTCATCGAGCATTCCGCCTTTTTCTGCGCCTGTAAATCCGATCGCAAGAAGTGCCAGTTCGCACGGAATGATGCGCTCGGTGCCGGCAATCTCTTCGAAACCCATCTTGCCTTGCGCGTTCACGCCCCATTTGATATCGACAATCTTCAAACCCGTGAGCCTTCCATTGTTGTCGCCAAGAAATTCTTTTGTCAAGATAGCCCACTCGCGCTTGACGCCCTCTTCGTGTGAAGATGATGTCATCAGCACCATCGGCCACAGCGGCCACGGGTTATCTTCGTTGCGTTTGAGCGGAGGTTTCGCCAGCAATTCGATTTGAGTAACGGACTTCGCGCCCTGACGATTCGAAGTACCAACGCAGTCGGAACCTGTGTCACCGCCTCCTATCACCAATACATTTTTATCTGTCGCCAGAATATCGCCAGAGAAAATACGATCGCCCGCCACTCGCTTGTTCTGTTGAGGCAAGAACTCCATCGCAAAATGTACGCCTTTCAAATCTCTTCCGGGTATCGCCAGATCACGCGATGCCGATGCACCACCCGTGAGCACCACTGAATCGAACTCTTGTTTCAAATGTTGTGCGCTGATATTCACACCGACATGGGCGTTGGTCCGGAAGATGATGCCTTCCTGCTCCATCAGACGAATTCTCCGGTCGATCACATTCTTTTCCAGCTTGAAATCCGGAATGCCATAGCGAAGAAGTCCACCGAGCCGATCGCTGCGTTCAAAAACTGTGACCCAATGTCCTGCTTTATTTAATTGTGCGGCCGCGGCAAGACCTGCAGGACCAGAGCCCACAACTGCAACGCGTTTGCCTGTTCTCGCTTTCGGGGGTGTAGGTTTTATATAACCTTTTTCAAAGGCAGTTTCTGCTATCGTCTTCTCGATGTATTCGATGGTGACGGGACTGTTATTGATACTCAACACACAACTTGCTTCGCATGGCGCGGGGCAAATTCTTCCCGTGAACTCGGGAAAGTTATTGGTAGTGCTCAGAATCTTGATGGCGTCTTCCCATCGACCTTGATACACTGCATCGTTGAAGTCTGGAATGTTATTTCCGAGCGGACATCCGTTGTGGCAAAACGGAACTCCGCAGTCCATACAACGGGCTGCATTGTTCTTCACCTTTTCCTTTTCAAGTGGAGTGTAGATCTCCTTGTAATCCTTCAATCGGTCTTTGGTATCGCGCGATTTCGGCATCTCGCGATCGAATTTCATAAATCCGTCTACTTGTCCCATGTATGCGTTTGGTCTTTCGTTGATCTTATTTCAATACCTCAGCTGGCGTTGCTTTGATCGCCTTAGCTTTTTGTTTTTGAAGAACGGCCTTGTAGTCCTTTGGCATCACTTTGACAAAAAGTTGTTGAGCCACTTCCCAATTCTCCAGCACCCATTCAGCCGGATCGCTTCCTGTGTAGCGGAAATGATTTTCGATCATGGTGCGAACGTCCGCAATATCTTCTTCCGACATTGTTTCAAGTCCAACCATATCTTTATTGCAAAGTCTTTCGAGCGACATTTCAGGGTCGAAAACATAAGCGATGCCTCCGCTCATACCTGCTGCAAAATTTCTTCCTGTTTTTCCAAGGATCACGACACGTCCTCCGGTCATGTACTCACAAGCATGATCACCTACACCTTCGACAACTGCTCTCACACCCGAGTTTCTCACGCAAAAACGTTCACCAGCCTGGCCGCGAATGTAAGCCTCACCCGATGTCGCACCGTAAAATGCCACGTTGCCAATGATGATGTTGTCTTCAGGTTTGAAAGTGGCTTCTTTGTCGGGATACACGATTAGCTTTCCGCCCGACAAGCCTTTTCCGAAGTAGTCGTTGGCTTCACCTTCGAGTTCGAATGTCACGCCAGGCGCAACAAATGCTCCGAAACTTTGCCCGGCCGAACCTTTGAAGTTGAATTGGATCGTATCAGTGGGCAATCCCTTCGCTTTGTATTTTTTCGAGATCTCATTCGAAAGAAGCGCCCCGGTAGTTCGATCGGTATTTCTGATAATAAATTTTTGTTGTACGCGTTCACCGTCTTCGAGTGCCGGCCTCGCAGCCTCTACAAGCTTCCAGTCAAGAACTTTTTCCAGTTCAAAGTCCTGCTCGATCTGTTTATATACACCGATATGTTCGCGGGTCGGTTCGCGATGAAGGAGCGGTGAAAGATCCAACTTGCTTACTTTCCAGTGATCAATATCCTGGCGAACACGCAACACATCTGTTCTTCCAACCATTTCGTTGATCGAACGGAATCCAAGTGATGCCATGACTTCGCGAAGATCTTGTGCGAGGAACTGGAAGAAGTTCACCACATGATCCGGATTGCCAGTAAACAATTTGCGCAATTCTGAATCTTGTGTTGCAATTCCGACAGGGCATGTATTCAAATGACACTTACGCATCATGATACATCCTTCAACTACGAGGGCAGCCGTTGCAACACCCCATTCTTCCGCGCCAAGCAATGTAGCTATCGCTATGTCACGGCCGGTGCGGATCTGTCCGTCAGTTTGAAGAACAACGCGACTTCTCAGATTATTTTTTACCAGTGTCTGATGGGCTTCTGCCAATCCCAGTTCCCATGGCAAACCCGCATGACGAACGGAGCTGATCGGTGACGCTCCTGTTCCGCCATCTGCGCCAGAGATCAGAATGGCATCCGCCTTTGCTTTCGCTACTCCGGCAGCCACAGTTCCAACACCAGCTTGAGAAACCAATTTCACATTGATGCGCGCCTGACGATTGGCGTTCTTCAAATCATAAATGAGCTGAGCAAGATCTTCGATCGAATAAATATCGTGATGTGGCGGAGGCGAGATCAATCCAACACCCGGAGTCGAGTGACGCACTTTTCCGATCCACTCGTCAACCTTGTGACCCGGAAGTTGTCCGCCTTCACCCGGTTTTGCACCCTGCGCCATTTTGATCTGAAGCTCATCGGCATTCGCGAGGTAATAGCTTGTCACGCCAAATCTTCCCGAGGCAACTTGCTTGATAGCCGAACGCTCCCAATCGCCATTTTCTTTTTTCTCGAAGCGAATCTCATCCTCACCGCCTTCACCGGAATTACTTTTACCTCCGATGCGGTTCATCGCGATCGCCAGCGTACTGTGTGCTTCATGTGAGATCGATCCGAACGACATCGCGCCTGTCGCAAATCTTTTCAGTATATCTTCAACCGGCTCAACTTCATCGATCGAAATCGCTGTACGCTTCTTGAATTCAAACAAACCGCGAAATGTGATCGTCTCTTTTGTTTGATTGTTAATCTTCTCGGTGTATTTCTTGTACTGGTTGTAATTATTTGTTTTCGTTGAATGCTGAAGCAGGTGAATAACCTCAGGGCTGAACAAATGCTTTTCACCCCTGCGTTTCCACTGATAAATTCCACCGACCGGCAAACTCGTATTCTCTTTGTGATATGCGTTGTTGTGACGCACAAGAACTTCTTTGGCAAGATCATCGAATGATAATCCTTCGATGCGGCTGGTCGTTCCGCGGAAACATTTATCGATCACTTCGCTCGCCAGACCCAGGGCTTCGAAGATCTGCGCTGACTGGTAAGACTGCAGCGTACTGATGCCCATCTTCGACATGACTTTCAGCAGCCCGTTCCCGATTGCCTTTTGATAATTGTGATAAGCGTCATCATCCGACATTTGTTTTCCGAGCAACCCATTCTTGTTCAGGTTGTGAATGGTTTCAAGCGCCATATACGGATTGATTGCACTGGCTCCATAACCTATGATCGTAGCGAAGTGATGAACTTCCCACACGTCACCGGCCTCCACAAGCAACCCGGCCTGGGTACGAATTCTTTTTTCAACAAGATAATGATGTACAGCACCTATCGCGAGTTGTGACGGTATCGGGGCGTACTCATCGCTGATCTTGCGGTCGGAGATCACGATTATTTTCTTCCCGGCACGAATCGCCTTCTCGGCTTCCGCACAAATGCGATTCAAACTTTCTTCCAGGCGCCCGGGTTGACCATCGGCAAGGAACACCGAACGCAGTACAGCATACTCAAAACCGTGCGCAGGCAAGTGTTTCAACTTCTCGAGGTCAGCATTCAATAACACGGGTTGCGAAATATGAATTTGATTGGTGTGCTGCGGAGTTTCTTCAAGCACGTTCAAGCTTACACCAATACGTGTGAACAACGACATAACCAGTCGCTCGCGAATCGGATCGATCGGAGGATTGCTGACCTGAGCAAAGTGCTGTTTGAAATAATTGGAAATGTGCCGGCTCTCTTTAGACAGCACGGCAGGAGGTGTGTCATCACCCATAGAACCGACCGCTTCATATGCGGTAGCCGCCATGGGCGTGATGATCATTTTTACATCTTCTTCCGTAAATCCGTAGG
Source organism: uncultured Chryseosolibacter sp. (assembly GCA_966080355.1). GTDB lineage: Bacteria > Bacteroidota > Bacteroidia > Cytophagales > Cyclobacteriaceae > Chryseosolibacter. Next base: position 6,233 of record CBHROW010000289.1, read on the forward strand.
CGTTCTGTCGCTGGATCAACGTCTTCTCATCGTAGTTATCCTCGAACCATTCCTGTTCGGGTTCCAGGCGCAGCTTCAGGCGATTTTGAATGATCCAGTTGTAATACGGTTTCCCTTCATAGACTGAACGTTTCACCTTCTCATCGTCAAGAACCTTGCCCTGATCGAGATCCACCAGCATCATTTTTCCCGGTGTGATCCGTCCTTTTTCAAGAATATCTTTCGGATCGATCGGCAATGCACCTGCTTCCGATGCCATCACCATTCGGCCTGAACGCGTTACGAAATAGCGCAAAGGTCGAAGTCCATTTCTGTCCAACGTAGCGCCTATGCGCGATCCATCTGTAAACACGAGCGCAGCCGGACCATCCCACGGCTCCATCATCGAAGCATGATACTTATAGAATGCTTTACGGTGCGGATCCATCAGCTTGTTGTCTTGCCATGCTTCAGGCACCAGCATCATCATCACATGTGGAATAGTGCGGCCCGACAGCACAAGCATTTCCACCATTGCATCGAGGTTCGAAGAATCGGAACCATCTGCCACCGTGATCGGCAACAACATCTTCAACTCTTCATCGGTAAACAAAGTCGACTTGAACATACTTTCCTTCGACTTCATTTTATTGACGTTCCCGCGAATGGTGTTGATCTCACCGTTGTGCGCTATGTAGCGGAAGGGTTGTGCGAGTTTCCAATTCGGAAATGTATTTGTAGAGAAGCGCGAGTGGACCAATGCAAGGGCAGTACGCAAACGCGGATCCTGAAGATCGAAGAAATATTTTCGGAGTTGTTCCGTGCGAAGCTGACCTTTATAGACGATCGTCTTTGTCGAAAAACTTGTGATATAAAATTCCCGGTTGCTTCCTTTTACATCGCGCGCGACTTTATGCGAGGTGAAATT
>CBHROW010000290.1:0-7125 GCA_966080355.1 uncultured Chryseosolibacter sp.
ATAGCAATTTGCCTGCTACGCCCTGACCTTGAAGTTTGGGAGAGACTTCCGTATGGTAAACGATCAGGTCACTTCCGCGAACCTGGAACTCCATCTCAGCAAGTCGCTCGCTGCCCTCTTCGACAACGAAATAGCTCTTGCCCGTTGATGCTTGTATTAATTGTATGTCGGTCACGGAAAAAGAAATTAAGATTTGTGATTTTAGATTTTTGATTTAAAGGCAGCCCTTAGGGAAACTCCCGGGCAACCGGCTTTCATGTTTTGAAAAACACCATAAATCAAATTCAGTCAACTCAAACTCTAAAATCTTAAATCTTAAATCTCTCTACCTGAATTTGATCTCGTAAACTTTCCATCGTCCTGCGTGTGTCCGGAAAACAACTTCGGACAATGTGTTGCTGTCGAAGAATTTATCGACAATGGTAAGCTGGTTGATCTCCGGATGCATGCGCGATTCGGAAGTTCCGTCAGCGAGTTCTTTCGCGAACGCATACCAAACGCTTCCAGTCTCGCCCAGCAAAAGTTTACTCACTTCGCTCGCAGGGTCCATCAATTCTTTTCTCGCCCCATGTGAATAACCAACTACTTTTCCGCCTTTATGAATTTCCAGGTCTGGAGAAATCCAGCGCACGAGGCTGTCTATGTTCCTGGTCATGATCGCGTGCTTGAATCCCTTGATAGACGGGTCGCCCACTGGCTTGTCTTCGAGAATATTTCCAAAGATCTGAATTCCATACAGGTGGCCTGACTTGTCTATATCAACGCTATAGTTGCGGCCTCGATAATACTGAGTGATGAGCGGAGGATCATCGACCGTCTCTGTTTTCTCGATTGGCCCAAGCTGCTGGTCCACTTTTGCTTTGGCATCTCCAAGCTGCAAACCGCGAAACGGATGCATCTCACTCCATTTGCTTCCATCGCCCACCAGCTCGATACCATAGATCTTGTCAGCATCGGACGGATTGTATTTGAACAAAGCATAAACAGACGTATCGGGCTTGAGCTTGTGAAATTCAAAAACCCAACCATCGCTTTTGTCCTCCTTCAGAAAAGGAGCACCGAGGTCTGCGTACACGGCTGATCGCGTCTGCCCAAGCACAAATCCCGCGAGTTCAACTTCGCCTTCTACTTGCTGTGCAAGCGCATCAGGAAATAGAAAAGACAAAAAAATAGCCAGCTTTTTCATTTTTTTAGATTAAAAAATATCATAAAGATAGTGACAATTGAGCGATTAGACAACGCTTGTCGTTGGCCAATCATTCACTATAGTCGACTGGAACTACGTTTGTCCTGCCTTTTCGATTTGTTAGTCACATGTTGAATCAAATTGTTTTCTCATCGCTAAAGGTCAACAGCCAAAAGCCAGTGGCATTGTGAACCGCTTCAAAAAAACTATTTTCACAAAAAAATTCTGCGCGATGATCCTGATGGAACAAACAATGCGATGGTTCGGACCTCATGATGCGGTGTCACTGGCTGATATTCGTCAATCCGGATGCTCAGGCGTGGTCACTGCGCTGCATCATATTCCCGTTGGCGATGTCTGGACCATTGATGAGATCGTGAAAAGAAAAAAAGAGATCGAGGCTTCCGGTCTTACCTGGACCGTTATTGAAAGTCTTCCGGTACATGAAGACATCAAAAAACAAACCGGGAATTTCAAACAGTATACCGATAACTACAAAACCAGTCTTCGCAACGTAGCGGCTTGCGGACTGAAGGTTGTTACATACAATTTTATGCCGATACTGGATTGGCTTCGTACCGATATCAGTTATTCATTGGCGAATGGAACTCGTGCATTACGTTTTGAACGTGCCGCATTTGCAGCCTTCGATCTCTTTCTGTTAAAGCGGCCTGGAGCGGAAAAAGATTTTTCACAACATGAAGTCGCTCAGGCGAAACGATGGATAGACACGCACAACGAAGAACAACAGCAGGCCATGTTTAAAAATTGCCTGCTTGGTTTACCCGGAAGCGATGAAAGCTTTACAGCCACGCAGGTGCTCGATGCTTTGAAAACTTATGAAAGGATCGGCCGCAAAAAATTGAAAGAAAATCTGTTTCACTTTCTAAATGAGATAGGCCCACAGGCAGAGACGCTTGGCCTGAAGTTGGCAATCCATCCTGACGATCCACCTTATTCTGTACTTGGACTTCCGCGCGTTGTAAGCACAGAAGAAGATGTTGCCGAACTTCTGGCTGCAGAATCCTCGCCTGCAAACGGATTGTGCTTCTGCACAGGCTCCTTTGGCGCAAGGGCAGACAACAATATCGTTCGCATGATCAGGCGATTTGGCGACCGGATCCATTTTCTTCATTTACGAAATACAAAGCGCGACAGTGAAGGCAATTTCTATGAAGCCGAACACTTGGGAGGAGATACCGACATGGTTGCAACAGTGGCAGAGATCGTTGCTCTTATGTCGCGAACAGAAAAATCCATTCCCATGCGACCTGATCATGGTCATCAAATGCTGGATGACCTCAATAAAAAAACGTATCCGGGATATTCGGCAATTGGACGAATCAAGGGGCTTGCTGAACTCCGCGGGCTCGAGCTCGGTATAGCCAGCAATTTCTGATTTTTCTGTTTGCGACCTGATTCAAACTCACTTCAGATCATCGATTACCATTGTCACGTCCCTCCTGCCGACATTGCAAGCGTGATCCAAAAGGCCTGACGCGCAGATCTTCCTTTGAACGCACACTCTGTGAGCTGTCAACTATCAACGGTGAACTTACTTTCCGCTCCAAATCGACTCCAGGCGCTGAGCCCCGAGCTTCTCTATTGATAATCCGTTGCTGGACTTAATGGTCATTTTTTTCATCGGGAGTTCGGAGAAAAATACACTTGTCATTGCGGTCAGTCCATGATCGAACAGGATCTCAACGGAAGAGCGATCGATGAGAATTTCAAAGGAGATTTGTTTCTCGTTAGAGATTCGCGGAGCTATGGCCCTGGTATTGTAGTTCTTCGAGAACGAAACATTTCCAGAGGAAGCACGGTCGATGAAAAACTCGTTCTTCAAAGAATCGAATCCAATTTTCACATTTTCTCCACCTTCGTTCGACAGTTCGAGCGCAAATGATTTTGCATCCACAGTCGCCTGCACCATCGCGCGATTGATATCGTCAATACCCAACTCCGACAGACTCAATGAGTCTCTTATGAAAAGTCGTTCGGGTGTCGGCCATGTGCCGATTGCTAAATTCGAGATCTCGCCAACCAATCGGGAAGTGACATAGATCCTACCGTTCACTCTTTTCAGGAAAAGATCGCGCGGAGCGGTCATCGCGCTTCGCCAGGGCTTTGTCGGAACCTCCTGTGCATAAGCCCAGTTACTCATCCACCCCAGAAAAACTCTTCTATTGTGGGGCAGATTGTTCCAGGTGACGCCAGCATAGTCGTCAGGACCATGATCGATCCAACATATAAAATCTTTATCATATTCCGGCTTGAAAGTTCTGCCATCAAAATCTCCTATGAAATATTGTGTTGCCGATCCGCCATTCGGTCCACCTGGATTTATGCTTACCAGCATCACCCACTTCTTCATTCTTTCTCCGGGCACGCGGAGCTCAAATAGATCAGGGCACTCCCAAACGCCTCCATGGGCACCAAAGTCCCTTCCGAAATCACTTAGCTTCTTCCAGGCTTTCAAATTCGGTGACGCCCACAACTCGACATGATCTTTTACAGCAAGGATCATTGTCCATTGGTTCACTTTCGCGCTCCAAAAAACTTTAGGGTCGCGAAAGTCATTAACACCTTGATTCGGCAGAACAGGATTCTTGTCATACTTCTTCCACGTTCTTCCCTTGTCTATGCTGAACGCAATTCCCTGATTCTGATAGTCCGTGCGTCCTGCTTTTTCTTTTTCCATCGAATGGTAAGTGAAGATAGCAACGAGTGGTGGCGACTCTTTAGAACCAAGTCCTGAAGTATTCAGCGAGTCGAACACTGCGCTGCCGGAAAAGATCAAACCAAGGCTATCCGGAAACAAAGCAGTCGGTTCGTTTTTCCAATGCACCAGGTCGGTGCTGATGGCATGCCCCCAGTGCATCGGTCCCCACACCATCCTTGCCGGATGATATTGATAAAAGAGATGATACTCTCCCTGATAGTAAACAAGTCCGTTCGGATCATTCATCCAGTTCTTCGGTGGAGAAAAATGTACCTGTGGCCGAAATTGCTCATGATAAAGTGCGGTATCGGCAAATGATTTTTCATTCTGATTTTCCTTCGACCCGCATGCGATGACAATGCACGCAGCAAAGCATATGAGCAAAGTAGATCCGGCTTTCATGATGGACGATGTTTTAATCCAAGTTGACGAAATTGTGTGGAGTTCGCAAGACAGGTACTCAGATGTTGAAGTGCTCGCGCTTCATGGCAGTTTACAGGAGTTGCCTCGATCAGCAGAACGACAATCCCTCGGCAGGTTGACTCGCATATCAGGCCTGCGACTTGAACACATGAGCACATTTTTTCATAAATTGCTCTGCCCCCCTTGCGCGGTTCGATCAGTTGATCTGCAACCGAAAGTTTCCACCTTAAACCATTTCAGCAATGAAGATGAACATCCGATTCAACTCCATCGTTGCAACCATGGCCGCAGCACTGGTCATCGGTTGTGGCGACCTGGCAATCAATCAAAATCAAGACCAGGCATCGTCCGATCAGCTCAATCTTTCTGCGAATGCGTCACTCGTAACCACTCCGGGTGTTGTGAACCCTTTCGTAACGGCTGGCGACAAGTCTCTGCTATTTCAGGCACAAGCAACGTCAACTTTTGCAAGCGGTTCTAATCGAAATCCCAACGTGGAGTTGATACCGGGCACTACTTTTCAAACCATGGATGGTTTCGGTTACACCATGACTGAAGGCAGCGCCTATGTGTTGATGACGCAAATGACATCGGCACAACGCACAGCGATACTCACGGAAATGTTCGACCCAACGAACGGAATTGGTGTTTCATTCATGAGGATCGGCATTGGCGCCACAGACCTGAGTACTGCGGTTTACACTTACGATGACCTTCCGGCTGGGCAAACTGATTCGGGTATGACGCAGTTCAGTCTCAATGGCCCCGATCTCACTTATCTGGTTCCGGTAATCAAGCAAGTACTGACCATTGCACCATCGATCAAAATTATTGCAACACCATGGACCGCCCCGAACTGGATGAAATCAAACAACAGTTCCATCGGAGGCAGCCTCAATACAATTTACTACGATGCCTATGCAACGTACTTTGTAAAATACATTCAGGCGATGCAACAGCAGGGGATTCTAATTTATGCCATCACTCCACAGAACGAACCCGAGAATCCAAACAACAACCCGAGTATGACCATGACATCAACGGAAGAAACCAACTTCATTCTCAAACTCGGACCTGCACTCGCTGGCGCGAACCTGACGACCAAGATCATCGTGTTCGATCACAACTGCGACAACACGGCATACCCTATCGCTGTCCTGACCGGAGCCGCGGCCCAGTACACTGATGGCGCGGCATTTCATCTGTATGCGGGAAATATCAGTGCGATGTCGACCGTGCACAACAGCACAGGCAAAAACGTGTACTTCACCGAACAGTATACCGGCTCGAACGGAAGTTTCCTCGGTGACCTCGGATGGCACATGCAAAATGTGATGATCGGTGGCGCCAACAATTGGTCGAAGACTGGAATTGAATGGAATGTCGCTAATGATGCTTCGATCGGTCCGTATACACCCGGAGGCTGCAGTACATGCCTGGGAGCACTTACCATTGCCAGCAACGGTTCGGTTACACGCAATGTCGCCTACTATATCGTTGCACACATGTCGAAGTTCGTGCGACCTGGTGCCCTCAGAACTTCAACTACGTCTTCTTCGTCTTCGCTTATTTCGACCGGGTTCATAAACTCGAGCGCCAACGGAAGCTCGAAAGTACTCGTGGTCTATAACAACGGCCAACGCGACCAGACCTTCAACATCAAATACAACGGGCTGATTGCGATTGTGACGCTCAGGAAAAAATCGGTGGGGACGTATGTGTGGTATTAAAACATACGAGGTGCGATGAAGGCTGTGACCCCGCATCGCACCTCGTACATCGCACCTCGCACACTCCTTAGAAACTCACTTTGTAACTGATCGTAGGCAGCATTCCAAGCTGACGCGCTTTGTAGATCGATTGTGATGCGCGAATGTAATCCTCTCCCACCACTGTCCTGTTGTTCAAAATATTTTGGACATCGAATTTCAACTCGGTTGTAGTCGATCTGCGATTCCTTCTCAAACCGATCGAAAAATCGGTCCTGAAAATATCATCGCCTTTTTTCGCGTAAGGGTTCATTTCATCGGTTACTTGCCCCTACCAAGTCCGCAGCATGAAGAATCATTTCATCGGTTACTTCCGTGCCTGCATCGATCGAGCGTTGAAGATCGATTGGTGAGTAGCGCTTACCACCGATCAACGCCACTTTGGTATTCATAAAGAAGGTTTTGTTCTTGGCGGGGTTTCCAACCTTGAACTCCTTTCCACCAATCACGTTTGCGATGTAGTTATTATCGAATGCCGACTTTCGTTCGATGCCGTCCATGCCGGTATACAATGAGCGGAACAGCGACAGTGTACTCATGTAATAAAACCCGCGGTTGAGATAACGCTCCGCTGTAAGTTCAAGCCCATAGTTCTTGCCGGTACCGGAGTTCACAAGATTTCTCGTGGTATATCCTTCGCTTTGGTTGATGAGGGAGAAAGTTCCATCCGGTTTGTTTTCAACTGGGACGTCATACAGGTGCTGGTAATACGTTTCGATCTTGATGTGCGTATTCGGGGCGATCTGATTATCATAACCAAGCACGAAATGAGCTGCCTTCGTCAGTTGGAGATCTGCGTTAGGCTGATACATGTTGCCGTTATCATCATAGCGCTTCGCGAGATAAGTTGAAATCCCTTCAAGCTTGCTGTGCAGACCAACCCCGATATTGAAGGATTGTTTTTCCGTCATCTCCCACTTCAGTGCTAAACGTGGCTCGACCGAGTAGTTGTGATTCAGGTTGAGCTGCAGAAAGTGAAGACCATTGATCATTGTCAGTTTTTCGGAAAAACGATGCTTCCAGCT
>CBHROW010000291.1:0-7088 GCA_966080355.1 uncultured Chryseosolibacter sp.
CATGCTTGCGGCCAGCGTATATTTCGCGTGTTCAGTAATGATGCTGGAATAAGAACGCGATGCTTCAATGTAAACGATCTCTCCAATAAAAATCTTGATATAGCTTTGCGTATCCGTTCGAACAAAAATGGCATTGGTATCTGACTCTTGCGGAAAAGGTGTGTTGCTAGCGTTATAGAATGCGATATCGATCGCCCTGATCAGGTCGGCTTCGTTGAAGGGTTTTGTCATGTAGCTGGCAGGTAGAGTTCGCTTGGCACGTGCTACTATTTTATCGTCTTTAAAATCGGTGAGATAGATTATAGGAACGCCACGCTCTTTGAGGATCGTCTGGGCCGTGGAAATTCCATCCATTTGTCCAGCCAGAAAAATGTCCATCAAAATCAGATCAGGTCGGAGCTGTCTGGCTACTTCAACTGCTTCTTCACCCATTGAACACATTCCGACAACGGCCATGTCATGTTTCTCAAGCAATACCTTAATGCTTTCCGCGATCAGCGAATTGTCTTCTACAATAAGTACACGTATCGTTGCCATCAGAGCGGTATGTTTAAATTGAAACCAGTTCCGTTGTGTTGCGATATACTCAGCGTGCCGCGCAAGTCTCTTGTCAGCGCATTCACCATTCGAATTCCAAATGATTCGGAAGTACTGAGCTCGATGCTATTTTGCCCGGTTCCATTGTCATTGAGATTGAGGACCATAGTCTTTTTTTCCTGCAGTGACAAATTCACCCGCAAGTGCGGATTAGCCTGATCAGCAAATGCATGTTTGAACGTATTGCTCACGAGCTCATTAATGATCAATCCAAGAGGGATGGCTTTGTCAACGTCCACCTGGATCTCTTCAATCTCCAAGTCGAGTTTTAAATCACGACTTGCGAAACCATATGACTGAACAAGATAATGCACCAACTCGATGATGTATTCTCTTATGTTGATCTCCCGGTTCTTATCTGTGTTATAGAGCTTCTTGTGAATAAGTGCCATAGCGTTCACACGACTTTCGCTGGTCTTGACTGCTTCAACCGCTTTTTCATCTTTGAGCTCCTGCGATTGAAGAATGAGCAGACTCGAAAGTAGCTGCAGGTTATTCTTCACCCGATGATGAACTTCTTTCAAAAGTGTTTCGACCTTTTGTTTGCCCTTTTGCGCGATACGTAACAGCATAAAGATCAGTACTGTAACCAAGAGCACGAACGAGGCTGCAATCAGCAGCGAAATGATCCAGCGTTGCTGAGCTTGTAATTGGCTACGCGCTGCTTGTTCGCGTTCATTCAATCGCGCGATCTCCTGTACCTTTTTATCAGTTTCGTACCGGATCTGTACTGCCATCACGGATCGTACTTTTTCAATCGCAAAGAGGCTGTCGCGAATCACCTGAAGTTCTTCCAACACCTTTATTGCTTCGCTTGATCTGTTTCGGGCTTTAAGCAAGACCACCCGAAGTTTCAGCGCCTCTGCAAGATGCTCCAGAGACCCAATCTCACGAAGTGACTGCTCCGCTTGATCCAGGTACTGTTCGGCTTTTTGATACTGCCCTGTATTTTCATAAAGCATACAGAGATTGTTTTGCGTCACCGCGAGACCTACACGGTCTTCTTTCAGATTCTTTGAACCTAGTGCTTCAAGGAAACTTTGCTCAGCGTCCGCGTATTTTTTCTGTTTAAGGTAAACCGTTCCCAGATTATTGAGTGTGACGGGCAAACCTTTTTCATCGGCCCCTTCCCTTTTGATCACCAGGGATTTTTGAAGATTGACCAGCGCGCTATCATACAGCTCAAGGGTTATGAAAATTTCGCCAAGGTTATTGTACGAATGGCTTGCTGATCTCGTCAGCCCGAGTTGCTTGCGGATATCAAGCGCATTTCTATGAAAGTCAAGTGACGATTCATACTCTTTGATGATGGCATAGACGGTGGCAATCGTACTATAACACGATGCGAGTTCGCGCGAAGCTCCAGCGCGTTCAAAAGAAGCAACAGCTTCAAAGCAGATATCCAATGATCGTTCATACATGCCGAGATCCTTATATACAATTGCAATGTTCGGCAGTAAATGCGATTTATAAGTTGTATCGGCAACAGCTTTATATAAGGTCACGGCCTGTTCATAAAAGAACAGCGTGCTATCATTGAAATCTTTTATGTTATAGATAGCTCCTATTCCGTTGGCTGTTTCAGCAAGCGTACCTTTATATACATCTTGCGGATGGCGCCAGACGAGATAATAGTAGTGCAACGCGCTATCATATTCTTTGATCGAATAGAAATGGTATCCGATCGTAGAGCAAAGGTAGGCCCTGCGGCCAGCGCTGATAGAAGGTTCGCGCAACAACCGCTTTAAACTGTCAATTGGTTGCGAATAAGCTGCAGCACATAGCAGCAATCCGAGGGTAAAGGCAACAAGACGAAACATCTTCAATGGGGGAACTCAAAGTAACAAAAAAAACCGAAACGATGAACACGATTCACCGTTTCGGTATCAGTTTAACTTTCAGGTCAGCGCTACGCGTTCAAGCCTGCCGATAAGTTCGCCTGTGTGTTATAACAGGTAGGGCAAGGAGGTGGTGGCGGTGGTTTTACGATGGGATCATCCTCGCCAAGGATGCTCGAAGTACATGACGCGAGAGACACCGCCAACAAAATGGCGAAGGCATACTTTAGTGTTTTCATTTTTAAGATTTTTTAGTTGAACATGGCCGTGGCCAGACCGCGAATGCGGACTCATCTGCACACAGCATTTACATGGGTGGGAGTCTGTTCAGCAGGGAGTAATTTTGTAATGCACCCATCACATCACGCATGCTCACTGCTTTGCAGACCAATTGTTGATCAACGGTGTAAAGTTGATCTGCTCAACAAAAAATCTTGCTACCGAAATCTTCCTGTTTATACTTATGTTCTTCCTATGAATACCTGATCTTGGAGTTCATTTTTTATAGTTGTTTATATACCTTCAATCATGAAAGCCAAAGTTGCCCACCTTAGGGTGCTCATCGAAAAATTGCTGGAAAAGAGCGGTGAGTCACCTACACCGAAAGGATTTCAAAAAATTGCAGACGCTATTGACGAAAGGGTCACGAGCCGCTATATCTACGACTACATCTTCAGAAGGGTGAAGCATGCAAAGGAATCTGAAGCATTAACACTTCGTGACGCATCCCTGGACGCCTTGTGCGAGTATGTTGGATATAAGAACTACAAGTCGTTTGAGAATGCGCTAAAGGAAATAAAAGATCCGCGACTCGATACCTGTCTCGGATCGTACTATAGCTATATCAGAATGAATGCAAGAAACACGGTATTGTTGCGATCTCCGGCTAGGATGATTTACGTAGATGGAAAATATCTCTTTGAACAAAGAGGACCGCGAAATATCTTTCAGGGTGAAATCAAGCGTGAGGAAGGTTGCTTGTTCATTCACATGCAGTCAAGGGATGGAAAAGCATTTTTTCACACTTATAAGATTGGTGTGATGACATCGCCCAAAGTAATACAAGGGATTTTTGCAGGAGTGTCAAGTTCGTTTGATCCGATAGGCGGTAGAGTTGTTCTTGTTAAAACCGATCAGGAATTCTCAGCATTAAAGACCGAGCAAATAAAATCTGCCGCGAAGGATCCATCTTTAAAAATACTTCTATCGTATTTTAGAGATTTTAACGCTAACAATTTATCGATCAACAAGACATCAGCTTTCTCAATGGACGATCTGAAAAACTAGATTCATGTGTAGCAACCTTGGTGGTTACTTTTGGGCGGATCGTTCAAGCTCAATGGATATTCATCGCCATGGGAAGTGGTCAAATGACTGAACTTCCCTCAGCAGCCTAAGACCTCAATGTTTCAACTGGATTAGACTTCGCTGCCTTGAAAGCGTGCGAGCTCACGGTAGCCCAGGCGATCAGGAACATCGCCATACATGAAATAGCAAAATACCACCAATGCAGTTCGATACGGAAAGCGAAGGTGCTGAGCCACGCATCTGCGCCCAGGTAGCCGAGGGGCAACGCGATGACAGACGCGATGATCGCGAGCTTCAGAAAGTCGCGCGACAACAATAAAATAATCCCAGTCTCAGATGCACCCAAAATTTTTCTGACACCGATCTCCTTAGTTCTTCTCTCGGTAGCAAATGAAACCAATCCAAACAAACCCAACGCAGAAATGAAGATTGCCACGCCAGCGAAGTACAATGACAGGTCGCCAACGCGTTCTTCAGCTTGATACAGCGCGGCATACTGATCGTCAAGGAAGCGATAGCTGAGTGGAATGCCTGGTTGAAACTTTGCGTATACCTTTTCGATCGCGCTGATCGTCTGACGTTCTTTGCCGGGTTGCAGCTTGATCATCACGTTCTCTCCATTTTTTGCGAATCTGAACATAAACGGCTTGACATTCGCATATAAAGACTCAAAGTTAAAGTCCTTCACGATACCAATGATCGAAGCTTCCTGTCCCCACAGCTTTACCTTCTGCCCGACCGGGTCATTCAGATTCATTTGCCTGATCGCAGTTTCATTGAAGATGACAGCAGTCGAATCCGAAGGAAACTCCGGAGAGAATGTACGCCCTTCCGCCATTGACACATTCAGCGTTTCCATCAAACCGAAGTTTGCGTACAACGCTGCGAACTCCACACGATGATCTTTGCCGGGCCAGTCTACACCTCCACCACCCCCATAGAAGCCCAAAAGATTCCCTCCCATGTTGGATACGCGCTCGATACCCGGAACGTCTTGCAGTTCCATGAGGAGGCTGCTCATGCCCTCTGACCGAAGGCTGCCTTCCGTCTCGAAAGTAATAACATTGTTCCGGCTATAGCCGAGATTTTTCGATTGAGTGAAATCAACTTGCTGCTTCACAATGATCACAGCAATCACCAGCAGAATGGAAACGCTGAACTGAACAATCACCAGCGTTTTTCTCGCCAACACTTCACCAAAGGCTGTCTTTAGTTTGCCCTTCAGAATATCCACCGGCCTGAAGCCAGATAAATAAATGGCGGGATAACTGCCGGAAATCAACCCGGTGATCACAGCAATAGCGATCATCGTTGCGATGAGCGAGATATCGAACGACAATGAAAGATCCTTGCCCGACAGTTCATTGAATGTTGGCAATGCCAGCGCGATCAAGCCGAAGGAAATGATCAACGCTGCACCAGCGACAATTAATGATTCGGTTGCCTGCTGAAGCGCAATAAAGCTGCGCGTGGCGCCAACAGTCTTGCTGATGCCGATCGATTTCATTCGCCTGGAAGTCCGGGCGGTGGCCAGGTTCATAAAGTTGATGCAGGCGATCAATAAGATCAATATGCCTATCACTGTGAATAACATGACGTACTCGATCCTTCCGCCAGACTGAACACCGTTTTCATACGTGTTGTATAGATAACGATCTGAGAACGGCCTGATAAAGAGTCTGCCAACCCACTTTAAATTTTCCTTGCCATATTGGGCTTCGAAGTGATGTCTTACAAAGTCGCGGATCTTCAATTCGAATGCCTGTGGATCAGTGCCCGCGCGAAGCGTGACGTAAGTGCTGACGGTATTGCTGTCCCAGTGGATGTTCATGCTGTTGTGCTCGCGAAGGAATTCATAAGTTCCGATGAAATCGAAGGGTTCTGAGTTGAGTCGGGTTTGCTTAAAAACTCCTGTCACCACGAAAGTGCCGCCATATCTTTCTCCATCAAATGTGAGTTGCTTACCAATGATGTCGGAGGTCCTGCCGAAAAACTTCTTAGCAAGTTCATCTGAGATCACGATCGCGTACTTGTCTTTGAGTACGTTGAAGACGTTGCCCTCGAGGAGTTGATAGGAAAACATGTTGAAGAATGTCGGATCCGCAAATCGCCCCGAGGTTTTAAATTTCTTCAGGTTATCCGCCAGCACACCTTTGACGGGGAAATCAGAGAACGCAACCACTTGCTCGATCTCCGGAACTTCCTCGCGGAAGGCAGGTGCCAGAAGGTCGGAATTGTTCTCGAAGATCTCCACGTCACCTTCTTCGTGCGCAAGCCTGCGCATCACCTGGTACACCTTTTTCTCGTGAAAGCGATCCATGGCATACTCGTCACTCACCCACAGGTAAATGAGGAAGGCCACCGACAGCCCGATCGCGAGTCCGGCAAGATTGATGATGAACGAAGTTTTGTCGCGAAGGGAATTTCGCCAGATCATGATGAGGGTATGGGTGAGCATATAGATTGGTTTAGAGAAAGATGGAGATAACTTCAAAAGGTTGCAGCTGGGCGTTCAAAATAGTTGCAATAACATATATGATATGAATTTCAGGTTTCTGGTTACAGAATCGTGAAAGAAAATGTAGAATGTTGTTTGCCGCAAAATCAGTGCAGATGTGCCAATTATTTGCTACTCACGCATTCTTTGCGGGATTTGGCGATCCTCGGGTCTTTGCGCAGAAATACCGAGCTATACTATATAATCAAGTCATCAGCAGCGGAAAGGTCAGCGTCACTCACCGGCCACAGGCAACCGGTAACTGGCAGCCAATTTTTTATATCGTAAACACCATTTTTCAATTACGTGCCACGATGCATATCCCGCGAGGATCGACAAGGGAACAGATGTGATCATGAGCTCTGTTGGCGTGAATTTGAAAAAATGCATCAGGGCTTGCTGGATGGGAAATGCATAAATGTAAATGCCATAAGACAAGTCTCCTATTGCTTCTGTCATCGCTGCAAGTGACCTTGACGATCCGATCGCGATCAGCAGCACCAGTGGCGGAAGTATGAAGAACTTTGCGGGCGTGAAATAATTTGCATAGAACGCAATAGCAAGAACAGCGAATAACAACAACGACAATAGTACGCGTTGTCTGAGTTGTTCTATCCTGAGAAGACTGAGAAGCGCTCCGCCAAAGAAGTACGGTCCGAACTCGAGCATGAGCCTCCCATTCAGGAACATGTATTTATGCGATCCAACTTCGCTCATGAAAAAGACATATGAGGAAATCAACACCGCAACTCCGGCAGCAACGATCATGATCCTGACTTTCCTGGACAAGAAGAACAGTGCCGAGAGCCAGATGTACAACACAACTTCATATTCCAGCGACCAGAGTG
>CBHROW010000292.1:0-7059 GCA_966080355.1 uncultured Chryseosolibacter sp.
AAAAGAATTTCTATTCAACCTCAGGCGCGTGATCAACATCAACAAGTTTGGGAATATCGCCACGATCCTCAATGCCGTACCTGCATCGGCAAAAACCTACGGATACGGTTACTATGAAGACAAGAGCAAGGGATAGACTCCAACTTCAAATACGTGTTCAACTGGCTCAGTAAAAGTTCACCGATCGACAACCCACTGCGGGTAGACATGCACTCGCATTTTCTTCCGGGAATAGACGATGGCGCGCAAACCTTCGATGATTCGATCACGCTCATCCAGGCCATGCGCACGTTGGGGTACGAAAAGATCATCACAACACCACACGTCATCAGCGACACTTTTCGCAACACCCCGGAAATTATTATATCGAAATGCGCCAGCGTTAACCAGGCGCTTCGTGAAAGAGGTATCGACTTTCAGATTGAGGCCGCTGCAGAATATTACCTCGATGAAGCCTTGATCGAAAAGATGAACAACAATGAACGACTTCTGACATTCGGCAAATCGTACCTCTTATTCGAAATGAATTTTATCACTGAGCCGTTCTCGTTGAAAGAATTTATTTTTAATGCATCGACCCGAGGTTATCGCTTGATTTTGGCTCATCCTGAACGGTATTTATTCTTACAACAAAACCGTTCGAAGCTAACAGACCTCATTGATCGTGGCGTGCTATTCCAGGTTAACTTAATGTCGCTCACAGGCCACTACTCCAGGCCCGCTCAAAAGCTCGCAGAATATTTGATCGACCAAAAGATGGTGCATTGGCTGGGCTCCGATTGCCACGCTGCTGTGCATCTGGATCTCATCAAACAATCCTTTTCAACAAAATACTTCAGGAAAGCGTTATCTTTGCCGTTGCTCAACCCTTCACTGGCATGATTGCAATAACAGGTGCCAACGGCCTTCTCGGAAGCTTCATTGTCCGCCAACTCATTCAATCCAACAAGCCGTTTGTTGCATTGAAGCGCCCCAACAGTGATATATCATTGCTCGATGACGTTGAGACAAAGATCACCTGGCGAAATGCAGACATCCTCGACTCTGTTGCACTCGATG
This sequence comes from uncultured Chryseosolibacter sp., assembly GCA_966080355.1. Classification (GTDB taxonomy): domain Bacteria; phylum Bacteroidota; class Bacteroidia; order Cytophagales; family Cyclobacteriaceae; genus Chryseosolibacter. The sequence goes on from CBHROW010000292.1 coordinate 1,060, forward strand.
AAGCGCTTGACGGTGTAACGCATGTTATACACGCAGCTGCCATCGTTTCATTCAACCCGCGACTTGCACGAAAGCTTCACGAAGTCAACATCATCGGAACTCGCCACGTGGTAAATGCATGCCTCGCGCGCGGTGTGAAAAAATTAGTGCACGTCAGCTCGGTTGCTGCCCTGGGCAGAATGAAGGATCAAACCCACATTGATGAGAATCACAAATGGGTTGACAATGCGCTCAACAGCACTTATGCCGAAACAAAATATCTTGCTGAACTCGAAGTGTTCCGCGGCCACGAAGAAGGATTGAATACCATAATCCTCAATCCTTCGGTGATCCTGGCGGCCGCAGATTGGAACAAAAGCAGCGCGAAGCTTTTCAAATATGTGTGGGATCAGCGCAAATTCTATATCGATAAGGACCTGAATTATGTTGATGCGCGCGATGTGGCAGACGCAGCTGTGCGCTTTCTTGAAATAGACAGGCCGGGTGAGCGTTACATTCTTAATGGAGGCAGCATCACCATTGAAGAATTCTTCAAGCAAGTGGCACTCCGCCTTCACAAAAAGCCGCCTTCCATTCGCGTAAATGAAACTTTTCTTAAACTGATCGCGTTCCTCGAAAGTTTTCGCGCTAACCTGATGCGTTCAGAGCCGCTCATTACCAATGAAACCGCTCGCCTGGCAGGAACATATTTTTTTTACAACAACCAGAAGCTGCGAAACCAGTTGAATTTCGAGTTTCAAACGATTGACAAAACGCTGGATTGGTGCTGTGAATATTACATCGCGGTAGCAAAGGGTAAAAAATGAGATAATTCCATTTACCTTTACCCCAGATTTACCTATTTTAGGAAAACCTTTCAATCAATGTCGAGAGAATACCGCAAAAGAGAAGAGGAAAACGAGTTGATCAAGCGCTTTGAAGACCACCTTCGCAAAAAGAAACCACAATTTTTCGATTTAGACGCCTACGAAGAGATCATCGACTATTACATGATGCGCAGCAAGCATACGCGTGCACTGCAAGCGGTAAACCAGGCGATCAATCAATATCCGTTTTCGATCGAGCTCATCACCATCAAAGCTCAGATACTGACTAACCTTGAGGATTATGAGCAGGCGCTCGAGCTGCTGGAAGAAGCGCACTCATTGCAACCCAATGATCCGGAGATCTTCATGACCCGGGGCTCGATCTTTTCGTTGCAAGGAAAATTCAAGGATGCAATCGAGAGTTATGAACTCGCCCTGATGCTAGCGGAAGATAAGGACGAAGTGTATTACAACATTGGTCTCGCCCGTCAAAGCATTGAAGATTATGAAGGAGCGATCGAGGCATACAAGAATGCCATTGAAGTGAATATTGCGCACGATGGCGCTCTTTATGAGTTGGCATATTGCCTCGATATCACCGGACAGCTCGAGAGCAGCGTTTCTTATTATCAGAAATTCATCGATGAAGATCCCTACTCATCGGCAGCGTGGTACAACCTCGGTATCGTGTATAACAAACTGGAAAAGTACAACGATGCACTCAGCGCATATGACTACGCTGTGACGATCGATGAAGGGTTCGCGTCTGCATATTTCAATATGGGCAACACGTACATGAACCTGTTGCAATACACGAAGGCGCTCGACTCGTTCAAAAAAACCGTTGAATTGGAAGGACCGAGCCCCGAAGTTTACTGTTGCATAGGTGCCGCCTACGAAAGCCTGGAACAGTACGAACTCGGTCTGAAATATTTTCAAAAAGCAACCAAGCTCGATACGCTGTACGATGAAGCATGGTATGGTGCCGGTGCATGTTTGGAGAAACTTGAAAAGTGGCATCAGGCGCTGCACTTTTACAATAAGGCATTGAAACTCCATACCGAAAATGCCGAGTATTGGAAAGCCGTTGCACATGCTGAGTTTAAGATCGGAAATACGATCTCCTGTCTTGATGCCTACGAAGAAGCGAGCAAGCTCGATTCGGAGGATAAAGAGATCTGGCTGAATTGGTCGTTTGTATACTACGAGCAAGGTGATTTTAACAAGGCAGTCGACATACTGGCCGAGGGATTTAACTCCATTCCCGATGATCCAGAGCTTTTCTATAGAATGACTGTATATCTTATTGAAGCAGGCAAATTCAAAGAGGCCTTTAATTATCTGGAAAATGCTTTAATTTTGGATTTTGATGGTCACACCGCTTTGTTCGATTTTTTCCCGAAAATCGAAACCCAAAAAGCGCTGCACAAGATCATCGAACAGTTTAGAAAAGAAAATCATTAATGAATTACGATCTGAAAAATTTGCCTGTGCGAACAACAAAGCCCAGGCAATACGGTTTTACTATGGCCATGGATAAGGGGCTGAGCATTCGGGAGGCGGAAGATTTTGTGAGCGTTTCGGCAGACCATGTCGACATTGTAAAACTCGGTTGGGCGACTTCTTTTGTAACGCCACGACTCAAGGAAAAATTGAAAGTTTATAAAGACGCAGGCCTTCCGGTTTATTTCGGAGGAACGTTGTTCGAGGCCTTCGTCATTCGCGACCAGTTTGATGACTACCGGAGACTGCTCGACAAATTCGATATGTCGTTCGCGGAAGTTTCGGATGGCTCGATCGATCTCGATCACGACAAAAAATGTGATTACATTTCAAAACTGTCGGAACAAGTAACTGTGCTTTCGGAAGTAGGCTCGAAGGATGCTGACAAGATCTTTCCGCCCTACTTATGGATCGAGTTGATGCAGAAAGAACTTGACGCGGGTGCATGGAAAGTGATTGGCGAGGCTCGTGAAGGCGGTAACGTTGGTCTGTTCCGGTCGACCGGTGAAGTCAGGTCAGGCCTTGTGCAAGAAATTCTTACGAAGATCCCATTCGAGAAAATTATCTGGGAGGCTCCTCAAAAGGCTCAACAGGTATGGTTCATCAAGTTGCTCGGAGCCAATGTGAACCTCGGCAATATCGCTCCTGAGGAAGTGATCCCACTCGAGACCATCCGGCTCGGATTGCGTGGTGATACGTTCCTTCATTTTTTGGGAATTGAAAAGAAGAAGAACAATTCCGCGCCTCCGTTCGAAGTTGACTGATCGAACCGGCTGTAGGTTTCCCTTCAAAAAAGTGAATTTTTAACGACTGAACTATAGTGCTGGAATCCCCACGCAAGTGTAGTTTTGCTCCCCGTTGTACGAAATCGGGGCCATTTCCAAGGTTTTTTTGAAATGAGGTGCAGGATGACTACATTTTGCCCCCCGATCGAAGTATCGACCAAATGATCCTCAGATTTTTTCTGCCAGTTGTAGTGGCAAGATTGAACAATGTGATTCGAGGGATTGCAACTAATTTTAAACACCAAATCTGAACATGGAAAAAGTATTCGGGCTGATTGGACAAACGGTTAGCCATTCGTTCTCCAAAGCATATTTTGACGAAAAATTTTTTCGCGAGGGCTTGCGCGACCACCACTACGAGTTGTTCCCGCTCACCAGCATCAAAGACATCGAAAAACTGATCACAGATACCAAAGGCCTTTCAGGTCTCAACGTCACGCTTCCTTATAAAGAACAAGTCATTAAATTCCTGGACGAAGTTGATCCTGTTGCAAAAAAGATTGGCGCGGTAAACGTGATCAAATTCAAAGACGGAAAACGCAAGGGCTTCAACACCGATTCCGATGCTTTTTTTGAAACCATTGAAAAGTGGTTGCCAAAAGATAAAAAATTCAACGCGCTCATTCTCGGTACAGGCGGTTCTTCGAAAGCGGTGCAGGAAGCATTGACGAAACTGAAAATTCCTTTCAAACTCGTTTCCCGCGATGCGAAGAAGGGAGATTACTCCTACGAGGACCTGAAGAAAAACTCAAAGCTGCTCAGCGAATCGCACCTGGTCATCAACACCACTCCGCTCGGCATGCATCCCAATACGGATACCATTCCACCGATCGATTTTGAGGAAATCACGTCCGAACATTTCGTCTATGATCTTATCTACAATCCGGCACGAACCATGTTCCTGCAGAAAGCCGAGATCAGAGGCGCTACCATCAAGAATGGCCTCGAAATGCTTCACGTACAGGCTGAAAAGTCATGGACGATCTGGAATAATTAAGATTTCAAATTTCTAATCCCTGATTTCTGATTTGCGATCGTTCAACACGAGTCGACTGTCATGAACTTTTTTTGTATTTTGATTCTTTCCTGACATAGGGTTGACACAGACAACCTGTAGATTGGAGTCAATCAGAAATCTTAAATCAGAAATCTTCGAATCGTTCCCATGGATTTCCAGCTTTCAAGCGAATACGTTCCCACCGGTGATCAGCCAAACGCCATCAAACAACTGGTTGCGGGCATCCAGGAAGGCGAGCCCCATCAAACCCTGCTTGGCGTAACCGGATCAGGAAAAACTTTTACTGTCGCTAATGTTATTGCGCAATGCAACCGGCCGACATTGGTGCTCAGCCACAACAAGACGTTGGCAGCTCAGTTATACGGAGAGTTCAAACAATTCTTTCCCAACAACTCTGTCGAATATTTCATTTCCTATTACGATTATTATCAGCCTGAGGCTTTCATTCCTTCGTCCAATCTTTACATTGAGAAAGATCTTTCCATCAACGAGGAAATTGAAAAGCTCAGGCTGAGTGCAACGTCTGCATTGCTGACCGGCAGACGGGATGTGATTGTTGTTGCATCCGTTTCGTGCATCTATGGTATCGGGAACCCGGATGAGTTTGGAAAAAATGTGATCAAACTCAAGGTGGGAGAAATGGTTGCGCGTAATCGATTATTATTCGCGCTGGTTGATATTCTTTATAACCGCACCGAAGTCGAATTCAAACGCGGAACTTTTCGAGTAAAAGGAGATACAGTCGATGTCTTTCTCGCGTACGCGGATTATTCCATCCGAATTTATTTTTATGGCGATGAGATTGAAAGTATACAACGCATCGATCCACAATCGGGCAAAAAGATCTCTGACGAAAAGGTAGTTACCATTTTCCCCGCCAATCTCTTTGTGACAGGAAAGGAAGCGCTGCATGTGGCGATCAAAGAGATACAACAAGATATGGTGACTCAGGTTGGGATGTTTGAATCAGAACTTCGTCACCTCGAAGCAAAGCGTTTGAAAGAGCGCACCGAATTCGACCTTGAAATGATGCGTGAATTGGGTTACTGTTCCGGCATTGAGAATTATTCGCGCTACTTCGATCGCAGGGCTCCAGGAGCACGGCCATTCTGTTTGATCGATTACTTCCCCGATGATTTTTTGATGGTGATCGATGAAAGTCACGTCACCGTTCCACAGGTTCGTGCCATGTGGGGAGGTGATCGCTCGCGCAAAGTCAATCTTGTTGATTTCGGATTCCGGCTTCCTTCCGCGCTCGACAACCGGCCACTCACGTTCAATGAATTTGAAGCGATGATGAACCAGGTTGTATATGTAAGTGCTACACCGAGCGAATATGAATTGAGAAAATCAGAAGGCATCGTTGTTGAACAATTGATCCGTCCCACGGGATTACTCGATCCGGAGATCGATGTACGGCCTTGCAAAAACCAGATCGATGACCTGTTGGAAGAGATCGATGAACGCGTAAAGAAAAAAGAACGCGTGCTGGTGACAACGCTTACAAAAAGAATGGCGGAGGAGCTTACGAAATTTCTCGAACGCGCTGGAGTTAAATGCCGATACATTCATTCGGAAGTTCATACACTCGAGCGGGTTGAAATCCTCCGTGAGCTTCGACTCGGGGTATATGACGTGCTCGTTGGGGTCAACCTTCTCCGCGAAGGACTTGACCTTCCGGAAGTTTCTCTCGTGGCCATTCTCGATGCCGATAAAGAAGGTTTCCTGCGCAACCAACGATCATTGGTGCAAACAATCGGTCGGGCTGCGCGAAATGAAAATGGAAAAGTGATCATGTACGCTGATACCATTACAGAGTCGATGTAAATCGCCATCGAAGAAACGAACCGCCGGCGCAATGTGCAGATGGAGTACAACAAGAAGCACG
>CBHROW010000293.1:0-7041 GCA_966080355.1 uncultured Chryseosolibacter sp.
TGAAGAGTTTGAATCGAATGAGAAAAAGCTCGGGTTATGCGCTGCCAAGTTGAGGTTCTGGTTACGTGTTATTTCTTTCTTTCGTCCAGGTATCTTGTTACGGAACCGGTTTTCAATGAACATATTGCATTATGCAATGGTGAGAAATTACGCCCTTTCCTCATGGCGATACCTTGGAAAAAACAGGATGTATGGTGTGATCAATATTCTCGGGTTGGCAATGGGTATGGCTTCTGCGCTGCTGATCTATGAGTTTGCATCCTTTGAGTTTAGTTACGATCGCTTTCATCCGAACCATGAAAATTTGTATCGGGTAACCACGCAGTGGAACAAAGACGTGACGGCCAACGATAATCGCGCAACCACTGTTGCGTGGTCGGGAGACGGAGTAAAAGCGGAATTTTTGCAGGTTCGAGAATTCTCTCGGTTCACTAACGTGGAAACTTTTACGGGCTCGAATGCGATACGTGCCGGGCATGTTGCGCTCACCGATCAAAAAATATTTCTTGCAGACCCGGGGTTCCTCCGCATGTTCGGATTCAAGCTGATTGCCGGTGATGCGGCTACCGCGTTGCGCGATCCCGCTTCCATCGTCATTACTAAAAGCGTGGCTGAAAAACTTTTTAAGCCGGAAGACCCGATCGGGAAACTGGTTGAGCTTGAATCCCATGATAACTTTCCCCATAGTGCTTTCAAAGTTACCGGTGTGATTGAAGACCCGCCTGCCAATTCACACATGGAGTTTGATGTTCTCCTGCCTTTCAATTTGATTTTCAATGGACTTCATTCAGGTTCCACATATTGGCATTGGGATTACACGTATTGTTATCTTGAACTTCAGCCCGGTACCGATGTTCAAGCGCTGGAGAAGATGATGAGTGAACGAAGGGTGGCTCTCTTCGGAAAGGAAATGCAATACTACAACGACCGAATTGATTTCAAGCTACAACCGGTCACCAATATTCATCTCGGTTCTGAGCTGAAAGGCGAGCTCTCGCTCAACAGGAATGGAATTATCGTAAAGTTTATGGTGACAATTAGTGCACTTGTTCTCGTTTGTGCCTACATCAATTACATCAACCTGTCTACCGTCAAGGTGATCGAAAGACGTGCGGAAGTGGGCATCCGGAGCGTTATCGGGTCAACACGAAGTCAACTCATGGCACAATTGTTTGTTGAATCAGCTATACTCAACGGGTCTGCGCTTATTCTCTCCGTTGTGATTTTCCGCGCTGCGATTCCTTTGATGGAAGCGCTTGGCAACTTCGACTGGCCGGCCTGGAATCCGGTAATTTTTTCCTGGAATTTTTTTGTCTGCGCCTCTATTACATGGCTATCCGGAACGATCCTCTCTGCCGCATACGGAGCGATCAGACTCACTGGTCTTCGTCCTGTTGATGTATTGAAGGGCAGCGGAGGTACGATCTTTCAACGCGGATTTTCAGTTCGTCATGCATTGATCGTTGTTCAGTTTGCTTTTTGTGTGGCATTTACGGTCGGTGTATATGCGATGTATCGTCAGCTTGACCACATGGAAAGCGCAGATCTCGGTGTCAATATTGATCAGGTGATGACCGTAAAAGGTTATGGATTTCAGCCCTTTTCTTCATTTAAGGAATTCAGCAGCAGGCTTCAGGGCATTGCGGGTATCGGGCAGGTAGGGATTGGGTCATCAGCACCGGGTGATGAGATCATTGAGCTCGGCTTGCGTCCGAAGCTGAGGGCGAATGGTAGAGAAGTTGAGGTGAAGATGATCATGTCCGATGATGGTTTCTTCAAGGCGCTTGGAATGAAGTTTCTCGGGGGCAGGAATTTTGATCCATCGCTTGGCGACAAGCACGCTGTTATCCTCAATGATGCCGCTGTACGAATCCTCGGCTTTCACGATGCAGAGAGCGCGATAGGGCAAGCGCTGGCTGGTATGGAAGAGAAAGACGTGCAGGTAATTGGCGTGATCAGGTCGTATAACCAGCGATCGTTTCGGAATGCATTCGATCCGATCGTTTACGTGCCAATGTGGAACACGGAGTTAGGATGGAGTGCCAAATACATTTTCGCAAGGATCAATGCCAACCCTGAAAATTTAAGTGCTCTCATCCGGAAGGTCGATCGTATCTGGGTTGATGTCAATCCTGGCAAGCCCATGAATTATTTTTTTGCCGACACTCATTTTTTGAAACAGTACCAGCATGATCGAACCGATATTCTGATGTTCGTTTTTTTTGCAATTGTTGCCGTGATTATTTCTTGTCTGGGTCTGTTTGGACTTGTTGCCTATTCAACGCTTCAACGCAAAAAGGAAATTGGTGTGCGAAAAGTAATGGGCGCAACCTCTTTAGACATAGTCTTCCTGTTAACACGGGAGGTGGCGCAGTTGATTTTCCTTGCATCTTTTATTTCGGTCCCCATTGCCATTTTGGCTCTCCGCGAATGGCTTGATCAGTATGTGTTTCGAATTCCGATCGATGGCGGACTGGTCATCGTTCCCCTTCTGATACTGTTTATGATCACAGGAACAACAATCTTCATGCGATCACTGCGAGCCGCATCGGTCAATCCGGTTGATAATTTGCGTTACGAATAGTTCGAACTGACTACAACTTTTCAACGGTTCAATACATCCCAAGGGCACGCTGTAAAAAGTTTGTTTGACAGCAATCTCTTTTTTACAATCTTTTCCGGGTCTAAAAGCACCACCGCCATGTTCCGCAACTACTTCAAAATCGCCTTTCGCAACATTTCGAAACGCAAGCTTTATTCATTTATCAATGCAGTTGGCCTCAGCATCGGTATTGCATTCTGTCTGCTGATCTACTTGTTTATTCAGGACGAAAGGAGTTTCGATCAGTTTCATTCAAAAAAAGAACAGATCTATCGCGTCCACGCTACCAATTTCGATGACGAGAAATTCAAAAAAGGAGCGGAAGATGTTTATAGCAGCCATGCCTATTTGCCTGCTAAGCTGGGCGAATTGATGCTTGATGAACTTCCGGAAGTGGTTCACATGACGCGCTTCAACAACTGGGGCGATGGAACATTTCAATATGCCGACAAGATATTCAAAGAACGCGTTGCCTTTGCTGACAGTGGTTTTTTTGACATGTTCGATTTTCGTGTTGTTGCTGGCGATCGAACTAAGTTCTTTCGCAATCCATCTGACGCTGTACTAACACCAGAAGTCGCCCTGAAATATTTTGGGGACGAAGATCCGATCGGAAAAATTTTCACGTTCTCGATCAACGAAGAGAAAACATTTACCGTGGTGGGTGTTGTCGAAGAACCACCTGCGAATTCTTCCATACAGTATAAGGTCCTTCTTCCGATAGCAAATCAACCGTACTTTGAACGGAGCCGGGAGAACTGGGGTAATTTTTCATTTCCCACTTTCGTGGAAGTAAAAACCGGAACAAATGAAAAGACGTTCAAGGCGAATCTCGACTCGCTGACCACTAAATACATGTCCGATCGATTGAAGCGTTGGAGAGAAAACAATAACGTTCCTAAAGAATACAAGGTTTTCGAGTTCAATTTCATGAAGTTGACCGATATCCATCTTTCAACGGAGATTGGGTGGGAGAAATCGAGTGATCCGAAGTACTCATGGATACTGAGCGGAATAGCCGTGCTGATTCTCACCATTGCCTGCATAAACTATGTTTCACTGGCGCTTACTACATCCGCATCGAGGCGTATCGAGGTGGGAATCCGGAAAGTCATTGGCGCACAACGTTCGCAGATCGTCTCGCAATTTGCGATCGAATCCGTTTTGCTTGCTGCGGTCTCGCTCGTGATCGGCTTGGGATTGGCGGTGCTTTTTCTTCCCGCGTTCAATAGTTTCACCGGTAAAGGAATTTCGTTTTCCGCTATTGATACTACGCGATTGATACTCGCTGCCACTGCCATGACCATAACGATTGGGCTATTGGCGGGAAGCTATCCCTCGGTTTTTCTCTCCCGGTTTTTACCGGCCGCTGTGCTCAAAGGAGGATTTACTTCAAGGCTACAGGCAGGGTTTACCAGGCCTCTGGTAGTCTTCCAGTTCTTTCTTTCTGCATCGCTGATCGTTTGTTCGTTGATCATGTATCGCCAGATGAAATTCATTGCAACGAAAGAGCTTGGCTACAACAAAGATCAACTGATCGCAGTCGAGACACAGGCCGGGTTTACCGAAAAATCCGAGCAAGCGTTCGAACAACTCAAAGTTGCATTGCAAAACAATAAGGCCGTGGCTGGAGTCGCTGGGACCAGCTCATCATTCAATCAGGGCTGGTCTCGATATGGTTACAAGATCAACGGAGAGAACAAAGAAGCTTATGTGTACCGCATTGATACCGATTACATCCCCATGCTCGGTATTAAATTGCTCGCTGGCCGGAACTTCGATCCTGCAATTCCATCCGACAGCAGCGCGATCATCGTCAATGAGGCGCTCGTCAAAGACATGGGATGGAAAGATCCGCTCAACGAGTATCTCAACTATCAGGAAGACTCAACGAGCCTCGGTGCGAAGGTGATCGGTGTGGTTAAAGATTACAACTTCACTTCTCTTGAACAGAACATCGAGCCTATGTTTCTCTCGATGAATAAAAAAAATATCGGCTACGTCACAACCGTGATGATCAAACTTAGCCAGGGTAATGTTGCTGACGAATTGGAAGCTGTGCAAAAAACTTGGCGAAGCTTATTTCCAGACAGGCCTTTCGTTTACACATTCGTGGATGATGACGTTGCGAAGCAATACGAAAGCTATAACCGGTGGGTGAATATCACAGCATTGTCGACCGGGTTTGCTATTATCATCGCGTGTCTCGGGCTTTTCGGTCTGGCAGGAATCAATGCCGTGAACAGGACAAAAGAAATTGGAATCAGGAAAGTTATGGGCGCTGAACTTGGTTCAATTTTCGTGTTGATGAACAAGCAATATGTTTTCCTTTCGCTGATCGCTTTCACTTTGGCCATTCCTGCGTCCTGGTATATCATGGATCACTGGTGGCTCGAGTCTTTCAAGTTCAGGATTTCGGTTGGCTGGGAAATATTCGCTATAAGTTTGACAGGTGGCATGCTGATGGCATTACTTACAGTGAGCTACCATGCTCTGAAAGCTGCAATGTTGAATCCCGCGGAAACGCTTAAGTACGAATAATCCGGCCAGACACTGGATGTCGTTGAATGCCGTGATGACCGCATCACATTGTACCGGTTGTCTTACAATACCTCACCGTTTACATATGTGCCGAATGTCGACACATCGTTGTATTGATCTGCACATCAATGGAGGTAGACGCTCATCAGATCTTTTATTGAAAGTGAATTAAATCGATTGCAACATCAGCACCCAAATTGGGTTACAACGTTTCGCGAACCTGTGTTTCCGATTTTTGAACGATTGCCAAAGGAGGTGTTTGTACTTTTTTGACTACATTTAGGAAGATTGGATTTAAACTATAAAAATACTATGAAGATCAAATTGTTGTGTGGGGTGTTGGCCATCGCGGGCATTTCAATACTGAATTCTTGTAAGGATGACGAGCCTCCAGTTGCGGGCATTTCGTTTGAAAGCGAGGAGCAGGAAGTCACGGAATCCGATGGTACCCTCGCATCTTTTAACCCTGATGATGTTTCGTCTGGCGAAGGTCGCGTGATCCCGGTTAACCTGGTTTTTGACCGCGCTCTTGCTGGCGATGTTGTGCTCGAGTTCGACATCGATGGTAGCGCACGCAAAACATCGAATAGCACGGAATCGAAAGATTTTGAGATCGATGCCGAGGGCACAAACCTCACCGTTGATGGCACGAAAATCACGTTGCCAAAAGGCGCAACGGAAGCTTCATTCAGTGTCAGGATCTACGAAGACTTTTTGTTTGAATTCGATCAGGATTCTCCCGTCAATGACGATGATATTCCTTATGAGACTATCGAATTGACGTTGACTTCTGTTACTTCCGGCCCTGGCAAGCTCGGAGAGAAACTTACCCATACGATCAAGATCCTCGAAGACGATTCATATGTGTTCCTGAGCTGGAACCCTGGCGACCAAACAGGAACAGTTGGTGATGTTGATATGGATATGTTCATTTATCTCAACAACGAGCTCGCGGGAAGTTCAGCATATACCAACGATGACTTTGAAAACGAATTTATCGTCATTCCCGGAGGTTTGCCCGATGCTGACATGGGTATGAGTTATGTATACCACAGTGGAACTTCCAATGATGTAGATTTCTCTGTTGAGATCGCGAACTTTGGAGGTAACCTGACAAAATCAAGTGGAAGCTCCGCTAAAGTGTACACCTTCGCAGCAACATATGGCACCGTTAACAAGAATCCATACGTAGACGTTGAACATCCCGGTGCCGTGATCGAGCAAACGATGACTAAGTCTGGCTTGAACTATACCGCTGTGACCAACATTACCGTTCCAGGATCGGGAAGCAGGGTGGGTGAGAAAAGCGAAAATCCCCGGGCCCAAAAATTCAGCCTGCTGAGGTCAAATCTTTCGACCGCCAAGCCACACGTGATCAAAACATTGAAGCGATAATTTCAAAAAATGAGAATAAATAAAAAAAGCCCGGCATTTTCACCGGGCTTTTTTTATTGTTAGATCCTTAGATGGATTGGAACACAAAGCTATAGCCGTTGCACGGGTTGTAGAATTCGTAGATGCCTTCAGCGTATTCAAAGATGTGTGTTTCTCCTCCTTCCGTCAGGAGATTCAAATACTTGTTGATATTATCTGCATCGGCAGGCAGCCCGGGGCCGCGTACAACCGTGAGATCCGGATCGAATGTAAAAGCCATCTTGTTTCCCTGAAAGACCGGAGTATATTTTTTCACCACGATGATTCCGTTCGGCTCGGATGCGCTCTCAATAAAAAATCCAACACCGTTGATTTCTCCGATATCCGAGTTGCCGCCATTATACAGGACCATAAGCGCGGCACCCGCGATGTCTTGCTGAATCTCCTCGTTGATCCGATTGCCGTCTCCATCGAAAATATTTACGATGTCAGCAATGTAAATGGTCGAGTACGTTTCGAATGTA
>CBHROW010000294.1:0-7011 GCA_966080355.1 uncultured Chryseosolibacter sp.
CGGGGGACAAGTTGCTGACTACGGCCAATCCAGGTTATGTCAAGGACCATGAGATGTTTCAAACGTTGCAACTTACACCAAGACCTTCGCACAAAGTAGCTCAACATAATCACGAGCATACAACCGTCCTCTGAGACGGTTTGCCGTACGAATCAACGTCTCGTTTTTGTTTGTCAGTACAATCAACCTAATTCCTCATTTAAGGAAACGGCAGGTATACTTTTTTTTTAATCCAATTCGATTTCAAGTCTGATTTGATTTTAAGTTGAATATGGGGAATTGTTTCAGGAGCCTGCTGGTTGTGCTCATTGCCGCTTCGTCTTCCTTCGCACAGGTCGACACTACATTCATTTACAACAACAACATGCCGTACGGATCGCTCGATATCCGGTTGGCGAAATCGGCTTCCGATTACTATTATCTTCAAGAAGACAAAACGTTCAGCTTCCGGCAAAACGATGGGACAACCACGAACACTTACCTCGATATGACTTCATGGGATTCATCGCCATATCGCCAGGGAAACTTGAGAGAAGTTACGCCCGATGGCGATCAGTTCATGATGAACTATCGTTTCCTAATTCCTGACAATTATAACGCAACTTACTCACCCGGGTATCCGCTGCTGGTTATTTTTCACGGGCTTGGTGAACGTGGCAACTGCTGGGATCAAGATTGCTACCACGCAGATCAATTGTGGTCACCGATCACCAACACTCCGCCCGCGCCAACAGATGCCACGAGCATGCTGTTGAATAATGACCATCAGTTGACCAATGCAGGCAACTATCACCTGAAAGCGCACAACGATGCAAAAGGCAAACTTCCGAACGATCAATCTCTGGTGGCAACAGCATGGCCCGGGTTTATCATCTTTCCGCAGAACCTCAACGGCTGGTCTGTCACCACTTCGCAGGATGTGATCCGCCTCGTCAGGCTTTTCTGCAAGAAGTACAATATTGACGAAAATAGAATTTACATTCACGGCCTTTCGAACGGAGGGCAAGGTGTTTTCGAAACCATTAAACGTGCGCCTTGGATGTTTGCTGCTGCATTGGCCATGTCTCCCATCGGTGACGGGTTTATAAACCAGCAGGGCATGGCACCTGCTATCGCGCACATTCCGATGTGGGTTTTTCAGGGAGGACTTGATAAAAATCCTTATCCACAAAAAACTGAGAGCATGATCAGGAAGTTTCGCGAAGCTGGCGCGAGCGTTCGCTATACACTTTATCCGGACCTTGGTCATGGCACCTGGTCAACAGCCTATCGCGAGCCCGACTTTTTTCCCTGGATACTTGGCAAAAACAATACAACAATTCATGTTCATGACGACAATCCTACCATCTGCGGAGGTACGGGAGTCCAGCTTGATCTTCCACCAGGTTTTTTTGCTTATCAATGGCAATTCAATGGACAAACTATTGGCTCGGCTACCACAGCCACGTACAATGCAACCGCTGCTGGGAAATATCGCGCAAGGTTTTCCAGAATTCAAAACCCTACCGAAGCGCAATGGCAACCGTGGTCAAATGAAGTGGAGGTAAAAGCCGGCCAGGCCCTCCCTCAGGCGGAAATTATTCAGCATGGAACCGTGGTGTTAAAAGATCCGAATGGTGGAAATGTGGCTGTGCTCGAAGCGAAGGGCGAATTCGATAAGTATCAATGGTATAAGAATGGTGTTCTTGTTGACTTTGCGGGTGATCAGGACGACACGTTGAAAGTGGTCAATGTCACAACCACGCAAGGAGCCGGTGCATATACACTGGTTGTTTCTAATTACAGCAATTGCAGCAGTGCGGCTTCGGCAGCAAAAACCATTTCGTTCAGCGATCAGGCACCGCTTTCAATCACCGCACCGACAAACCTCACCGGTAGCGCTGCAGGCGTAGAAGTCAATTTGACGTGGAAGGACGCGTCAGCAAATGAAGGAGGTTTTGAGATCTGGCGGAGAACAAAGCTCAGCACAGGTTCTTTTGGTTCGTGGGAGATGGTTGCGTTTACCCCTGCCAATGCTACGTCATACAAAGACACGGGCTTGCTCTCAACCACTACATATGAATATCGTGTGCGAGGCGTTGGGCCAAACATCAGATCGAATTACGCTCCATCGAATACAACTGCTTTATCGATCACCACAGCCAATGATACACACGCGCCAACCGCTCCAGCAAAGTTGAGCGCAACCCTCACTGGTGTATCCCGCGTTAAGTTATCATGGCCGCCATCGACCGATGATAGTGGAATAAAAGACTACATGGTCAATTTTGGTAGTGATTCGGTTGCTACCGGTGACCCTGATACGGTATTTGTATTGACCAATGCCCCTCTGAATCAAACATTGCGCTTTACGGTTCGCGCTCGTGATCTTTCAAACAACCGAAGCGCAGCAAGTCCATCAGTCGATGTGAATACTTCAATGGCGGGTTTGTTTTATGAGCACAGCACGGGCGCGTTCACAAGTCTCGACAGTGTGAACTGGAATCACGCGGAGTTTACCGGACGAGTTCTTGAATTTACGCTGGCACCTAAGACCCAGGAAGAATATTTCAACTTCAAATTCGATGGGTTTGTGTTTCTTGAACAAGGCGGCAACTATCAATTCAGAACAACGTCCGATGACGGAAGCCGACTGACATTAGACGGGCAAGTGCTTGTGAACAACGATGGCATACATAGTTTGAAGACTGTTGAAAGTGCGGCAAAAAATCTGGAGGCAGGAGCACATCGCATCACGGTATTTTTCTTCGAGAACATAGAAACTGATAGCCTGGCCGTTGAATATAAAGGCACTGACACAAACAATGAATGGAGACTTATTCCGCATGGCGCATTGAAAAGTGCCGAGAACGTGGTTACTGCAATCAGTCCCGACAACGGCCCCGCTGACAGTTTCGAATTAAGTGTCTATCCGAATCCAACAACACAGGATAATATTCACGTTGAAGTGCAGACCGCGGTGGAAGGTGTTGGAAGCATTCAGTTGCTGGACCCGATCGGCAAGCGGATTCTCAATCACGAACAACAATTTAACGCAGGTGCCAATCAGATTTCGCTTGCGCCAATGGGAGCTTTAACACCTGGAATCTATTTCGTAATCGTGCAGCAGGGTGGTGCCTATGCGCGCCAACGCGTTGTGCTCAAACAGTGATTTACTTCACAGCATCGCGGAAATTCACCTACGTGCGACCGGCCGTATTGTCGATAGGGAAGGTTTAATTGAACTTGCTGGAGCGGAATGTATTTTTTGGTTACCAGCCAAACTTCCCGCCTATGATCAGAATTTATACGCTAACCTGTCTTTTCATCACTACACTGACGCTATCCGCACAGGTAAAATCCAGTTATATCTACAACACATCGATGCCTTATGGCACGCTCGACTTACGTACCACAATCTCCTCGACAAACTACTATTATCTGCAGGAGAATAAAACGTTCAGCTTTCGTGAAAGCGCGCCTGGCGTGAAAACAAACACTTTTCGCGATATGACGAGTTGGGACTCATCGCCATACACCGAGGGCAATTTGCGATGGAAGAATGGCTCGGCAGATAAATTCGTTTTGAATTACCGATTGTTGAAGCCCAATAATTATCAAACCGGCTATACTGAGGGCTATCCGTTGATCGTGATCCTGCACGGAGCCGTAGAGCGCGGTAACTGTTATTACAATAACTGTTTTCATGCTACACCTTCATACGATCCCAACATCAATTCGCCAGCCGCCCCTAAAACCATCGACCACCGGTTGTTGAATAACGACTATCATGTTTCAATTGGCGGGAAGCAACATTTGGACGCCAGAACGTTAGCTGGCACGAAACTGCCAAACGATCCGACACTTCCAGCAAAGGCTTTTCAGGGATTCGTGCTGATGCCTCAAATGATGAATATCTGGGATTCGCTGAATGTGCAAGATGTAATTCGCATCGTGAGGTTGCTGACGCAGAAATATAAAATCGATCAGAACCGCATTTACATCCACGGGCTTTCCATCGGAGGCTTTGCAGTATATCAGGCGATCAAGCGGGCGCCATGGCTTTTCGCGGCAGCACTTCCGATGTCTGCAGTGCATGAGGCCGGCTTTATTTTTAAACACAATCAGCAAGGCAAAGTCATCCATATACCCTTGTGGATCTTTCAGGGCGCGAACGATACCAACCCGAGCAAAACGTTTACAGATGGCGTGGTGAACAAATTCAGGAATGCGGGAGCGACTCCGCGTTATACTGTCTATTCTTCAACAGGCCATATCGTTTGGAATAAAGCTTATGCGGAGGCGGATTTCTTTTCGTGGATCAAGTCGAAGAACAAGGCAAACCTTCATGTATACAAAGGCATCACAACGATTGTTCGAAGCAAGAATCAGTTTCCGAAACTTATGCTTGCCGAGGGATTTTTCGCTTACCAATGGGAAAAGAATGGTGTGATCATATCCGGTACGTCCAATAGCTATACCGTTACATCTGCAGGCACGTATCGCGCTCGTTTTAGCAGAATAGCATCAGCACCTACAGCCTCGCAGTGGAACAAATGGTCAACCCCTGTGACAATCACTGAATCCACCTCCGCGCTGGCGAGTGACGATGCAGAAGTGGTTGATCCGGAATTGGAGAAATTATCGTTCTCGATATTTCCCAATCCAACAACGAGTGATGCCATTAACTTAAGCCTCAGTGTTCCTTCAAATGGGAAGATTCATATTGCATTGATCGATTCATTTGGAAAAACTGTTTTTGAAGACGAGCTCGATGGAGTTGCCGGAATGGGCAGCGCGAAAATCGAAGGTGCCGGACAGCTTTCAGACGGTATTTACGTTGCCATCGTTACATCTGTTGATCAGCGTGCACAGCAACGGTTGGTCATTCAAAACAGTAGCCAAACCGACAGGTAACCACAGTGGGTTGCGCATAATGGCGCTAAAACGATGGGAATGTAAATTCTTTGCCTTGTCTCATGAATATGGTGGTAAAAACACCAACTGACGGGCTAAAAACTCCATTTTTAGGGGGATAAACGGTCAAATTTTGATGTAAGATTTTGACCCTTAATAGTAGAAAAGTACTATTAAAGTAACACTTTAAGTGGTTACTTACATTCTGCCCATGGGCAGCGGTGAGAATGTTCCTTCAAGATTGACTTGACTTCAGGAACACGCTGCCTGTAGCGGCCGGATTGGTTACAGAATGAGATTCGCATTGATAGCTAGCCTGAATTCGTCAAAGTACCCGTTACAACGTGTTTTGACAAAAACAAGCTGACAGCGCGGATTGTTCGCTTTAACCGGACAGGATCACTCAGACTCAACAGGGATACCATCCAGCCGGAACCAATACCATTAATGTTGATCAAAGTTTGTCTTCGGATACGAATCCGCCAACAGGCTCTGACGTAGATTTTTTAGCTACAACTTGCTTTTCCTTAACTGTAACCGATGACTTGCCAGCAAATGTGAATGAAAGGGTTGCTACTGCTGCAACTGCGATCAAGAATAGTATTCTGGTTTTCATAAGGGTAAAATCTTTGGTGAATAGTTAATGCTCTAGTTTGGCCAGTGATTTATGGTGTAATCGGGCCTGTGCTACCACTGCCACCGCCATTACTTGTTTCAGCGGAAGGCTTCACTTCTTCCTCGGTACAGGAAGTGAATGACAATGAGCAGGTGATGGCTAGTAAGGCGCAGAAGATAAATTTTTTCATGGTTAGATTTCTTTTATTGAGTTTCAGTTCGAGGATGTTGTTACATGTTATACATTCAATGTTTACGGCTTGATCGGACCCGTGCTTCCGCTTCCGCCACCATTGCTTGTCTCAGCAGTAGGCTTCACTTCCTCTTCTGTGCAAGAAGTAATGACCATCATCGATGCCAACACGAGCATAGCTGTGTAGAATACTTTTTTCATAGTGTTTTCGGTTTAGGTTTAAGTGGTTTTTGTTATTAAATTGTAGCACAAATATTCACTGGCTTGAGGAAACTTTTTGAGGCATTACCTAGCTCTGATTACTCGTGTACGAAATAGTTTTTTATCATCTAAAAAAAAGGTGCCTGTGGGTCATTCCATTCTTCCTTACAATAAGTGCTGCTGTTGGGCAAACGTCCAAAACGGATTCCCTGCTGAATGTAGTTGAATCGAAAAAAGGGATTGAAGCGTATGATCCGTTGATCGACCTTATCCTGGCATACGCTGAAACAGATTATGGTATGGCGCTTGAAACAGCTCTCCGTGCAAATCGGTTGGCTGTACAATTCGGTGATAGCCTCAAGATGGTTCAGTCTGCACGAATCGCAGGACAGCTCCTCAATCGCCTTGATCGTTCGAAAGAGGCCATTGCTATTCTGAATGAATATATTCCCATCGCGAAGCGCAATAAGTTCAGAAAAGAAATTAAGAACATTCTCAACAACCTGGCAGTAGCCTACACGGTTCAGGCGAATTACGAAAAAGCACTCGACTTGAATTTTGAAGCGCTCCTGTTGCGTGAAGCAGATGGCAACAAACCTGAGATCAGCATCTCGCTGAACAATATTGGCTTCGTTTATTTCAAGTTGAAGAATTACAACAATGCACTCGATTTTTTTAACAGAGCGTTGGAAGCAAAGAGAGAGTCGAATGATCTTTACGATCTCGACCGATTATACATCAACATCGGACTCTGCTATAACCAGTTGAGAGATCCTGATAAAGCCGAGCGTGCGTTCGAGGATGGATTCAAAGTGTGCGGCAATGACTGCAACAGCCAGATCATTATGGAAGGCGAATTCGGCATGGGAGTGTCTAATTATTTTCAGAATAAGTTTAATGTTGCCAAGCGCCATCACCATCGATCGATTGAAATCGCGGTTGCCACGGCAAACCACCGTTTTGAAGCTGAGAACCTCATGTATCTCGGACACATTTACGTGAAGGAAACGAAGAAAGACTCGGCTTTCTACGTACTCAAAAAATGTGAGGCGATCGCCATGGCGGAGGGGTATAACGAACTGTTGTTGGAAACTTACAAAGAGCTC
>CBHROW010000295.1:0-6980 GCA_966080355.1 uncultured Chryseosolibacter sp.
CATTTGCAAACATGAAACGTTCATTGCCAAAGGTTGCCTGAAATCATTCTATGAAGATGAAAATGGATTTCAGCATATACAGGATTTTCTCATTGAGGGTTGGTGGGCCGATGATCTCTATAGTTTTTTCACGCAGGCTCCTTCACAGTCGTCAATCCAGGCCATTGAAAACACGCGTGTTCTTCAGATCAGCAAAGACAACCTTGAACAGGTTTATAAAGACGTACCCAAGTTCGAACGGTTTTTCCGGTTGCTATTTCAGCGTGCTTACATCGCACAACGCGAGCAAATCAACTTGATCTTATCGACACCGGCTACAGAACGCTACCTTACATTTCTCAAACAGAAACCCTACGCTGAAAGCCGGTTTTCGCAAAGAGACATTGCATCCTACCTCGGCATCACGCCACAGTTCTTAAGCTCACTTCGGAAAAAAATGAATACGAAGTTAATCTAGTTTAATGCGCGTTAGCTTTCCCTCTCCTTTCTTTGCTGGGGTTCTAAGCTGAATCGCCAAGAATTTTAATTGAAAAATTAACCAAATCTACCTATGAAGAGGTCTCCGATGCTCATTGCCCTGGGTTGCCTGGTATTACCTTTGTTCGTTTTGAACGATAGCCTCCGGCTGGCCCTGGCTGTGAGCGATCGGAACTCGCCAGGTGATCTCCCCGCACCGTACATGCTTGAAACCCTGGGTTTAAAACCCGTTCTTGACAAAGCGATGAACATGACTAACGATAAAATTCAGTTCGCACAAAACACGGCTGCTGAATTATTCCAGACGATTGAAAAAAATAACCTGATCGTTGCCGGCAAGTCAGAGTCGCAATTGAACAGAGAAGTGACTGAGCTGGCGCGCAACAAGTTTGGTGTACACACACATTGGCACAAAAAGATCGTCAGGGCGGGCATCAATACGATGGCCATTTATACAGACGATCCCCCTGATCGCATCATACAACCGGATGACCTGGTAATCATAGATTTCGGAGTTGTTGTCGATGGTTGGGAATCTGACTATGCGCGGACTTACGTACTCGGTAACGATCCCAGGAAGATCAAATTAAAAAACGATGTTGAAAAAGCGTGGCATGAAATTCAATTATGGTACAGGCAGCAAAGTTCGGTAAAGGCTTCAGACCTCTTTGCGATGACGCGCCAGAAAGCCCGTGCCTACGGTTGGACTTCTGCCGGTGATATCGCGGGACACATCGTTGGAAAGTACCCGCATGAGCAACCCGCAGATCCCAAGAGCCTCGAACTCGATGTTCATCCCTCCAACCCGAATGATATGTTCATGCCCGATGCCAACGGAAATAAAAGGCATTGGATCCTGGAAGTTCATTTTATCGACAAGGAACATGGGATTGGTGCGTACTTCGAACAGCTGTTGTAGTCGGCTGACCACCTTCCGATGGCCTGACTACTGTCTAAATATTTGCACCGATATTCTTAACTTCTCGAAAAAGTTAGCGATATCAAAAAGATCCTTTTTGTCGTTTCGTGTGCTGCAATCACTTTTGCTGCATGTAGCCGGGGCCATCGAAATAACGCTGAGTTGCCTATGGACGAAGACTCGGTGTTTGTAACCGAATACCAAAAAACAAGCTTCCACACTTTTGATTTCAACAGCAACACGATTTGTTCGGTGCAGCATGTCGAGTTCACCGACATTTATCCAATCACGGACTCAATAACCGACTTGCAATCCGAAGAATTTGCCGTCATAGACAAGCTCAAGGCACTTGGATTCGCGCAAGAGAAATTCATCGGTTGGGGTAACTGGCAGGAAGGACCCAGAACAATAAACTTCATTTACACCAATGGAACGTGCGCTTGCGAGGTTGATAAGTTATACTACAGCACAGAAAAGCCCAACCAGTTTAGAGTGACCGAGGCGCTGAACTGCCACGTTAGCGATTGACGGGCTTAAGAATTCTAAAAATGATTAACTTGGTAAGCAGCCGTTACACGTTTCATTGATGCGATCCTGCTCAATCTTATTGCTCTTGATTTCCTTTGCTGCTTTTTCGCAGCCACGAAAATTTCCCCCTCAAGATGATTCTTCGAAGTCACCAGCGCTTACTTCTTTTGTCAGACAACTCAAGGTGATGATCGAGAACCGCGACAGCCAGAAATTATTCTCCATTCTCCATCCCAACATAAAATTCGATTTCGATGAAGGCATCGGCATTGAAAAATTTAAACAGAAGTGGCTACCTCAAGATAGAAATTCTGAGCTATGGCCAATTCTCCGGACGATCGTTGACCTTGGCGGAGTATTTGTTAAAAACGAATCTGACCCGTTCTACCGTTTTGTTTTCCCATATGTAAACGAAGTGGAGCTGGATGGTGATGTTTACTTTAACACGCTTGTCATTACCACAAATAACGCCCCATTGTACGAGAAGCCTGACGAGAAGTCGCGTGTACTCGCCCATCTCTCCTATGATGTGGTCGGCTACGATTACGAGAAAAGCAAACCTGGTGAATGGTCATTTGTTCAAGTTGATAAAACGATCAGTGGATATATATCCGTGTAAGTGACGCCCATAGCCCAGTCGACTATAGGATGTTCTTGACGAATAAAAAAGGAAAATGGATGACCAGTTGTTTGGTGGTGGGTGACTGAAACAGGAAAGTCGATCAGAATTTTCAATTTGCATTCTCCTTTGCGAAAATGGAGGAAAATCATTGTGAGTATACAACCAACATGTTCGCTTCAGAAAAACTCAGGAGCTATATAATGGCATTCAACGACTTTTTACCGTCATTAAGTAAATAACCGATGCTGCCGGATCGATTCTCCATCTATATTATAAGTTCTTTGTAGCTTCACTGAATGGCGATTTCCAATCCCGGTAAAATCAGTTTAACACAAGCGTTCTATCTCGCGCTTACTGTCCTTGTTGTTTATTATCCCTTATCGATTTACGTCAACTTGCCCTTCAGGCTATGGACAACACTCGAGATCCTCATCATTCCCGCCTTTCTCAATTTCGCTTTTTACATGATGCTGATACTGGCAACGGACCGCATCATCGACCTGGCTGAAAAAAAGATGGGCCCTCGCTTTCTTCTCGAGGTCAACTTCGGCACGATCGCACTATCGATAATTATCGCGGGGGTCGCCACGTTGCTGTCGCAGGGTTTGTTCAGGGCTTCGTTCGAGTTATGGAAATTCTATCAAGGGCCTCGTCCCCGCTTCACACCACAAGCGCCCGGGGGCCTGCCTCCATTGGTATGGGTCGCCCTGGGAAGAACGAACAATGCGCTTACCATCGTCATCGCAATATCCATTTTCTACCTCATCCTCAACCGGAAGGCAAATGCACGGATGAAGGATATGGAGTTGCAGGCTGAGCAGCTCAAAAAAGAAAACGCGCTCGCTCAATACGAAGCGCTGAAAAACCAGGTGAGTCCACACTTCCTGTTCAACAGCCTCAGTATTCTATCTTCGCTGGTACACACAGACGCCCATCTCTCAGAGCGGTTTATCGATCAACTGTCGAAAGCATATCGTTACATTCTTGAGCAAAAGAATAATGATAGCGTCTCGCTAAAAACAGAACTCGATTTCATTCGCTCGTACGCGTTCCTGTTGAAAATACGGTTTGAAGAGAAATTCGATGTCAAGATCGAGATCAGTGATACCGAAGCCGCAAAATATCAGGTAGCCCCGCTTACTCTTCAGCTCCTGATTGAAAATGCCGTGAAACACAATAAAATGTCAGCCAAGGATCCGCTGCGAGTAACTATACGAAAGGACGAAAAAAATCTCATCGTGGAGAACCCCGTACAAAGCCGGGAAGCCAATGATCCAATCATTGTCTCTACCGGAATAGGCCTGAATAATATCATCAATCGCTATCGGTTGCTCACAGCGCACCCGGTTGAGATAATCAAACTGAGCAGAATATTTCGTGTACAAATACCATTGCTATCATGAACGTTGTCATTATCGAGGATGAAAGACTGACTGCACAGCGGCTTCGATCGCAGATCCTGAAGTACGACCCGAAGATCAATGTTGTTGCTGAACTCGCTTCGGTTGAAGAATCTGTTTCGTGGTTTCACGATCACGCCAACGACTCCGAAAGCCAGGTTGATCTCGCGTTCATGGATATTCACCTCGGTGATGGTGACAGCTTCCGGATCATTCGCGAGTTGAACCTTCAGCTTCCCATTATCTTCACGACTGCCTTCGATGAGTATATGGTAAAAGCATTCAAGGTAAACAGCATTGACTATCTGCTAAAACCGATAAATTTTGAAGAGCTCAAAGCCGCCATTGACAAATACAAATCGTTGCGAAAGGCTTACTCCCAAAGCTCTGCAGATGCCAACATCCGGGAGTTGATCCTGCAACTCACATCAAGCAAGCCGATGGAATATAAAGATCGGTTCATGATCACTGTCGGCACCAAGATCAGGTCAGTGCTCACAGGCGACATCGCATACTTTTACCTCGAAGAGAAAACAGTTCTTTTAGTGACGTTCGACAACACAACCCTTCCAGTCGATTACAGCCTTGATAAACTTTTACAACTTCTCGATCCTAAGAAGTTCTTCCGCATCAGCCGTCAGTTCATTGTATCACTTCGTTCGATACACATGGTCCATACCGTTGCAGCCGGGAAACTGCGCCTCGATCTCAACCCCAAGTCCAGACAGGAAGTTAACGTGAGCCTTGATCGGGTTACGGATTTCAAGGCTTGGCTCGGAAAAGACTAAAAGATTCAGGACTACAAAACAGGCATTCGGCATCCGGAGTCCGTCATTGCACCAGTAACATCGCTTTCCATTCACCTTTCGCGCGTTGCTTTGCGTTCATGTGAGAAAACGTAAAAGAAATTATGAAACGCATAGTCCTCACCCTGTTGATGCTGGCTACAGTAGCCGCCATCAGCAACGCGAACACACCTTCGAAGCTGAAGGTCAAAATGAAATCGGCCTCAGCATTCGATGTTCGTTATCATAGTTCACAAAAATCGAATGTCAAAGTAACTATCGCTGACAGTCAACAGAAAAACCTAGCTTCGCGCACCGTGAAAAATACTTCGGGTTTCAACTTACCGGTGACCTTAGAAAACCTGAAACCGGGAAAATATTTCGTGATCATCAATGATGGATCGCAGGAACTCATAGCGGAGATCTCAACGCTCAACACTGAGCCCGTGTATAGTCACGTAGCAAAACTGGACGCCAATCGCTACCTCGTTTCGATCACGAGTCCGCGAAGCGCACAACGTCTGGAGATCAATGTCTACGATGGATTGAGTAAACTGGTATTGAGCACCACGCAGGTTATCGATGGTGAAAAAGCAATGGTGTTCCGCACCACAAACGTTGCTGGAACTCCTTCATTCGAAGTTGTGGACCCTTCTGGCAAGACGCCAGTGATTCAAAATAAATAAGTCGTTCTGATGACAAAGCGTGGAGTGAAAGCCCTTCGTCTTGCCTGCAATGAAACCTTAAAGAATTTTGGAGCACACAGAAAACAAGTATAGCGTCAAACTTATGGTAGCATGGAGAGACAACGTTGAGAAAGAAATTATTCAAACGATACAGCCCGGTGGAAAAAAGGGAATCAGAATGCCCGCCAAAAAATATGACGAACTGAAGAAATTTATATTTTCTGAGGTTAGTGATTCGAGAGAGGTTACGTTAGTCGACCTGCTCGAGCGGGTGAAACACGCTTTGGCGACTGATGATCACATTCACTTCTTCCTGCTGTACGTTAAGGTCGACCTCGAAGCGCGCGGCTACCTGAAGGCGGTAAATTCCGAAGACAATCCAGGGCAGTTGCAGAAATGTATTCGAATTACATCGAAGGGTTTAAGAGTCGCCTGACCACTCCAAGTAGTCTTACACCAGGGCGATCAACAATCAGGAAGGAAGAACCCGGCTCTTTGTTTCAATCGGAGTACAAGACGGTGGAGATGCCAGACGTTGAAACCGCTCGCTATTGCTTCCACTATATCCATCAAAACCCGATCAAAGCATCCCTCTGCATGACATTCGAAGACTGGCCATACTCCTCTTTTAGAGAATATCTGGATGGCACCGATGAAATTTGTAAACATGAAACAGCATATCGACTTCTATCCATACCAAAGGAGCCGCTTGCACTAACACAGGCATCTATTGAGGGGATAGTGAATGAAAAGACACGACTTGGAGTGGTCAGACGACTAACTCACGCGACTATTGAAAAAGTGGCAGGAAACCGCGAACATTGAATACAATGCGCAGCTGCAGATTCAGTGTTAACAAATGCGACCCCCGACTCACACGGAACGTGGCCCTGTTGCTTTCCCTATTGTTCCTTTTTGCAACAAGCTATGCCCAACATTCTATCCGCATCGACACTGCGGGTTTGTCGATCAACAACAAGCTGATTCCCAACCCGATGAAACTAAAATATTTCACCGGAGTTTTCGGTGAATACGATCGCACCTATGACGGGAAGTATACGATCTACATCTACAACAACATCGGAGCGCGACTATATCAGACACCCGGTGGCAATCGGATCAACTCGTTCTATCTCGACCTGGTGCGCAGCAATTTCAAGTTTTCACCATCGCATACTTTCCAAGGGGAGATCGAGATAAATGGTTATAAAATTTCAGAGTCGTTTAACGAAAGTCATCTAAAAGAGATTCCGCAATTATTTTTTGATAAAGATCGGCCCGTTCTGGCAGGCTATCAGGCTGTGACATTCAAGAATTTGCTTATCCTTTTTCAGTTTGATGAGACGGGAAAGCTTTACACCCTGGCCTTTAGCTTTTCTGCAGATCGCAATCATTTCTCTAAGCGCCAGTAGTCGTCAGACCAGCTAAAGTGGCCAGACGACTAAACCACCAAGGGTTTTCCCTTGGTTTAATCAAGGGCCTGGTTTCTAAAATCCCGAATTTGCTCCGATTTGCGCGGTTGCCGGCCAGCATAGATTTGTGTCATCAAAACACAGGTCATGC
>CBHROW010000296.1:0-6977 GCA_966080355.1 uncultured Chryseosolibacter sp.
AAAGCATAGAAATAATAAAACGACTGTGGAATAAGCCGCGCAATGTTGATGGAGTTTGCGGAAGTCAGGAAATAATTTTGCCGAAGGTCCTGATCTTGAAACGCCTGCTTGACGAGTCGCTGACAGTCATCGAACGTTCCATCGATTTCAATTGCGATGATGTTCTGGCCCAGCGTAGTAAACTGTTTCTCCTGGATGTCGCTCACTTTACCTTTCGGATAGAGCACGACTACACGCGTTCCTTCCACACCGAAAAAACCATTTGCAACTGCGCTCCCCGTGTCACCTGATGTTGCCGCGAGAATAACGATCTCCTTTTCTTCTTCTTTTGCGAAATAGCCCAGCAGCTGCGACATAAATCGCGCCCCAAAATCTTTGAACGCTAACGTTGGCCCGTGAAAAAGCTCCAAAGCAAATACATCGTGGTCAATCTCCACAAGGGGTGCATCAAAGGTGATCGTGTGCCGTATCATTCGTGAGAGCTCTGCCGGAGGCAACTCATCAGCCAGGAGATGTTGCGCTACGTGAAATGACATCTCTTCAAACGTCATTTCGCTGAGCGTTTTGAAAAACAAATCGGGCAACCGATCAATGCGCGCTGGCATATACAGACCATTGTCTGGGGCGAGACCGCGGATCACTGCCTCGCGCAATGTGACATTCACATTCTTGTTTCGGGTTGAGTAGTAATTCATTTCGGTTGCTGCATTTTTGTTTTTTGTCGTAGACCACTGCCTATAAGGTCAGACGACCCGTGCGCCTTTCGTGTTTACGCGCGATACGTATATCTCGCTTTCCAGCTTATAGTTGAGAAACTCCTTCTGAACTTTCTTTCCAATGCGCAGGGCCAGTTCGCGCTCGGTGCTCAAGGCAAATATCGTTGGACCTGAACCGGAGATCCCGCAGCCTAATGCGCCTGCTTCGATCGCCTTTTCTTTCACAATATCGAAACCTGGAATAAGAAGACTGCGGACGGGTTCGGCAACTACGTCTTTAAGTGACCTTCCGATCAAGCCAAAGTCAGGTTTCATCAAACCAGCTACAAGCCCAGCGATGTTTCCCCATTGTGTGATAGCATCTTTCAACGGTATTGAGTTGCGCAGCACTTGCCGCGAGTCAGACGTTTTCAATTCAAGGTGTGGATGGATCAAAGTGCAAAACAAATTCTCGGGCGTGGGAATGCTGACCACATCAAGCGGACTGTACCCTCGGATCAACACAAAACCGCCAAGAAGCGAGGGTGCAACGTTGTCCGCATGCGCAGAACCGCAGGCAACACGCTCAGCCTCCATCGCGAACGGCAGAAGTTCATGTTTTGAAAATGGTTCGTTCAGCAAGTGATTGAGTCCTGCAAGAGCGGCTGCGGCACTGGCGGCACTCGAGCCCATCCCACTACCCAGCGGAAGATTTTTTCGGAGTGTGATCTCAATACCCTGATCGCTGTCCAACGCCTTGAGCATCGCCATGACTGCGACACCACAAGTATTTTTTTCAGGTTCGCGTGGCAATCTTCCGTCATCACCAACAATGTCGCGAATAACAACGCCTTCACCATTGGTCAATGTTAGCTCAACTTCATCTCCAGGTTGCTCTACGGCAAAGCCGAAAACATCGAAGCCGCATGAAACATTGGCGACAGTCGCGGGAGCAAATGCTTTTATTGATTTCACAAAGAGTACTTGGTTAATGTTGTTCGTCAAAATTTGTTAGTTCACCTGTATCAAGTTGAAACTTTTGGCTATTAGCCGTTGGCCGTTGGCAAAGGAAGTTTGTTTGAGCCCAAAAGGCCAACAGCCAACATCAAATGGCGAGCTTGCTATTTCGCATAATGTCCAATTCTAATGATGTCGGCAAAAACTCCGGCAGCTGTAACAGTTGCACCTGCACCCGGGCCCGTGATGACCATTGGCCTGTCGTGATAACGCTCTGTAGTCAGCAAAATAATATTATCGCTGCCTGACAAACTGTAGAACGGATGCTCATGGTTCACCGCACCGAGTTCAACTTTCACTTCACCGTTTTGCAGCACCGCTTTGTATCGCAGTTTTTCGTTTTTTGCGCACGCATCCTTTCGCAATTTTTCGAATGCACTGTCATGCTTCTCCAGGTTCGAAAAGAATTTATCGACACTGATGTCGCCCGCACAATCGGAAGGAACGAGGTTCTGTACTTTGATATCACTGAGTTCAAGGTTCAAGCCGGTTTCGCGCGAGAGGATCAGGATCTTGCGCGCCACATCCATGCCACTCAGGTCATCGCGTGGATCGGGTTCGGTGTAGCCTTTGGCTTTGGCCTCCCTCACCACTTCACTGAATTTCTTTCCTTCTGTGAACGAACTGAAAATAAAATTCAACGTACCACTGAGAACTCCTTCTATACTTATTACCTTATCGCCACTCAATAACAAGTCGTTCAATGTATTGATCACCGGCAACCCTGCACCAACGTTGGTTTCATATAAAAATTTCGCCCCGCGTTTCATGGAAGTTTTACGCAGCGTGTCGTATCTCGATTGAGAGGCAGAGTTGGCTTTCTTGTTTGGCGTCACTATTGAAATGTTCGCAGACAAAATCGATTCATAAAAATCCGTCACCTCTTCACTTGAGGTACAATCGACAAAAATGCTGTTTGGCAGATTCAATGCGACCATTTTTTCTGCAAAAGCTTTCATATGCATCGCATCGCCTTTTGATTTCATTTCACTCACACAAGTTTTGAGTGGCAATCCGTCTTCTTTAAAAAACATCTTTTTGCTATTCGCGATTCCAATGACGTTAATCTCGAGCGCGTTGTCGCTGGCAAGTTTTGAAAACTGTTCATCCACCATGTCAACCAAAGCATTGCCGATCAGCCCTGTGCCAACGATAAAAAGATTAAGGACTTTTCGATCTGAAAGAAAAAATGCCTCATGCAGCGCGTGAAGCGCTTTCGACACGTCTTGCTGGCGAACCACTGCTGAAATATTTCGCTCCGAAGATCCTTGTGCAATTGCTGATACGTTAACCCCATTTTTCCCAAGTGCTGCAAACATCCGCCCACTCGTGCCGGGGGTATGTTTCATTCCATCTCCAACTACGGCTACGATGGCCAACCCCTGTTGTACCTGCACCTCATCAACTTCTTCGTTACGGATCTCATTGATAAATTCTTTTTCAATCGCCCGTTTTGCCGCGTCAGCCAATTGACTCTCAATCGCGATACAGATCGAGTGCTCTGACGAGGCCTGACTGATCAGGATGACGTTCACCTTTTCGCGGGCCAACGTTGCAAACAATCGCATCGAAAAACCGACCACCCCAAGCAATCCGCTTCCTTGGATATTCAGCAAGCTGATGCCATTCATCGAAGAAATTCCCTTGATGATCTTTCCGTTGGTCGACTCTGCGTGAATTACCGTTCCCTTGAACGTTGGATTGAATGTGTTCTTGATCCAAATGGGAATCTTGTTCACCATGGCCGGCTGCATCGTTGCGGGAAAAATCACTTTTGCCCCAAAGTGTGAAAGCTCCATCGCCTCCTCATAACTCATTTGAGGAACAGTGAATGCTTTCTTTACCAGGCGCGGATCTGCGGTCATCATTCCATCGACATCGGTCCAGATCTCGAGGTCGGTTGCGTTTAGCGCTCCCGCAAAAATTGCTGCCGTGTAGTCGGAACCACTTCTACCGAGAGTAGTCGTTTCTCCACTTTCAGCTGTAGCGATGAAGCCTGTGACAATTTGAACCTCCGTGTGGTGTTTAAAATGATCAGCGATAAGTTTATTGGTTTTTTCAAAGTCCACACGTGCATGTCCGAACTGGTTGTCTGTGCGGATCACGGTTCTTGCATCGAGATAGCTTACACTCAAACCGCGATCTTTCATCACCGCTGCGATGATGTAGGCGGAAAGACGTTCGCCAAAGCTCATGACGTAGTCCAGCGTGCGAGGTGTTCTCTCTTTCACGAGGAACACGCCATGTAAAACATCTTCGAGCTCGTTGATGGTGATCTTGACCTGTGCAAGGATCGAACTTTGCTTGTGGACACTGATGAGTTGCCGAACTACTTCGAGATGGCGCTTTTGAAGTTGCTCGAGTATAATTTTATAGTCGGCATTCCCTTCAAGCGCGAGCTTACTCACTTGAATGAGCTGATCAGTCACGCCACCAAATGCCGAAAACACGATCGCGACATCGGTTGACAAGTAAGGTTTTACGATATCAACTACCGCTTGTATTCTTTCAGGAGTGGCTACCGATGAGCCACCGAATTTTAACACTTTCATTTTTACTTCGATTAGATGATGAAGAAGAAGATCAACGCTCACATTTCCTGGAAATGGACATGATCGAATACGGCTGGGATAAAAGTTATAGACGGGTTACCCCGTAATGATTGTGGTAGTTGTTGTAGCAGGAATAAAAGAAGTCACGATCGCGCTGGCGACTGTGATAACATGGTGTATGCTTCTTCCTGCTTTCATGATGATGGACCGAAATAATGAAACACTGCGGTTGTTTGCAAAGTATTTTTTCTGATTTTTGTGCGAACTAACGGTTAGTAGTCGATTGCAAACGTTGGAAATTCAATTTCTAATTTTCTGGTTTACGATTTCTGATCACGTTATCGTGAATACCTAGCGTAGGACTACCAATCAGAAATCAGAAACTGCAAATCAGAAACTCTTATGTCGAAGAAAAAGAAATATCCCCGCGAATCATTTGTGAGCATGACCGAGCTCGTGCTTCCCAACGATACCAACACGCTCAATAACCTGATGGGTGGAAGACTGATGCACTGGATGGACATCGTGTCGGCCATTGCAGCACAGAAACACTCAAACAGAATTGTTGTCACCGCCTCTGTCGACAACATATCGTTTCGTCATCCGATCTTATTGGGAAACGTTGTAACGTTGAAAGCGAAAGTTACAAGGGCGTTCAACTCTTCTATGGAAGTGCGGATCGATGTAGATGCGGAAGATATTCCCTCGGGTAAAAAAATGGAGAGCAATAGCGCATACTTTACTTTTGTTGCAGTGGATGGTTCCGGCCGCCCGATCGATGTACCGGAAGTAGAACCGGAAACCGATGAAGAAAAAGCGATGTATGAAGGTGCCCTTCGCAGACGTCAGCTTCGATTGATCCTCGGCAACCGGATGAAACCATCGGAAGCCAATGAGTTGAGATCGATCTTCGACATTAAAGAAACGAAAGCGTGAGCAACTCTCCCCTAACGCATCTCTTCAGCGAAGAGCTTTACAACATTCCTGCCCGGGTAGTTGTGGTGATCTCCCGTTCATGGGAAACTTACTCAGCAGACGACAAGGTCCTGATCGGAAAAATCCTCGGCTCGGTGAAGCTCGACCTCAATTCCGTTCAGATACTTCAACTGGCATCTGTGACCGATGACGCTCTAGCAGCCCTTAAAGCAAACAAAATTCTCGTCTTCGGAAGCCAGTCTTCGATGAAGCCATACGAGGTCACCCAGGCACAAGGTTTTTGTGTGATCCAGGCCGATGATCCGTCTGTGCTCGATGACACAAAAAAGAAAAGTCTGTGGATAGCCCTTCGGCAGATGTTCGGGATCTGATCGGAGCAAAATACTTAAAAGTCAGCTTTTTTGGCCGTTTTATTAGTTGTTATATCTTTGCGCAAATTTTTAAACCATTCCGTATTCCGGACATGGTTTTTTCACGAGTAAACCAGACTTCAAAATAATCAAGCTCAAATGAACAGTATTCTTTATCTCATCCCCGCGTTCGGTGTTGTGGGACTAATCGCGATGGCGATCAAGTCGGCATGGGTTACAAAACAAGATGCCGGAGAAGCCAACATGCAGGAACTAGCCGGGTATATCGCCAAAGGTGCGATGGCCTTTTTAAAAGCCGAATGGAAAATACTGGGTTACTTTGCAGTGATTGCAGCCATTCTTCTCGGATGGTCAGGCACCCTCGTTGAAGACTCTCATCCGATCATTGCCGTTGCGTTTTTGATCGGTGCCGTGTTGTCGGCTACTGCCGGATATATCGGTATGAAGATCGCCACAAAAGCAAACGTGCGTACAACACATGCAGCCCGTACAAGCCTGGCGAACGCGCTCAAAGTTTCGTTTACCGGAGGCTCTGTCATGGGTATCGGAGTTGCGGGCCTCGCTGTAATAGGGCTTGGTGGCTTGTTCATAGTATTTTTCAAATTGTTTGTTCCGGAAGGCGCTGCGATAACGGGTCTTGAAATGAAGCGCGCCATTGAAGTATTGGCTGGTTTCTCGCTCGGTGCTGAATCGATCGCTTTGTTCGCTCGTGTGGGTGGAGGTATCTACACGAAAGCTGCCGATGTAGGTGCAGATCTCGTTGGAAAAGTTGAAGCCGGAATTCCTGAGGACGATGTACGCAACCCGGCAACTATTGCAGATAACGTTGGAGACAATGTAGGCGATGTGGCAGGGATGGGTGCCGATCTTTTCGGATCTTATGTAGCGACTATCCTTGCTACCATGGTGTTGGGCCAGGAGATCGATGCCTCGAGCGATAACTTTGGAGGACTGTCACCGATCCTTTTGCCGATGCTGATCGCGGGTCTGGGCCTGATCTTCTCCATCGTTGGAACATGGTTCGTTCGCATCAAAAATGAAACTGACAGCGTACAGGGTGCATTGAATATCGGTAACTGGTCATCGATCATTTTAACAGCGATCGCATCTTATTTCGCAGTAACCTATCTTCTTCCGGAAACGCTCAGCCACCGCGGTGTTACTTTCACTTCTAACGATGTGTACATCGCGATCCTCATAGGCCTCGTAGTCGGAACATTGATGAGTATGATCACCGAGTATTACACTGCCATGGGCAAGCGCCCCGTACTTTCTATCATCAAACAATCAGGGACTGGTCACGCCACAAATATTATCGGAGGTCTTTCGGTAGGAATGGAATCGACTGTGCTTCCTATCATTGTTCTTGCGGGAGGTATCATCGGCTCTTACTCTTTTGCGGGATT
>CBHROW010000297.1:0-6929 GCA_966080355.1 uncultured Chryseosolibacter sp.
CTTACCTCGGTTAATAATATTTATTTTCAGCATTGTTTTGAAGGGTCTCTAGCAGACCCTTTATTTTATCCGCGAATTCAAAACCACTACTACAGGACATGAGCACTGAAGCGATCAAGGTACTAATTATTGGCTCCGGCCCGGCCGGATATACAGCAGCGATCTATGCAGCCCGTGCAGGACTGAAACCCGTTCTCTATACAGGCGGTCAGCCGGGAGGTCAGCTTACGATCACGAACGATGTTGAGAATTTTCCGGGTTATCCGAATGGTGTTAACGGCCCCGAGATGATGGTCGATTTGCAAAAGCAGGCCGAACGCTTTGGAACTAAGATAAACTACGGCCTGGTCACTGCAGTGGATTTTTCGTCATGGCCGCACACGGTTGTTGTTGATGAAAAACAAAAGCTTATTGCTGAATCAGTCATCATTGCGACAGGTGCCACCGCGAAGTATTTGGGCATTCCATCAGAAACTGCCTATGCGAACAAGGGCGTTTCTGCTTGTGCCGTTTGCGATGGGTATTTTTATCGCGGTCGCGAAGTTGCAGTGGTTGGTGCTGGCGATTCAGCAGCAGAAGAATCAACGTATCTCGCGAAGCTCTGCACGAAAGTCCATCTCATCGTAAGGCGTGACGAGATGCGCGCTTCCAGGATCATGCAGCAACGCGTGTTCAACACCCCGAATATTGAAATTCACTGGAACACAGAAACCGAAGAAATTCTCGGCAACGGAAATGAAGTAACGGGGGCGAGGATCGTGAACAATAAGACGGGCGAAAAGAAGGTGCTTGACGTTCAGGGATTCTTCCTGGCAATCGGCCACAAACCGAATACCGATATCTTCAAAGACTATATCGAAATGGATGAGACCGGTTACATCAAGGTTCAGCCGGGTTCAACCAAAACAAACATCCAAGGCGTGTTTGCCGTAGGTGACGCTGCCGATAAGGTATATCGCCAGGCCATCACTGCTGCAGGCACAGGCTGCATGGGTGCACTCGATGCTGAGAAATTCCTGGTAGCAAAAGAACTTGAAGTAGCATAGCTTCATTTCCTCGTCCGACCACTTCCGGTGGTCTGACGAGTACCATGTTCAACTTTTTATTCGTCAGACGACCGGAAGTCGTCAGATGAAGTCTATCTCATGAAACTCGACATCCTCGTACTTGCCGCACACCCTGACGATGCTGAACTCGGAGCAGGCGCCACGATCGCCAAGCACACTGCTGCAGGAAAAAAAGTTGGTATCATCGACTTCACGCTCGGTGAACTTGGCACGCGCGGTACTCCGGAAATACGTTCGAAAGAAGCTGCTGCCTCTGCGAAAATACTTGGCGTTTCTGTTCGTGAGAACCTTCATCTTCGCGATGGTTTCTATCAAAGCAACGAGCAAAGCCAACAGATGGTGATTCAAAGCATCCGTAAATATCAGCCTTCGATCATCCTTGCCAATGCCATATACGATCGCCACATCGACCACAGCAAGGGCGCACAACTCGCCTACGATGCAACATTCCTTTCAGGCTTGGCTAAGATCGAGACCGTTGACGAACATGGGAACAAGCAAGGGCCATGGCGTCCCTCGGCCGTGTATCATTATATACAAAGTCAATTGATCGAACCAGATTTCATCGTTGATGTTTCAGAATCATGGGAAACGAAAATGAAAGCGATCAGCGCTTTTGCCAGCCAATTTTTCGATCCCAAGAGCACGGAGCCTGAAACATATATCTCCAAACCCGGTTTTCTCAAGATGGTAGAGGCTCGCGGAATTGAATTCGGCCACGCGATCGGAGCAACGTACGGAGAAGGATTTACGGTGAGGAGGTATCCGGGCGTGCGAATGATTACCGATCTAATTTAACGTGCAGATGTGCAAATTGGTCAATGTGCAAATGATCAGTTCCAAATAATTTGCACATTTGCACATCGACTCATTTGCACATCAAAATTTAAGGGGCTAAACGATGAATGTTCCACGTCCCATCCACTTTCGTAAACACGATCCGGTCATGAAGTCGGCTGGCCCTTCCTTGCCAGAATTCTATCATCAACGGATCGATCGCGTATCCTCCCCACTGATTCGGCCTTGGCAATACTTTTTCGTTTTCAAATTTTTTCTCAAGCTGTGATGCGCGTGCTTCCAGGATCTCACGGTCTTTGATGATCGTACTTTGTGGCGAAGCCCATGCACCGATCTGTGAACCCCGAGGTCGGCTGTGAAAGTAATCGTCCGACATTTTTGCGTCCACACGTTCAGCCACGCCTTCAACCCTGACCTGGCGCTCAATGTCAGGCCAAAAGAATGTCAATGCGCATGCGGGATTTTGTTCGATCTCCTTTCCCTTCTTACTCTGGTAGTTGGTGTAGAAAATAAATTTTCCATTGTCGATGCCTTTCAGCAGTACGATACGCGATGATGGTTTGCCATTCTCATTCACTGTTGCCAGATGCATGGCATTCGGTTCGGAAATACCTGCCGACAATGCTTCATCAAACCACTTTTCAAATTGTTGGACTGGGTTTGGGAATATGTTTGAAGTATCGAGAGAAGATCTCGAATATTCTTTGCGGAGGTCAGCTATATTTTTTTGCATACTAAAATGTCTCCGACTTGGTGAAAATTCTTCAATTCACGGGTCGGGCACGAAATTTATCGAAGAAAAAAGATTTGCATCGATGACAGCGAAGTATTTTATGCAGATTTTCGAAGAAAGTCCGTTTAATCTTCCTATCATTCCGTACGGTTTGCGGAAAATCTACCCCTGATAGCATGGATTTTTTCAATTACAAGAATAAGATTGCTCCGGAGAAAGGAAGACTACTGATATCAGAACCGTTTTTGCCCGATCCGAATTTCGAACGTACTGTTGTGCTGTTATGCGAACACAACGCGGAGGGTTCCTTCGGCTTTGTGCTGAACAAGCCCTCGATTCTTAAAGTAAACGAAGTCATGGAGGACATCACATCGATTGAAAGTTTCGTTTTTGTTGGCGGACCGGTGCAGCAGGATACATTACACTTCATTCACCGCAACACCCAACTGCAAAATGCGGTGGAAATTGCCGCTAACGTGTATTGGGGGGGAGATTTCGAAACGCTTTTGAGCCAGTGTGATACACGTCAGGTCTCTACCAATGATATTCGTTTTTTTCTGGGATACAGCGGCTGGGGACCTGGACAACTTGACGCAGAGTTAGAACAGGATTCGTGGATCGTTTGTGATTTTGTAACCGAGCAGCTGTTGTTCGAAACCGATTCGCAATTGATGTGGAAAAAAGCGTTGGACGCAATGGGCGGTAGGTTTTCGGTTTACTCCAATTACCCCACAGACCCGAGATTGAATTAGTCAATTTTCTTAAATTAGCGAATATTGAAGTTGTAATGGATTCATTGACCATGGAAAGAGATAAACGAGAGCTTGATCCCATGCAGGATCAGGGTGCAGGGTTGGAAAATACCCACAATAGCCGAAGTGCCATTCAGTCGGAAATCGATCTTGCCGAGCATGACGAGCACACTGAAGAGATCGAGGAAGAACACAAGCACGTTGACTACAGCAGCTTTTCGAAAGCGCAGCTGGTTGACGTTGTTAAAGACCTCATTAAAGACAGCAATCATCAAAAGACGGAAGCAGTTCTTCGTGAAGTGAAGCCTTTGTATGATGAGCTTCGTGAAAGAGATCGCAATCAGGCATTACAAAAATTTACCAGCTCCGGTGGCGTTGCCGAAGATTTTGAATATAAACCCGATGAACTAGACATCGCTTTTGATGCCAACGCACGGCTGATACGCGATCGCAGACAACAATTTTTGCGCGACCAGGAAGAACAAAAGAACGACAACCTGCGCAAGAAACAAGAGCTGATCGAAAAACTCCGCGACCTGGCCGATCAGCAAGACAATACGCACCAGTTCGATCAGTTCAAAGAGTTACAAAAAGCGTGGCGAGCGATCGGTCCGGTGCCTGCAGCTCAGGCAAAAACATTGTGGGCGAGTTATCATGCACTCGTTGATCGCTTTTACGATAATCAGAGCATTTACTTTGAGCTCAAGGAACTCGATCGCAAGAAAAACCTTGAAGCCAAGCTCGAACTCTGCAACCGTGCCGAAAAACTGGCGAATGTGGAGATGATCAAAGATGCCATTCGGGAGTTGAACGAACTGCATCATGAATTCAAACACATCGGCCCGGTTCCCATTGAAGATAAGGAAGCCGTATGGCAACGGTTCAAAGCTGCCTCTGATGCGGTCTACGCCAGACGTGATGTTTATTTGCAAAAGCTTCAGCAGGATCTCAATGCGAACTACGAACTGAAAAATAAGCTGGGTGATGAGGCTCAGGCATTCACATCTTTCCACACCGACCGGATAAAAGAGTGGAACGAGAAGACAAAGGAAATTCTTGAACTTCAGAAGCGCTGGGAAGCCATCGGTGGTTTGCCTCGTGCAAAAGCAAAAGAAGTGAACAAGAAATTCTGGACTGCATTCAAGACGTTCTTCAACAACAAAAATACATTCTTTAAGAAGTTGGATGAAGAACGCGAGCAGAACCTCCAGCTGAAGAACGATCTGGTGAAAAAAGCACTGGAGTTGAAAGAAAGTCAGGATTGGGAAAAGACTTCGAATGAACTAAAAACCTTGCAGCAAAAATGGAAGGATGTTGGCCCCGTTCCCGAGAAGTTTCGCGAAAAGGTTTTCAAGGAATTCAAAGACGCCTGTGACTATTTCTTTTCACAACGCAGAGGCCAGCAGGGAAGAGTGGAGCAGGAGCAGATCGATAACCTCAACGTGAAGACAGCGATCATCGAAGAGCTCGAGAAGCATTTAACAGACAACACTGCTTCGGCAGATCTTTTACACGACTTGCAGGATCGTTATAACAGCATCGGCTTCGTTCCACGCAAAGACATCACAACGATCAAGAACAGGTATCACGAAGCCGTAGAGAAATTTGTTGATGCAATTCCCGGTATCAATGAAGACGAGAAGAGCAGACTTCTTCTTGAAAACCAGCTCAGCGATCTGAAAAAAGATCCTATGGCTGATAAGAAGATCTTTCAAAAGGAACTGGCTATACGGAAGAAGATCACTAAAGTGGAAAACGACATTGCACTTTGGAAGAATAATCTCGAATTTTTCGGACGCTCCAAAAACGCGGAAAGCGTTCGCGAAGAGTTTAATGCAAAGATCAAAGATGCAAACGATCATCTTCACCAGTTGAAGCAACAACTCAAGCTTCTACGGACTGTTTAGGTTGAAATGTTGAACGGAGTACGGCTGAAGTTGGAATTCCTGCCGCCCCAGCTGTGCCGTTTGAAGATCGTCAGTATAGTTTGCCAGCCACAAGGTTTGATGATTTCCCTTTTTAAAGATGCACGCGCTCACCCACAACGGATGTGATGTTTCTAAGGTGATCATTTCGGCACCTCGATACGGGAGAATTTCTTTTAGCAGATCGAACACGGGATAAGTAGATTCTTCGCTGACAAGCCCGCTGGCGCCAATCGTTTCAAAAATAGTAGCTGCCTCGGCTCCGGCCTTCGCGAGGTTGAGCAAGGAGCCGAAAGTCCATACCTTGGCAAAATCCGTCTTGTAGCGTGGGTCGTCTTTCCGATTTTTTCTTGAACCGAGCGTTACTGGCGAGACATGAACGGACGTACCGCGATATTTTTCGCGCGCTGAATTGACCGCATAATATTGTCCTCCAATATTTTCAATGAGCGTCAGGTCATCGCACTGGTGGACCTGCGGATGTATGGCGAACGAAACGAAGTCCACGTCCTGAGTAACAATGTGATTGCGATTGATATCTTTAAAATGCTCGTCTGTTCCTGCTCCGACAGCGACATTCGGAATTTGCTTCTTGATGGCCGGCACCCACGCAACAACCCGTGGGTCAGTCACCGGCTTGCCAACGGTTACCAGGAGAAGATACTTGACCCGAAGGCGATTCTGATGAATAAGCATCGCTAATTTTTGGATCTCTTCTTCGAACCTTTCGGTGAGGTGCAGTACAATTTCTAAAGGAAGGTTGAGTGCGGTTGACTGTTCGCAGGCGAATGAAAAATCTGAAACCCAGTTTTCCTTTGATGGCATTACATCCACGCGATAGTGATCCAGGTTCAGTGATTGAAGGTTCTTCAATGCAAAATTGTTTAGCTGTGCGTTGGTGCTGTGCCCCGTTCCAATCAAGGGGAGCCTGGATGCTTGCTCGCTTTTTTCAAGCTGAACGATGACTCGCGATGGTGTCGGAATAGGCGGGAGATGCTCGATGGGTTTAAAAGAAATTCTTTGCCAAACTTTTGCGCCCTTCTTCATTTTCACCGGGATGGGCAAGTTGGAGGGCGTGCAGAAAGTTTTGTAGGAGGCGTCTGTCCAGTTGCGCTGATCCTCCGTTTCAAAGATGTCGCCCTCGAAGGAAAGCTCAAATTCACGAGAGTCGCGTGTCCATCTCAACTTTTGAATATTCTTGAACGGATTGTCGGCTGCGACCAGTACCGGAAAATTTGAAGTGGAAATTTTTCCATCTGCATGCGTGAGTTGCGCTGTTGTTCCAGCCAGCGGCTCGATGGGGTGGAGGATACAAAAGCCCGCGCGGTTTTTCAGGTGATCATGCAAAACCTCGCCTTGAATGGTGAACGTGACAGAACAATTCGGCCGGCCCTCGATCACAGTATGCCACTTCATCAATTGCTCACCATTTAGGCTATGATAGCAGTCGTACTCGATGCGGAATGTCTCCCAAGAAATATCGCGGTGCTCATTTCTGATCTCATGATCGCAGGTCTTCCAATGCTCATCCCTGACAGCGAAGTATATCATGCGGAGAATTTCCGAATCGCGGTAGCTGATGTACCGGAGAAATCCCCGATCGTAAAGCATTTGAAGTGGCCCAGCGTAAAGGAGCATAAGCAGACTTGAAAGT
>CBHROW010000298.1:0-6908 GCA_966080355.1 uncultured Chryseosolibacter sp.
TGCTGTTGTTCCGGTAGGCATGTGCGGGTAGTTCACCCACATTATTTTCACGCTTGAAAGGTCCTGTTTCCTCAGTGCTTCGATGTCGATCTTCCAATTCAGTTCTTCGCGAAGTACATAGGGGCGCAGCTTCGCGCCAACCAAATTAGCGACCGAAGAATATGTCGGGTAACCCGGATCGGGAATGAGTACTTCGTCACCTTCATCCACAAATGCCATCGCAATGTGCATGATCCCTTCCTTCGATCCCATGAGCGGCAAGATCGAATTC
The DNA here is from genome assembly GCA_966080355.1 of uncultured Chryseosolibacter sp. Classification (GTDB taxonomy): domain Bacteria; phylum Bacteroidota; class Bacteroidia; order Cytophagales; family Cyclobacteriaceae; genus Chryseosolibacter. The sequence continues at coordinate 272 of CBHROW010000298.1, forward strand.
TCGGCCTCCAGCTTCACTCTATATATATTGTGGTAGAAATCAGTAATCGCTTGACGAAATTGCGGGATTCCTTTATAACTCTGATAGCCATGGTTGGCGCGATTTCTGGCTGAAGTAACCAACGCGTCAACTGCATTTTCCGAAGGAGCCTGATCCGGACTTCCAATACCCAAGTTGATTACACGTAACTCTGGTGAATCCAGCGAGCGTACTTCCGCAAGCTTCCGGCTGAAGTAATATTCTTCTACGTTCGCAATTCGTTTCGCTGTTCTGATCATGGTGCTATTTATATTCGATCTTTGCTTTTTTGTACTCACCAAGAATGTTCAGGTTCTTCACCTGACGCAACACCTGGCGCAGTGCGTCATCATAATTTTTTCTCAATGTCCATTCTACATCAACATGAATGGAGTACTCGCTGGGCTTTCCAATTATGGGGATCGATTGGATCTTCGTGAGGTTGATGCCGCAATTCTTAAAGATCATCAATGCTTCCGCGAGGCTTCCTACTTCATTCGCTACCTCGAAGCTGATAGAAGCCTTGTTGCTTTCATCGGTAAAGTCAGCGCGCTTTGACAACACGAGGAATCTTGTAAAATTCTTTTTATGCGTTTCAATTCGCTTCTCGAGAATGTCAAGATCATATTTCTTGGCTGCGTACTCATTCGCTATTGCAGCGGTGGTTGTAAGATTCAATTCACGAACGCGCTTGGCCGACAAAGCAGTATCATCGCTTTCGCGGATCTCCACGCCACGGAGATCATGAATGAACTCCGAGCACTGGCGTATAGCCATGGGGTGAGATTCAATTGTCTTGATGTCTCCAAGCTTCACGCCAGGCAATGCAAGCAGATGCATGTGAATTGGGAGGTAAAGCTCACCGATAATGCTGAAGTGATAACTTTGCAGTAAGAAATAGTTAGGCAGAATACTTCCGGCAATGGAATTCTCGATGGCCATTATCGCATAGTCCGCGTCACCGTTCTTCAGTTTCTCGCACAATTCGTGAAAGGTGAGGCATTCCACCGTTGTGATCTCTTCCCTGAAATAGGAAAGCGCGGCCACTTCATGAAAGCTGGTGGCGATTCCCTGGATCGCAACGCGCACACGCTCCGCGTTTGAAGTATCGGCACTTCGTGTGTGAGAATTTCTCGTCTGTTCTTTTATGGTCACCGCCATATTCGTTTTCAATTTGAGCCAAAAGTGATGTCAAAAAAAAAGTCCCGTTTTACCGGGACCTTGAGTTTATTTGTTTGTCAACAACACACCACTCTTAAAGTCCCGTTCGGGTCTTAAAGAAATAATAAAAATAAAAGAATGTGTTGCTGATCGCTTTCATTTCGTGTTCTTGTTGTGATAAAGATAAACGCATTTTTTTCTCAGTTGCAAGCGTTGGTTGTTCTTTCGATCATTTTTTTATTGAAACTAATGCTTGTTAGGCGTTTCAAACGTTGCCATTTCCCATCCAATGATACCTTTTTTGCGCGCAGAACTCCAACGATAGTTACCAAGAATGCCATCTTTGCGAATAACGCGATGGCAAGGAATGAGATAAGCAATGTGATTAGACCCTACGGCAGAGCCGACAGCCTGCAACGCTGTTGGGTTACCAATCGATTCCGCAATTTGAGCGTAAGTAGTGACATCGCCAATCGGGATCCGAAGCAATGCTTCCCACACCTTCACCTGGAAGTTTGTACCCTTCACCAACACATGGAGTTTTTTTGTTGTTGCTCCTGAAAAAATCTTTTCAGCAAAAGCTTCGGTGAGATCGCGATTTTCCTGGAACACCGAATTATTCCAGAAATCTTTCATTTCATCAATCGCATGTCGAACATCTTCGTCTTGCTGAAGAAATGACAGCCAACAGATTCCGCGATCGGTCACACCAAGCAGCGCGATGCCAAACGGAGTTGGATGAAATCCATAGGAGATCCGGATTCCCGCACCGTGTTTCTTATAGTCGTCCGGAGTCATAGCCTCGAGTGTGGTAAATAAGTCGTATACACGCGACTGACTTGAAAGGCCCGCAAGTTCGGCCGCCTCGATCAAATTTTTTGAATGTTGAAGCTTGCCCTTCAAAAAATCTACAGTGAGGTACTGCAGAAACCTTTTCGGGCTTATCCCTGCCCATTCAGAAAAAATGCGCTGAAAATGAAAGGGGCTTAAATGCACCTTCTCAGCAACCTCATCAAGGTCGGGTTGAGCCGAAACGTTTTGCTCGAGGTAGCGAATTGCCTGCTCGATACGTTGATAGTTGATGTGTGATTCTGTTGCCACCATACAAATTTAGTTTAATTATAGGTCGAAGTTCCCTTCATTTTAATCGTTGTTCAACCTGATACTTGCTCATTAAGCAGGCAGTAGGAAAAATATTGCTAAGAAATTCACGTATCCCTTGAATTCGACTTGCAAAAAAGCATTAACCTCACAGCTCATTGCCTGCTGTGATACTCTCAACTGGCGTCATGAAAAATAATTCCAAGTGCAAAACGCTCGCCCCGCGTTATGCGGCTCACACCATGCTTCATCTTCGCGCGATAGAATCCCTTCGAACCACGAACCGGACGAAAGTTAGTGGTGAAGATCACTGCATCACCAAGCGATGGCGTTACTACCTCGGCTCGCGACTGGGCGCGCGGCAGTTGCTCGACAAATACAAGATCACCCCCATCATAATCCTTTCCCTTTTCGCTTAAAATGATCACAACCTGGAAAGGAAAATATATTTCACCGTACAGGTCCTGATGAAGTGTATTGAAACCTTCCTGGGTGTATCGGAGGATGAGGGGCGTTGGTCTGGTTTGACCGTGTTGCTCGCACTGCTGAATGAAATCATGATGCTGAGCAGGATACTGCGTTGAAAGGCCGAGCTTGGTCATCCACTCATTCGCAAGCACAGCAAGAGGCGGATAAAATTCATTTCGCAATTTCCGCAGGACTTCGGGCAAGGGGTAACCAAAATATTTGTATTCGCCTTTTCCAAAACGATATCGTTCCATGGAAATCACGCTACGGTATTTTGACGAATCATCGTAGAGGTTTTTCAACTCTGTGCATTCCTCGATAGAAAGCACATTTTTCAATCGGGCATAACCGTTGTCATTTAAAGCGTCAAAGGTTTCTTTCCAGCCAATAGTTTCAAGAGCAATCATGCCGAAAGATCGCGCGAGGCCTCCTCGTCAAAAACCCGATTCTTGCTATTTCGATGGTCGAAGGTAAAATACTCCAAATGAATACCGCCAATGACCTAAACATCTATCTTTGACGCTTATGCCAAAAATTTCCGTGCCGGTTCCCCGAGAATTTGATTATGATCTGAATTTTGAATTCCTCAAACGCTCGCCACGAGAATTGCTGCATCGCGTTGAAGAAAACTCAGCGATAAAGTTGATCCAATCAGGCGATGAAAAAATTCTTTTCCGCGTGAAACAAGGAAAGGAAAAACTCTGGATCGAATTGCTCAATGGAGATGCATCTGCCGAAGGAAAGAAAGCGATCAAGACTTATGTGAAAGAATGGTTCGATCTAGAGTCCGATCTAACTTCGTTTTACACACTTGCTGCAAAAGACAAAATCCTGAAAAGCCTCACTGAAAAATATTTTGGCTATCGGATCGTTGGGCAACCGGATCTTTTTGAATCCATCATTTGGGCGGTATTAGGACAGCAGATCAATGTACAGTTTGCCTTCACGCTGAAGGAAAGGTTTGTTCGACATTTTGGAGAACGACTACATTTTGAAAATGAGTCATATTACCTGTTCCCCAAACCAGAAATAGTTGCGGGACTTTCTCACGATGTACTCTTGCCACTTCAATTTTCCAGGCAAAAGAGCTTATATGTTGTTACGATTGCCCAAGCATTCGTCAATGGTGACCTTTCAAAAGAAGGGCTGGCCGGTCTTCCGTTGGATGAGGCGAAAGAGCAGCTGATGAAAATCAAAGGCATTGGTAACTGGACTGCGAACTACGCGTTGATGAAAACATTCCACCATCCTGATGCCTTTCCGCTTGAAGATGCAGGGGTTCATAATGCGATCAAGAATCTAAAAAAGATGCACCGCAAGCCTACACTTGATGAAGTCAAAAAGTTTTATCGAAAATTCAAAGGCTTCGAAGCGTATGTAACCTTGTACCTGTGGAAAAGTCTTTAATTGCTTTCCTTCGTTGGCATAATTGGCTAATGGTCGCATCGGTTAATCATTTCTCGAGGTAGAGCCACTCCACATGCTTTGCCAGGCCATCTATATCTGGATACATGGAAGCCGAGTTAATGCCGAAATTGTGCAGTCTGCTTTTACATTCCTTAAAGCATTTGCTGTGCACTTGTATTTTAAACAGGCGCTTGCTGTAGTGCGGATTTTGTTCGAAGGAAATGAACCTGGAATCAGTTTCGCTTTTGTGAATTGTAAACCAGCCGAATTGCGAAGTGATCCTTTTGGTGATATGGTTTGGCTTGAAGACCTTGATATTTCGGCCTTTGAACGGGTCTTTGTCTTCGGTAGAGTGAATGATGTCTTCACGAGGCACGTCAAACGCCCAAACCACTGAGTATTCGGTGGTAGCCAATTCTTCGATCTTGGGAGTCATTGAAAACCAAAGCGCAATCAAAGGATTCTCGGTCCAGTCGAGCAGACGTGTAGCCATACCGTGATGTTGAGCCAGGGCAAGCCAGTCCCACGAGTTTCCCGGATAATGATCGATCAGGTGAAGGCTCCGTTGTTGAAAGTCTGCAAGCATTTCACGTTCTGTTGCATCGGCATCCGGCAAATTATACCGCGCGATCTTCGGCAACAAAGGCTTATCGAGGTTCTGTCCGCGATATAGAATAAAGTGATCAGTCGGAATATCGAGAATGATGTCCTGAAAAGCTTTGAAACTTGAAACATTGTGAGTTTTATATTCCTTTTCCATCGCTGATCTTTGTTAGCAAGATAACGCTTAAAACCCATTCCACATGGCGCGCATTGAAGTTCAACTCCCTGAAAAATTTATTTTCTCCACCGAGCTGGCAGTTCGCGTCACTGACCTGAACTACGGCAACCACGTGGGCAACGATAGTACACTGGGGCTTATGCACGAGGCCCGGCTTCAATTTTATCGAAAACTCGGTTTCTAGAATGAGTTGAGCTTTGAAGGCAGTATTGGCCAGGTGATCACGGACGTAGCGATCGTCTACAAATCCGAAGCGTTCATGGGCGACATATTAATTTGTCATATCGCAGCCGGAGATTTTAATAAATACGGTTTTGACTTAATTTACCTGATCACGAATAAAGATAATAACAAAGAAGTCGCGCGGGGGAAAACCGGGATTGTTTGCTTCGACTATGACAAGCGCAAAATTGCCACAGCACCGGCAGTACTTATTGATAAACTGAGATAAACTATTTCAATGCCTTCAAATATTTGAGGCTCTCAGGGATCTGCTGCACGGAATTTGATGACTCGTCTTCAATGAAATAGTGTTTTACCCCCGCCTTCCTCGCGGCTTTCATCACTTCAGCAATACCAACGTCACCCGAGCCAAGTACCACGTTACTTTCAACATCGGCTTGACCGTTTTGATTTCCGGGAGTTCCGGGTTTACGGTCTTTCAAATGCATCAACAAAAATCGATTCGGGTACTTCTTCAGCAGAGCAACGGGATCCTGGCCCGGGTGTTTGATCCAGAAAACATCCATCTCGAAGTTGAAATATTTGGGCTCGGTATTGTTGACGAGATAGTCGAACAAAGTACCGCTCTCATATGGTCGAAACTCGTAACCGTGCGGGTGATAACATAGTGACAGTCCGCTCTCGGCTATCTGTTTACCCGCTTTGTTGAATACATCGACAGCCGTCTTTGTGTTTTCGATCGTGAATTGACCTGCATCGTGCGGGATCCAGAAACACACAATGTACTTTGCACCGAAAGCCTTTGCATTGTCGATCGCTGATTGTGGATTGTCTTTGAGTTGATTGAAGTCCGCACCCACACTTATGACTTTGATGTCATTCTGTTTGAGGAGCTTCTGAAATTCTTCCATGGGAAGTCCATATGTGCCGCCCCCTTCGACTTCATTAATTCCCCATGACTTTACCTTCACAAGTGTGCCAGGTACTTCGGTTTTGAACTCGTTGCGAAGGCTGTAGAGTTGGAGGCCGATGGGCTGACCGTATGAATTGACTGCAACCGTCAACACCGCAATAAGTATTGCACACTTCTTCATAGATTTAGATTATCCTCTTCAAGATACGAATTTTCTACACCAACTTTAGCAGTGACTGCATTTGCGTGTAGTCTTAGCGTTGCTTCATCGTGACGCCTGCCACTGAGCGAGTCAGGAGGCTCTAGCGAGCCTGGCCGCGCTCGTGCCCTCCCGCGAGTTAGAAACAGGATGCTCCTAACGGAGCGGTGAACATGTGCATGAACACCAGCTTTGCGTTCGGTCTTTCAGGGGTCACCTCGTATCGAGTTGACTTCCTGTGTTGAAACAGGATGCTCCTAACGAAGCGGTGAACGTGTGCATGAACACCAGCTTTGCGTTCGGTCTTTCAGGGGTCACCCTTGTATTGAGTTGACTTCCGTGTTGAAACAAGATGCTCCTAACGGAGCGGTGAACATGTGCATGAACACCAGCTTTGCGTTCGGTC
>CBHROW010000299.1:0-6894 GCA_966080355.1 uncultured Chryseosolibacter sp.
CTCTTTCTCTTCCAGCATTTTTTGAAAGACAGGATCGGATGTGTATTGCGCGATGCCTTTGCCTTCGAGGAATGGAAGATAGGCAAGATCGAGATCGCGCGTTCGCCATCCCAGCATGGTCGTGTCAAGCGTTACAACGATCGCTGAGCATCCGCACTTCTCGGCACGCTCAACAAAACTTGCTACCAGGTTGCGTGATTTGCTCCAGTACAATTGAAACCACCGTGGACTATCGGCCATGATTTCGCTGCACGTTTCCATTGGTACAGAAGCCTGGTTCGAAAAAATCATCGGTATGGAGAGTTCTGAGGCTACCTGCGCTACTGGAATTTCGGCATCGCGATGAGCAAGTTCCAATACACCAATTGGAGAAAGTAAAAATGGCGATGGTAATTTTTTTCTAAACAATTCGATCGAGGTGTCGCGTTCAGCAACGTTTCGCAACATCCGCGGGATGATTTTCATATTGTCGAAAGCGGATCGATTTTGATCAACTGTAGTTTCAAGTCCGGCCCCACCGGCAACGTAAGCGAATGCCTTGGGTGACATGATCTTTTTAGCAGCGCGTTCCAGTTCGAAAAAATCTACGGGAATATTCATGCGCTTTCCTGCAAAACCGCTGAGGTAGATTTCGCGTTGCCAGTCGAGTGCGTTGAGCTTGCTCATGGTGAGGAGTATTTTCAAAAATACAAAAACACCTCACAAGAGCCGCATAGCCAAAATCTAAAAAAAATTCACCGGTCTGAGACGATCACCTTGGTGGTGAGTGTACCGCTGGAGACAAAGTAAAGACCTGGCGCAAAGTTGTCCAGTGAAAGCGCGAACGATGCTTTACCCAGATCATCTGCCTCAGTTTCCATTGTAGCGATTGTGCCTCCCTGAAGATCTCGGATCAAAATCGCTTTGTGCTCATGAGGCAAAAGATTGCCAAACTCTACGATGCAGTGTTGTTGTGCAGGATTTGGGAACACCGAAACAAAAGGTATGCGGGGTGTGAACTCGGCAATGATCAACGGGAAATAAGTGACAGGTCCACCAAAATCGGTTTGTTTGAGTCTGTAATAATTTTTTCCGGGAAGAGGCCTCGGATCGATAGCGGAATATTGATGTTCTTCGAGTGTCGTTCCATGGCCGTTCACACGTACAACTTCCAGGAAGCTGTCATCGGTTTGAAGTCTCTCGAGGGTAAAGTAATGGTTTTCAATTTCAGATGCGGTTGTCCATTCGATTTTCATCACGTTATCGATCTGAACCGCGTCAAATGTTGTGAGCACAACTGGAGAAGATGCAGCGCAAACAAGGTTCGCGCCACCCGAATTAGCATGCAATCCATTACACGAGCAAAAGTCGAAGGTGCCAAAGCCAGAAGGGTATGTGCATTCGTTGTCGACAAAATTTCCATTGCTTCCCTGTGTCGCTGTTAAACGGACAGATCCACCCACAAGGCCAAGTAGCTGGCTGTTTGGAGTTGTGTTCGTGACAGTCAGATCATCACCAACATTCATTGTGCCGGCTACGGTGACAGATCCACTGCTGGTTGCTCCCGAGCCGATAATAAGATCGTCTTCTGTTGTCACAGTTGCCCCGGCTGCAATAGTCAGTTTACCTCCACCACTAACCGTCAGGTCAGAATTTTCGGTGGGGTCTGGCAACGATTGGCCTATAGTGACAGTACCACCAGTCACCGCCATGTTGCCCGTGAGGTTAATGTCTCCATTGGTTGTTATGGACCCGGCAGAAGTGAGCGTGCCCGCGATGTTCGAATCGCCTGTTCCAAGCGTTGTTAGCGAGCCGGTACTGGTGATCACCACAACTCCGCCTGACGGCACTTGAATCATACTGTTCGTGGAAGTCACCGTCCCCGCAAGGTTGAGCTGTCCGGAAACACTGATGAACTCATACGAAGTGAATGATGCGCCCGCAGCAATATCTACTCGGCCTCCGCTGCGAATGGTAAGATCGCCATCATTGTTATCTATCGTTTCTATATTACCGCCATTAATGTTCAGACGGCCTGTTCCAGTAATGACGATATCACCATCGTTCCCAACGATAGTAAGCGTACCAGTGGTCCAGTTCACAGTGGTGTTGATGGTGAGATCGGAGGTGCCGATATTAAGCGTGCAAGTTTCGCCAAACGTTCCGCCAGCTTGAAACGTGGCCTGAGTAAATGAACATGGCTGTGCAAAAGCTGGCGTAGAAGAAAAACCGATAAATCCACAGATCAGAATAAAAACCAACGCGAGTCTCATAATAACGGGCGATTAAAGCCAGTAGCCCTGTTATTAAGTATGAAAATTCAGGTGATGATTTACGATGGATGAACCTGTAGTGATATATTATGAACCAATGGGAATGACATTTCCACGTCAATTTCAAAAGTGTTTGTTTTTGAATACCCTGGAAACAATTCAATTAAAACGGGTGGATTTTTCAGGACGTTTTTCGATCTCTCGGAACGTGAAGCTTCTGAAAAAATTCTTACATGCAAATAATGTAGCGCGCCATGTTGACTGGGTCAAATTCCCGAACGAAGTTGTCACAAAAAGTTAGCGCCCTGAAACGATGAGTTTCAAGAGCAGCTTTTCACTAGTGATCAGATAAATCCCTTCGGCATAACTATCCAGCGAGACTTCCAACGACAAGCTGCCTACTTCGTCACCTTCGCCTTCAAGAACGGCAACGGTCACTCCCTGAGCATTTCGGATGAGGGATGACCTGCGTTCAAACGGTGCAAGGTTACTGAATGCAATGGTGCAGCGGTGTTGAGCGGGATTTGGAAAAACAGAAATAGATAATTCGCGAGGCGTGAAATCTGCTTTAACGATTGCGAAATAGGTGACAGGTCCACCAAAGTCGGTTTGCTTAAGTCGATAGTAATTTTTTCCTGACACTGGTCGGGGATCCACGACTGAATAATGATGCTCGAGCTGCGTGGTTCCATGTCCGTTTACTCGGGCAATCTCGATAAAGCTATCGTCATGTTGCAGGCGTTCGATGGTGAAGAAGTGATTTTCAATTTCAGAGGAGGTGGCCCAGTCAAGTCTAATCGCATTTTGCTGCTGGACAGCGGTGAACTCAGTCAAAACAACAGGACTTGCAGCTGCACAATGGAGAGGTCCATTCAATCCATTGCAAGCACAATAATCGAAGGTCCCGTTCCCTTGTGGATAAGGACACTCTTGGTCCTGAAAATTTCCTCCGGCTGCAATGTTTACTACTCCATTGGCTCCCCCTGCGAAGAAACTATCAACGGGTTCAGAGTTATAAATCCGCAGATTGTCACCAATATTGATCGTTCCTTCTATTAAAAACGATCCAGGTTGCGCAATGGGTGGGGTTGGGGTGCCCTGCATATTTTGAACATCATCTTCTACGGTAACACTTGCTCCCGACTGAATATAAAAATATCCATTGTTACTGACGATGAGGTCCGAATCCTCGCCATCGGGCAGATTCATTCCGATCGTAAGTGTGCCTGCCAAAATCAAAACCCGGCCTTCATTGGGGTCCGTGTTGTTGCCCGTTACGTTGATGTCGCCATTGGTGGTGATGGTGCCGGAAGAGATGAGTTGACCTGCAATGTCATTATCGCCTGCACCACCCGTGGTCAGAACGCCTGTGCTGGTGATCGTTACAACTCCGCCTAAATCTACATCGATCATACTGTTCGTTGATGCCACAGTTCCTTCGATCAAAATGTTCCCGATCACTCTGATACCAAGCTTTGTCGTCAGCGATGCGCCTTGTTCAACTACCACTTGCCCCCCTCCGAGAATATCAACTCGTCCGGATACAGCATTTGTTGTGATGATGCTGCCTGCCACAATATCAAGATTGGCGCCATTTCCGATAGACACATTGGCTCCATTACCTTGAATATCCAATGTGCCGGATTGCCAGATGATGTCACCGGCCATGGTTACGCTTGTACCTACATTGAGTACACAATTGCCTGAGAAGGTGCCACCTGTTCCCGACTCGAGGTCTGCTTTTGTCGGACACTGCGCTGCAAGAAAAATGGGAACAAACAGCGAAGCGATGGAAAATTGCAAAGAAAAAAGCCTGCGATCCATAGAGACGGGCAAACTCACCTCAATGAGAGCTCTCCCATGGTAAGTTCTCTAAATTGGCAGGCGCTTTTCGACAGATTAACTCCGCGAAACATGAATTGAACTTCTGGCGACTAAGATTTTCTAGGAGCCCGAATTCCTGGTTATATATCTTTCAAGCACAATGTGTTATCAGCTGGGCTTTTTGTACCGTATTCGAAAGTACTAAACTGTTCCATCGGGCGATTTGTTTTTCATAGGTAAGTGATTTCCTTTGCGTTGCATTTCCATTAAAGATGAAAACTATTTTAGCAGAGCTATTGACGATCGGTGACGAAATTCTGTACGGCCAAATTGTGGATACAAACTCACAGTGGATGAGCGCGGAGTTGAGTGATGCCGGAATCAAAGTAATTCGCAAAACTTCTGTCGGTGATGTTGAGTCGGAGATCCTGACCGCATTCGCGGAAGCCGAGAAACGAGCTGACGTTATTCTGATCACGGGCGGCCTTGGTCCCACCAGTGACGACCTCACCAAGCCCTGCCTTGCAAAATATTTCAACTGCGGATTGAAAATGCATGACGAAGCTCTTGCCGAGGTGACGGAGTTCTTCAAAAGTCGCGGACGTGAACTCACAGAGATAAATCGCCAGCAGGCTGCATTGCCAGCGTGTTGTGAGAAGATCACAAACAGAATGGGCACCGCGCCCGGAATGTGGTTCGAAAAAAACGGAAAGGTATTTGTTTCGATGCCTGGTGTTCCGCACGAAATGAAACGCATGATGGCCGACCTCATTATTCCGAAGCTGAAAGCAACTTTTCAAACTCCGGTAATCCATCATCAGATTGTTCGTACGGCAGGTATTGGCGAATCTTTTTTGGCCGAAAAGATCGCGCAATGGGAGAAAGATCTTCCTTCTCATGTAAAGCTCGCTTATCTGCCAAGCCTCGGTGAAGTTAAACTGCGCCTGACCAGCACAGGTGCATCGGCCCGCGAACTGAAACAAGAGTCGGATGAGCTGACAGCCAAACTGAAAGAGCGTATTGGTCAGTTTGTTTATGCGTATGAGGATGTTTCGCTCGAAGAGATCATCGGAAAGTCGCTGAAAGAAAAGAAACTTACGCTTTCCGTTGCCGAAAGTTGCACCGGGGGCTACGTTTCGCATCTCATTACCAGCGTCCCGGGAAGTTCCGAATATTTTTTAGGAGGCATGATTCCGTATGCATATGAAATTAAGATGCGCCAACTTGGAGTTCGTCCTGAGACATTGGAAAAATTCGGTGCGGTGAGCGAAGAGACAATCACAGAGATGGCAAACCTGGTTCGCGCAAAATTTAATACGGATATTGGAGTTGCGACCAGTGGAATTGCCGGACCTGGCGGAGCAACTCCAGATAAACCTGTCGGCACCGTTTGGATCGCATATTCCGATAAGCATCAGACAGTTGCTCGAAAACTTCAGCTTTCAAAAGACCGGATGATCAATATCAAAATAGCATCTCTAGGAGTTCTGAATCTGATCCGGCTGAGCTTACCCAAATGAAAAATATTCTCGCCCGTGGAACAAAATGGGCCACTCAAATGGTTAAATAATTAATTGAACAAAATCAGGTCAATGGATGAATAAAAAAATTCATCTTTGCGACCTCCTTGGTATTTCTGTTTCGTCCTGTCACACATCTCGGCTGAATACCAATAACAAAAACCATTACACACATTATTAACGAATGAAGATTTATGTAGGAAACCTCAACCGCCAGGCGGCTGAGCAAGAAATTCGTGCGCTTTTCGAAGCGTTCGGAGAAGTGAAGTCAGTTAAAATTATCAAAGATTTTGAAACCGGTGAGCCGCGCGGATTTGCGTTCGTTGAAATGGCGGATAAAGCGCAAGGTACCGAGGCCATCCGCGAGCTTGAATACAAAGAATTTCAGGGGCGAAGACTCAAAGTGAACGAAGCGAAGCCGAAAGCTCCGGTTGTTTACAACAGCTTCAGCGCGCAATACGGATATAAGAGCAGGTTTGAGAAGAGCTGAAAAGCTGAAAGCAAAAGGCAGAAAGCAGAAAGCTTGTTCATCGGAACCTCAAGCGAGAAGCGTTGATCGATTTTAAATTTGAAGTGATTGGGGACTTCAAAATCGGTTAATAAGGACACCCCTTTAAGTTTTGATGCGCTGGCTTTTTGCTTTCTACTTTCTGCTATTTCCGCACCGGCACGACAAATTTATAATCCGCCCATTCGAAGATAATGTCGATGCCATTGTCAGCTGGCGCCAGAGAAGTTGTGAACTGTTCCACCGGTGAAGCCAATTTCTGAACCGGGACTTTTGTATTAAGAATATCGAGATCGTAGTTCGGTTCGTAGGCTCCCCACTTACCAAGTTCTGTATTTAAAGCAATTTCAAAAGAGTCAGGTCCAGGTATCGCGTACATCCGGTATGTTCCGGCTTTCACCGGACTCCCATTGAACTGAACATCGCTGCTGAAGGTAACTTCGGTGGATTCGTTCGCTCCCAATCGCCAGTATTTTCCAAACGGCTGAAGTGCATTTTGACTTTCAGGGCCGAAGATCAGTCGCCCACGTACGGAAGGTCTGCTGTAAGAAATGTTAATTGTAAATCCGCCCGAAGTAAGTGTAGCCTCTCCTGGCGGGCTCAACGTGCGATTGCGATACTCCAGATAGATAAATGCTGCGGCTATAAGCACTACCAGCGCAAGTACACCGAAAAGGATTTTTTTCATGCAGGAACGGTTTGGTGGATTAAATATAGGCAGTTAGAGGCGAAAGCTGAAAGCTAAAAGCCACTACTCTCCGGAGAAAGTTTTCCGAACCTCAAACCGATC
>CBHROW010000300.1:0-6885 GCA_966080355.1 uncultured Chryseosolibacter sp.
TTGAAAGGACATGAAGGTGTTGACGCGCTGTTTGCCGAAGCCATTCAAACCATGAAACAAGCCGGAGCAACGATGGTTGAAGTTGATTTCCGTGCGCAAGCCAGGGGCATCTCTTCTGAAGAATACACCGTGCTGCTGTATCAATTCAAAGATGGCGTGAATAAATACCTGGCAAAGGCCAACGCAAAAGTCAAGACGTTGCAGGAAGTGATTGTGTTTGATTCGCTCAATGAAGGTAAAGCGATGCCATTTTTTAAACAGGAAATTCTGAAGAGTTCACAGGAGAAGGCGGGTCTTGATGCGAAAGAATACAGGGACGCCTTGAAAAAAATTCAGGATACAGCTCGTCATGCCATTGACGATACGTTGAAGAAAAATCAAATCGATTCCATCATTGGCCCTGCGAATGGCCCGTCCTGGTGCACTGACCTTGTGAATGGAGATGCTTTTACCGGTTACGGAATGTATTCGCCCGCGGCTGTGGCAGGTTATCCGCACATTACGGTGCCGATGGGATTTGTTCAGGGCCTCCCGATCGGTCTCACGTTTATTGGAAACGAATATGGAGAAGGTGCGATTATCCAGCTGGCCTTTGCCTATGAGCAACTTTCTAAAAAACGAAAGGAACCTGAATTTAAAACATCGCTGCTTTAAAAAAAGGGTTGCCACGTGTTCATGGCAACCCTTTTTCATGAATTCAAAAATAGTTTAAAGCAAAAGGATAAGCAGGAGTGCAATGAGGATCAAAGCACCGATGCTGAGATATACACCACCGCTGATGTATTTCATGTCCTTCTTGATTTGCTTCACCTCACCACGCAAAGCTTTCTTTTGTTCCTTTGTAAGCGTACTCTTGTCGATAGCTTTGATTTCTTCGAGGCGCTTTTGCATGCGTTCGATCTTTGCCTCATTGCTTTCAATAGGAGCTTTTTCAGGCGTTGTTGAAGCCTGCACTGTTGGAGCTGCAATCGCCAGAACTACCATTACAAGTATAGCTCTGAGCACGTTCACTGTTTTTTTCATAGTCACTTCCGATTTCGTTGTTCGTTTTGCTGTGGCGTTCGCTCAGTTAAAAAAAAACCCGTGCCTGCTGTCTGGCAGAGCGCGAGTTAGACGTATAGTCGGTGACAATCAGTTGATAGCTTTCGCAAGGGCAGTGCCATTGCCGTTCGAAGCAAGTTTTTCGTATCGTTGACGTTTTGGAAGGACTACAACGAAGGTCGAACCTATTCCTTCTTTGCTTTGAGCCCGGATAACACCGTGATGATTGTCCACAATTTTTTTACAAATGGCCAGTCCGATTCCCGTTCCCTGGTAGTGATTGTTGTGAAGCCGCTGAAAGATGCCGAAGATTTTTTCCTTGTACCGGTCATCGAACCCGATACCATTATCTTCCACACATATTACGGTGTATTCTTCCTGTGACAGATCATAGGCCTTACGTTCCTCATGAGTAAGCTCACGCTGATTGATCTTGATCACCGGCTTGGCACTCTCGTTAAATTTCAGGGCATTACTGATCAGATTCTGGAACAGCTGGTGCATCTGGCCCGGCACCGCGTCAATGGTCGGCAGCTTGCCTACCTGAATGACGGTTCCTTTTTCACCGATGGCGATCTCCAGGTCATCGACAATATGCCGAACCACCGCATACAAATCGGTTTTTGCGAACGGAATGTCGGTGTTGCTCAACTTCGATAGGGTGAGCACATCTTCGATCAGCGTTTGCATCCGGTGCGATGAGGTGACGATCTTATCGAGATAGTTTTTCTCACCGGGTTCAATCTTCTTCTCAATTTTTGAATAGAGCAGATTGCCGAAAGTCTGGATCTTGCGCAACGGCTCTTTCAGGTCGTGCGATGCCACGGATGCGAACTGAAGCAGATCCATGTTCGACTGCTCGAGACGGAAATTTGTCTCCTGTAACTTGCTCGATGCTTGTTTCAGGTCTTCATAGTTCTGCGCGATGAGATCGGCAGCATTTTTCTTTTGCGTGATGTCATTGAAAGTGGTGACAAGTCCATCGAGCATCTTTACAGCAATCACTTCGTACCAACGATTGTACGATGGATTGAAAAATTCAAAGTGATCTGTTTCGCCAGTCTCCACTACTTTTGCATACCGTTTGAAAAACTGCTCATCCCGTGGAAGAACACGAATGAGATTTTTCCGGTACATATCACCGGCTTTGGCTCCGATCATTCCTTCGGCCGCCCGATTGGTGGTGATGTATTCGAAATCGATAATTTGTCCTTGCTCGTTGCGAATTGCTCTCATCGCAGTAATGCCGCTGGTAGCGCTGTCGAAAACGCCCTGAAGGATACTGTTCAGGTTTTTGATTTCTGAAATGTCGATGAAATTCACGACAACGCCATCGATCGATTTATCCTGACGTTGATATGGGTTTATCCGCATCACAAACGTTTTACCATCGCGAAGTGTAACTTCCTTCTCGATTCCTTGCGTTGACAGTATTACACGTTTCACATAAGAGAGCAGATCGACTCCTTCCAGGTTATTGGTGATATCGGCAATTGGTCTTCCAATATCCGATTCGATAAGGTTGATCTGTCGGGTGATCGAAGGCGAGAATTTGCGAACGATCATATGACGATCGATGAGTATCTGTCCGATGTCGCTGTTTTTGAAATAGTTGTTCAGGTCATCGTTGAGGTCGATCAATTCCTTGATCTTGAGCTGATGTTCTGCGCTTACTGTATGAAGCTCTTCGTTCAACGACTGCAACTCCTCGTTGGTGCTTTGAAGTTCTTCGTTTGCGGAGATCATTTCTTCGTTACTCGTGAGCAACTCTTCATTGCTGCTTTCCAACTCTTCGATCACCGATTGAAGATTTTCTTTTGTCTCGCGTAATTCCTTTTCCAGCTCTTCGAGACGGTGCTGATCAACCTGATTTCGTTTTTGCTTGCCCAATTTTTTCACCTTCCGCGGCTTCTGTTCTTCCTGGATGATGATGAACACGAACGACTGCTGGTAATCCTGCTGCTGGATGTAAGGCTTCACGATCAAACTCACGGTTCGCTCCGTAGTTCCTTCAGCGATCTTGACATTGCGCATGATCGTGCGTTCCTGGTCGTGAAGGGCTCGCCTTACTGCCATGCCAAGGGCAACTCCAAGATCGTTGGACACCAACTTGAGCAAATTGAAGGTGAGATTATTCTCTGGAAAATGAAGAAAATCCTTAAAGTGACCAATCGCTTGTTTCACCTCCATATTTTCATCGATAAGGATTCCTGCGATCCTGTTTTCTTCCAGAAGCGTATCCTTGAATATTTCGGCCAGGAAATTGTTTGCGTTCTTCGGCTTGTTCGAATTTGTTTGAAAGACCGATGTCGAGTGCATCGGGCTGACAAGGTGTTCGTTGTCAACAAGACGAGTTTTGCCAATGCACTTGTAGATCTTCCATTTTTTACTCACCTCCTTCATCGAATCTTTAAGAACCCCGATGTTCTCGCTTGCACCAAGGACCAGGCACGCGGCTGGATTCAACGCGAACAGAAATGTCTTGAGCACCTGCACCTGCAACTTCGGATTCATATAAATGAGCATGTTGCGGCACGTGATCAGGTCAAGCTTACTGAATGGAGGATCTTTCGTGATATCATGATAGGCGAACACAACCATTTTTCGAATCGCTGGAAGGATCTTGTACTGGTTGCCCTCCTTGGTAAAAAATCTCGAGAGCCGTTCCGGAGTAATGTCTGCTGCGATCGTTTCGGGATACACGCCAAGGGTAGCTGTCTGCAACGCTTCTTTGTCGAGGTCGGTGGCGAAAATTTTCAGGTTGAAATCATGATTGCGAATGCTTTCCATGTACTCGAAGAAAAGTATCGCCACGCTGTAAGCTTCTTCGCCACTGCTACACGCCACGATCCACACCTTGATCAGATCCTGAGGTTTTTTTGACGAAAAGATCGAAGGAATGATTTTGCCTTTCAGCTCATCGAATGCTTCGGGGTCGCGAAAGAATTTTGTCACGTTGATCAGAAACTCCCTGGCCAGCACACCTGCCTCTTCGGGATGCGCCACCAGGTAGTCGTGGTATTCGGACAAGCTGATAAATCCTTTTTCAGACATTCGCTTGAGCAGCCTGCGTGTAATCGTTGGCGTTTTATATAATGTGAAATCGTGGGCAGTGTGGCCTTTGATACACTCCAGGATGTCCTGGATGATTTGTTCATCTTCGCGCGAGAACTTTTCCGGAGCTTTTCCATCCATGGCGTCTTTAAGATACTCGATGAGTTCTTCCGCAATCATCTCGGGGGGCAGCACCAGATCTACGCAACCCGTTTGAATGGCGCTCGAAGGCATTCCATCAAAATCGGCTGTGAGCGGGTCTTGAACAACTACGAGGCCGCCATTACGCTTGATCGCTTCTATGCCCTTTGTTCCATCAGTTCCTGTTCCGGAAAGTATGACCCCCACGGCTTGCTTTCCGCGCTCCATGGCAAGCGATTCAAAAAAAACATCGATGGCATTGTTGGGAACATGGTTACGCTCTTTGTCATGTAATTTTAAAGAACCACCGGAGAGCGTCATCACCTTTTTGCTCGGAATGAGATACACGCAATTCGGCTCTAGACGCATATTCTCCTGCGCTTCAACAATTTTCATTGTGGTATGTTTGGCCAGTAACTCACCCATCAGGCTTTTATGATCAGGTGAGAGATGCTGAACGATCACGAATGAAAAATTGGTGGTGTCCGGCATGTTGTCGAACAACTCATGAATCGGCTCAAGTCCGCCAGCGGAAGCCCCGATGGCGATGATGTAAGGCCCCTGCTCTGTTGATAAAATATTTTCCGTGTTCTTCACGCCACAAACGTTAGTACGTTAACAAATCATTTTTTGAAAGTGAACGAGAAGTAATTGTTTCACATGGGTTCGGTAAGGATTGAAAAGTATTTTTCATACATGCCAGGTTCGAAGTGAATGCATTCAACAGTTTTGCCATGTTTACGTCATCGCATGGGCGCGATCCAATGAAATGCCAGGCAATCCGTTAACGCTCCTCCGCCTCGCGCTCTGATATTTTATCTGTTTTCACTTTTGCGGATCTTAATGTTGTCATTAGGATACGCAAAGCATCAACCTTTGAAAAATCTTACCTGATTCAGGGAAAAAATCGTGTCTAAAAAATTGTGCCATTCAATCATTTAAACACAAGGGAAATTTTCACCCCAATCATATATTAGCATTGTGTACCTGTGTTATTTGGATAAACTGCTCGTGCCTCACAAAGAATTCTTCGAGCGACAGGAGTAATTGATCCATGTTATAGGGTTTGGTAATGAAATCTGCCGCGCCCAATTTTCGCGTTTCCAAAACATCGCTTTTCAAAGAGGAAGTGGAGTAGATGATCACCGGAGTATTCGCCAGGTGGTTTAGCTTTTTCAATTCTCGCAAACACTCTTTTCCATTCATCTTAGGCATGTTCAAATCGAGGAAGATGTAGGATGGAATGTTGGCCCCCGGCTTGGAAAGCATTTGAATGGCCTCGGCTCCATTTGCAACACACGTACAGCCAAAGTCCGGTCGGACCTGGTGCAGTGCAAGCGCAAAGATTTCCTGGTCATCCAGGTCGTCATCGATAAGAACGCATGTTGTGCGACTTTTCATGCTGGCGAAGAATAGCAAACGGCTGTAAAAAGTTATGCCCGCTTTCTTTGGCAACATCGCAAAAGAAGATCTCGTTATTTCGCGTCTTTATGATCGTCTTCCGTATCTATGTCGGCACCGCGCGCCTTGGTCAATTTTTTCTTGTCGCTCGCAAGCGGTGAACTCTTCTTTCGGACATCCCCGTGTATGTTCTGATCGGGTCGCGTATCGCCATCGCGGATCGGTGTATTTTCCTTCCTTGTTTTCATAGTTTGAAATCTTAATTCGTTCATGTTCCTTCGATCCATTATTACTGGATGAACCTTTTCCTACTTATCTTTTTCTCAGTTAAATAATTATCCAAATACCGAATGGTGTCTCATCGGCTGGTTAAGAGCCGACTATAATATGGTTATTGCTGCTGCGGCTTGATAATTTAAACCGTATCGACACCCGAAAAAAACGGGTGCCGGAGATCATAAGCAGCCGGCCAATCTTATCTTTTATTACACACCTGTTTTGCAATTAGCGCTATATTAGAAAGGAATTTTTTCCACACTGGTCCGCATAATAATTTCGATGTAAGATTTTTCATCAGAATTATTTTCTGCGTTGCCTCGTTTTGTATTTTTGAAAGACCTAACTGGCGCTCAATGAATAGTGTGATTGAAATTTTGCTGATTGAGGATGACCCGGACGATGCTGAGCTGACCATCCACGCGTTAAAAAGACACCATGTTGTCAACAACCTTCTTCACATTGATGAAGGAGAAAAAGCGCTCGAGTATCTCTATTCGCACGCAGAAAATCCGAAACTCATTTTATTGGATCTTCGAATGCCAAAAGTTGATGGGTTGCAGATATTGAAAAAACTTAAATCGGATCCGGAAAAAAGGCATATTCCTATAGTCGTGATGATATCTTCACGTGACGGTAAAAACTATGTCGAAGCCCATGGCCTGAAAGCGGATGGCTACATTACGAAACCAGTCGATTTTAAAAAATTTTTCATGTCAATGGCAGAAATGGGGCTCACCTGGAAGATTGTAAATTCACCCCTTGTTGGAGAATGATGCGTTGACGCAAAAATTTCGAGAAACATTACCGCGTTTCATCAAGTGAGTATTATCTTCGATGAATATCATACGCATTGATGAAACACTCGATACTGATGCTGGAGCATGACGATGATGACAGGTACATCACGCAGGAATTTTTGAACGAAATAAAATCAGACATTCAAGTTGGGTTTGTTCAAAACAGTGATCA
>CBHROW010000301.1:0-6873 GCA_966080355.1 uncultured Chryseosolibacter sp.
CCGGCATAAACTATGCGCGCAGCATTTTCGACCCCATCATTCGTGTGAAGAAAAACGATGCCGGTAAACTGACCATTGAACTTCTTGCCGAAGCGCCAAACATCGATTTCTATTATACACTCGACAATACCATTCCCAATTATTATTACGAGAAGTATAAGGGGCCGATCGTATTACCTGATGGCACTGACCAGATTCGAATTGCCAGCTATCGTGGAAAGACACCGATAGGCCGGCTGATCTCGCTCAGCTATGAAGACCTGACCAAACGGGTTCGAAAATAACTATTGTGCGGCCAGCGCATGAAGCGCGATCTTCATCGAAGCGATGCGCTGGCTTTTTTGCAACACCGCGGGTTCTGCTCCCCGTTCATTGCAGTCGGTTGCCGGACAACGCTGGCAGGTCTCGCCCACCATGCGAATGGGAATTGCAGGATCGTTCCAGAATGCTATTTTTTTCCGGAGCTGATGGGTCATCAACATGCCGATTGAAATGCTGTGATTTTCCTCCGAGCCATCCATCGCATGCTTTGCAAAACTGACAAGCAAATATTCTTTTTCATTTCCGAAATACCGAGATCGCTGCGCAAGGCAAAGCGGCCTGGCATAAGTTCCTTTACGCATTTGCTGCGACAGGTTTTTCAGGATATTGATCGAGATCCACCTGCGACAGTAATGTTCATGCAGCATGTTGGCGTGCGGGTTGTGAATTCCAGCAAGGTGCATCTCCTTGGTCAACTCGAAACGATCGGTCCCGTTTCGATGGGTGAATCTCAGGAAAAACAATTCCTGAATCCCGAAGTACCGTGGCAGCAAATTCGTCAGGCGATGAGTGAGAATCTCGGGAGAAACTTTATAATGTTCACAAAGCCCGAGAAAATCGTCAGGCCTGAATGTCGGATTTGAAAATATTTTTTCAAGTCTGCCCACCAGGCTTTCCCGATCAAGCATTAAAGCGCACGCGAAATACGATGCTTTGAAGTTATTGAGAACCTGCTCGAACGAATCGAGCTCGACCCACGATGTCGTGTGAGGGCGCTCGGAAATGTTCAGGTGTTGAAAACCAAGTTCGCGCGCAATTACAAAAGTCTTCTGCGTCCGGTTAAGATTTACGTTCAGGAGCAAACGACTTGGCTTTCCCGGCAGGTAAACGGATCGCAATTCACTCAATTCAGGCTGATGTGACAATCCATCTTCAACTACAGTACAATGGAAATCAGACTCGAGGGTGTCGCGGAGTAACTCCCACTCCACTACGCGATCATGGCCAAGTTGATGGGTAGAAACAAATTTATCGACTGCAGTTTCAATCTCTTCAAAATAATTCTCATGCATTTCCTGAAATGAACGCAATGCCGAAAAGTAGAAGTTCTCCACACGCATTCCATAGTTTCGGCTGATCTCGATCAACGTATTGAGAAATGCATTGAGCTTGTCGGGCACACGTGTAAGTAATTCCAATAATTGCCCTTTGTCAATACCAAATACTTCAAGCAGAATTTCCTTCATGAACTGCGACTGTAGGATCTCCGTAAGCGGTGCAAGCTTCTTGTTCATCTTCACCGACACCAACCAGTCGTAACTAACTTCCAGCGCATTAGCCAGCGCGATCACCTTTTCAGCTTTAGGGAACTTCTTTCCTTTCTCTATCTCATTCAGATAAGAGATCGATATCTGAGTTTTCTCAGCAAGTTCGGCAAGAGATAGCCCGCGGTCGATCCGCAGTTGTTTCAATTTCAATCCCAGGATCAGTTTCAGGTGTGACTCTCCAAGTGTGGCAGCGTTTCCCATATTAACGGCTTTTTTGACCAGCGATCAGATTTTCGCTCCACAGCGAACGAAATCATCGCTAAAAATATTTTATCAATGGAAAGCGGCAAAAAACCTGTGCCGGTGCAGTTCAATCGATTACGGAGGACTGAAAAATCGAGCGAAAAAAGTGCGTCAGCGAAAATTCGCTCGATTTTTTTATAGGGTTAATAGTCGCTGTTACTACCAAACTGTGGAAATCATGAACCAGACCGTTACATCACCAAAAGTTTCTGCGGGAAACGTCCAGATCAAAGGCACATGGAAACCGGGATATGAAAAGATCCTGACACCCGAAGCACTGGAATTTGTCGCATACCTGCATGACCAGTATAACGCAAGACGCGAATCTTTGCTTGAAAAAAGGAAAGCCCGGCAGCAAAAGATCGATGAAGGCGACTTTCCAACATTCCTCAATGAGACGGAAGTAATTCGCAATGCTGCATGGAGCGTCAATCCGGTTCCCGAATCATTGCAAGACAGACGTGTTGAGATCACTGGCCCGGTGGACCGGAAGATGATCATCAATGCATTGAACTCGGGCGCAAAAGTTTTCATGGCCGATTTCGAAGACTCTACTTCTCCTACCTGGGATAACATTATTGAAGGGCAGCTGAATCTCTACGATGCAATAAGAAGGAACATTTCCTACACATCACCGGAAGGAAAATTGTACAGCCTGAACCATGAAACCGCGGTGCTGAAAGTACGACCTCGCGGATGGCATCTCGAAGAGGCACATATCATCATTGACGGCAAGCCGGCATCGGCATCGCTGGTTGATTTTGGATTATTCGCGTTTCACAACGCCAAGGTGCTCGCCAGTGAAAATCAAGGGCCATTTTTCTATTTACCTAAAATTGAAAGTCATCTGGAAGCGCGACTTTGGAATAACGTCTTCATTTCCACCGAACATATTCTCGGAATTCAGCAGGGCACCATCAAGGCAACGGTGCTGATAGAAACCATTACCGCGGCATTCGAAATGGAAGAAATTCTTTACGAACTACGCGAGCATATTGCCGGTCTCAACGCAGGAAGGTGGGATTACATCTTCAGCATCATTAAAAAATTCAACAAGCATAAAAACTTTGTGATGCCCGACCGCGCAGATGTAACCATGACGGTGCCGTTCATGAAAGCATACGCACAACTTCTCGTAAAGACCTGTCATAAGCGCGGTGCTCACGCGATTGGTGGAATGTCGGCATTTATTCCTGCAAAAGATGAAGTGGTGAACAAAGCAGCCTATGAAAAGGTACGCGCAGATAAAGAACGCGAGGCCAATCAGGGTTACGATGGAACATGGGTGGCGCACCCGAAGCTCGTTGACGTTGCACGCGAAGCTTTCGATCGGGTATTGGGCGATCGCGCAAATCAGAAACACGTGCTTCGGGAAGACCTTTCAGTGAAGCCTTTTGACCTGCTGAACATCGAATCGGCACGCGGCTCTATTACCGAAAAAGGATTTCGCACAAACATAAACGTGGCGTTGCTGTACATCGAGTCCTGGCTGAATGGCGTTGGCGCAGCTGCACTTTACAATCTTATGGAAGATGCAGCAACCGCGGAGATCTCTCGTGCACAATTGTGGCAGTGGATCCAGCATCATAGCAAACTGCAGGATGGAAGAGTGATCACACCTTCCCTCTACTTACACTTTTGCGAGGAAGAATATGAATCTATTCGCAAGCAATTCATGGCATCGGGCAAAGAAGCATTGTCCCTCTCAACCGCAAGATTGATCCTCGATCGATTGGTTCTCAATCAAACGTTTGACGAATTTCTCACCCTTAAGGCCTACCTGCATATTCAATAGAACTATCAACAATCAGACATGAAAATTTTATGAACAATACTGAAAAAATGTTCCAAATGAACAATACGTGGAATCAGGATGAGCGATGGAAAGGTGTGAAGAGACCATACACAGTGGAACAGGTGGCGAAGCTTGCTGGTTCAATAAAGATTGAATACACATTGGCACGACTTGGTGCAATCAGACTATGGAATTTGCTTCAGACAGAAACCTGCGTGACAGCCCTCGGTGCATTAACCGGGAACCAGGCTGTGCAACAAGTGCAGGCCGGCCTAAAAGCGATATACCTGAGCGGATGGCAAGTTGCGGCTGACGCAAATTACGCGGCTCAAACTTATCCCGATCAAAGTTTGTATCCCGCTGATAGTGTTCCAGCGGTAGTAAAACGGATCAATAACGCTCTTTTACGCGCGGATCAGATTCAAACGCAAACAGGTGACGGTAACGTGCACTGGCTCGCGCCAATTGTTGCCGATGCCGAGGCAGGATTCGGTGGCAACCTCAATGCATTCGAGTTGATGAAAATGATGATCGAAGCTGGCGCTGCTGCCGTTCACTTTGAAGATCAACTCTCGAGCGCGAAAAAATGCGGACATCTCGGTGGAAAGGTGCTGGTGCCAACCCGCGAAGCGATTGACAAACTGATCGCTGCCCGTCTCGCAGCAGACGTTCTTGATGTTCCCACACTTATCATTGCCCGCACCGATGCCGATGCCGCAAATCTTCTTACCAGCGACATCGATCAACGCGACCGCAAATTCATCCAGGGCCAGCGAACCCACGAGGGATTCTATCATGTGAAAAATGGTATCGAACAAGCCATCAGCCGCGGACTGGCATATGCTCCTTACGCAGATCTTGTGTGGTGTGAGACCTCCCATCCTGATCTGGAAGAGGCAAAAGAATTCGCACGAGGCATCCATGCCGAATATCCTGGAAAGATGCTCGCCTATAACTGTTCACCCTCGTTCAACTGGGCGGCCAAACTTTCTGAGAAAGAAATGACGCACTACCGCGAAGCACTGGCTGAACTCGGATATAAGTTCCAGTTTGTCACATTAGCCGGGTTTCATGCCCTCAACACGAGCATGTTTGAACTAGCGCTTGCCTACAGACAAAAAGGAATGGCTGGCTACTCATCGCTTCAACAGAAAGAATTCGCCTTGCAAAAAGAGCACGGCTTTAAAGCTGTTCGCCACCAGGCATTCGTTGGCACCGGCTACTTCGATGCAGTGCAGGAAACTATTACGAATGGTCAAGCCTCCACCACTGCACTGAAAAACTCGACAGAGGAAGCGCAGTTTCACCAGGCGCCTGCGAAGGAAATCCCTTTGGTAGCGTAAGTATTTGTTCTTACCTGATTTTTTACCGGCACAGTCATGCAAGTGACTGTGCTTTTTACTTGGTAGCGAGCGCACGCAATCTTCCTAGGTTCTGGAAATTGAAAATTAGGAGCGCTACGGCAATGATCGCGTAACCAACGAACTGGATCGGGTCGAGCGCTTCATGAAATACAACGAACGCCAGTGAGAAATTGATCAGCGGATTGATGTACATCAGAATACCGATCGTAGCAGAGTTGATGCGGTTAAGCGCAAAAAGGTTCAGAAACAACGGGAGGATCGTGAACAACACTGCAATAAGCGCAATGATCATGTAGAAACGAGGCGATTGCGGAACTTCGGCAACAAGGGAAGTGAAAAATATCGAAAGCACCAGGAACGCCATGGTGATCTGAACCGCGAGGATGACCATGCGATTGAAGCCTTGCAACTTCCGCTGCGAGATGAGGTAGAGTGCATAAGTCAATGCGGTTAGAAAACTGAAACCAAGTTCGAGCGCTGAGCTGATGCCAATGAGAATACAACTAATGGCACAAAGAAAGACCGCGATCCACTGAACGGTCGTCATCTTCTCTTTGATCAGCACATATCCCAGCGCAGCCGTGATCACCGGGCAGATCAAATAGGAGAACGAAGCAGTTTTGATATTGATGTTATTCACGATGTAAATGAATGTCAACCAATTGACTGTGAGCAATGCACCTCCGGTGAGCGTAAGGGCAATAGCTGAATGAAGTGATTTGCGGTCCAGGGTGCGTAACGTGTTCACATCTTCCCGGAACTTCGCTCGCATGAACAAACTGATGATCGAGATCAGGATTCCGCACGAAAAAAGAATTCGAAAATAAAGTATTTCCCCTGCGGAAAATTCCTTCAGGGCGCGAAGTGGAAGGGAGAAAAATCCCCAAATCAGAAAAGCGGTAATGGCCGCAGCGTAGTGTTTCTTGTTATTCAAGCCGCGAAGATAGAACAAAGGCAGTTACTTGCCATTGACTTGCTCTTCTTCCTTTTTTGCAATGATCCTTTCCTTTTTGATGTCGATGCGGAGGAAATTATAAAGACTCATGTAAACGTTTGCAATCCATACCAGCGCGAAGCCGGCAATCAGAAATCCCGCCCAGTTGTCCATGAGCAATTTGTAACGGGTGATGAACAGCATCAAAATGGTTACATAATGACTGAAACAATATTCGCAGGTGAACAGGTAAAAGAATTTGCGATGCAATAATGTTTTACCGCGCTGACTATGCCGGATACAAAATTCACGCGGCTCCCGAAAGACCTCTTCGTGTGTCACCGTCCAGGCGATACAGGCTATCGGGAGGGACAGAATAAATAACCATGTGATTTGGGTTTTGAGCTCCATCAGTTGTCAAAACCAATGACGCTAAAATTATTTTGCCATAGCCAGCGGCTGTTGCTTATTTAAGCTCATATTTCACTTTTGCTGCACCGCGGTTTGCTTTTGCCCGAGCTTCTTCTATCGATCTCCCTCGCGCGAGGCAAACGCCCATCCTTCTTTCGCCCTGAACTTCAGGCTTGCCGAACAATCGCAGTTGGGTGTCAGGCTCAGCCAACGCGCTCTCGAGATTTGAAAAAATGATATTGTCGGAGTGGCCTTTCACGAGAATAACGCTTGACGCTGATGGCCCGTGCTGCGCGATGTTTGGTATGGGTAAGCCGAGGATAGCGCGAACATGCAACGAGAATTCAGAAAGATCCTGTGAGATCATTGTAACCATCCCGGGGTCGTGGGGACGTGGCGAAAGTTCACTGAAATAAACTGTGTCGCCCTTCACAAAAAACTCGACTCCGAAGATCCCGATTCCTCCAAGGGCATTTACAACCTGGCCGGCAATATCCTGAGCCGCTTTTAGTGACGCTGGTGACATCGGATGCGGTT
>CBHROW010000302.1:0-6815 GCA_966080355.1 uncultured Chryseosolibacter sp.
GTCAGGCCCTCTGACCACTAAAGATGATATGTATCGTTGCGGAAGATTTTTCTTTCTAAATTGTAGAACAAATCATAAGTATTGCCGTTATTTATTCTACAACTTAGAAACAGATGGTAGAAACACGATTGGGCGAATTTGAGGAAGTTATCCTGCTTTTGGTCGGTATTTTGGGAGAAGAAGCATATGCATTCCGCATTGCCAATGAATTCGAAAAGCAGACAGGCCGATCGGTTTCTATTGGTGCAGTGCATTCGGCTTTGAGCCGGTTGGAAGAGAAAAGTTTTTTAAAATCGAAAATGGTAGAAGGAAATAATGAACGCGGTGGACGGAGCAAGCGCATCTACGATATTACTGCTTATGGCAAAAGAGCGCTCCAGGATGCATTTGATTTTCGCGTATCGCTCTATTCACAGTATCCTGCTTTTGCCAACCGATTGAAATTCGCCTGATGATCCGACACCAGCCACCGAAGCTTGCACGCAGATTTCTACTCATGTTCCTCAGGCGGGATCTGGCGGATGAAGTGCTCGGTGACCTCGAAGAGAATTTTCAATTTGTGCGAAAGGAAAAGTCGGCCTTTCGGGCAAAAATCAATTATTGGTTTCAGGTTTTCAACTACCTGCGGCCCTTTGCATTGAAAAGAAAATCACGCTTAACAATTCACAGTATGAGCATGTTACAGAATTACATGAAAGTCACTCATCGAACGCTGGCGAAACAAAAGTTGTACGCGTTCATCAATATTGCCGGACTATCGATCGGCCTCGCATCGTTCATCATGGTAGCGCTCTATGTGCAGCATGAGTTTTCCTACAATCGCTTTTATCCGAATGTTCAACAGCTATATCGTGTCTACCAGCGGCAAACCGGTAACGCGTTTATGGGCTCGGATTATTTTTCTGCCACACCGGCTAAGTTTGCGTCCGTGATGGTCGATGAGTTGCCGGAGGTCGAGCACGCTACTTCCGTGGAGCAAACACGCGGATTACTTTCGTGCGATGACAAGGATTTTTTTGAGGAGGGCATTGCAGGCGATTCTTCCTTCTTCCTGGTACTTCCGGCAGAGTTTGTGAATGGAAATCCGTTCAAGGCACTATCACATCCGCGCGGTGTTGTATTGACTGAGTCATTGGCGAAAAGATTGTTTCCAAATTCAACTCCGGTAGGGCAAATGCTTAGCTACCAGGAGCGCGAGGGGTTTGTTGTAACGGGAGTCGTAAAAGATCCACCCCTGACTTCTTCGCTGAAATATACGTTCATTGTCAACATTCTTTATAACGATTATTGGCGGGATGAAATGTCGAAATCGACCTGGACGGGAAATTCGTTTTATACCTTTTTCACTCTTCGTGAGGGCGCTGACCCCCGGGCACTGGAAAAGAAAATACCTGCGCTGCTTGACAAGTATCGCGACAAAGATGCTTATAAGAATTATCCGTTTACCGACACCTATTTTGTTCAGCCCATCACAGAAATGTATTTTCAGCCGGGGATCAATTTTGACATTGGTCTCAAAGGCAACCTGAAATTTGTCTATTCTTTCGTTGCAGCAGCAGCTCTTGTGTTGTTGTTGGCTTGTGTTAATTACATGAACCTGGCTATTGCGCGATCTTTAAAACGCTCTCGTGAGGTTGGCGTGAGAAAAGTGTCGGGCGCTGTGCGAAGACAGATCATAGCGCAATTCCTCACCGAGTCGGTGATCATCGCGATGGCGTCACTGATCATTGCTATCGGGATCACCTGGCTTCTGCTTCCGGCTTTTTCAACAATTGTCGAACGACCTGTTGCATTAGACGTTTGGAAAAACACACAGTTGCTGCCGGGGCTTTTTATACTGGTGATTGTTGTGGGATTTATTTCGGGAAGTTACCCGGCATGGATCATGTCGCGACTTGAAACGATCGAAGTGCTCAAGCGTAATTCAACTTTCACAATGCCGGGAATGACGCTTCAACGCGGCCTCATTGTGGCGCAATTTGCCGTTTCCATCGCTTTGATCATTGTGAGTTTGTTTATTCAACGTCAGCTGACGTTTGTGCAAAGCAGGGAGCTCGGCTATGATAAGGAAGACATTGTGACCATCCCGCTTAAGGATTTTTCGGTCGGGAAAAAGTTCGATGTTTTGTATAATGAGTGGGTGCAAAATCGAAACGTGGTCAGCGCAACCATCACTTCTCACTTACCTGATAACATCACATGGAGTAACATGTGCACAAGTTCGCGGACAACTGCTGCCAACGAGGCACTGGCAGTCTTTCAATGGAATGTTGAGCCTCATTTCCTCGATGTGTTTGGAATGAAACTTATCGCTGGCCGTAATTTTATTCATGACAACAAAGCTGACGCGGAGTCTTCATGCCTGATCAACGAAACGGGAGCGAAGGCGTTTGGATGGTCGGCACGAGATGCTGTTGGCAAGCAGGTCCATAGCGGAAACCAGAGCATCACGATCATTGGTGTCATCAATGACTTTCACCTGCATTCCATGCATATTCCTTTGAAGCCCCTGATGATTCGAAGTTTCGAGGGCACTGCGAACATGATCTCGGTAAAAATCAAACCAGGGCATCAACGTGAAACCATCACCTTCCTTGAAAACTCAATCCGCAAAATATCGCCTTATCCGCTGCAGTCAGAGTTTCTTGAAGACAACTACAACAGGTTGTATCTCGCGGAGATCAAACTCGGAGAGATCTTTGGGTTCTTTACGATCGTTGCGATAGCGATTGCAGGGCTCGGGCTATTCGGCCTGGCAGCGTTTGCTTGCGAGCAGAGAAAGAAAGAGATCGGGATCAGAAGGGTACTTGGCGCTTCTGGAACAAGCGTAGTGATGCTGATGTCAAAAGACTTGATCATGCTGGTGATCATCGCCATAGTTGTTGCTACTCCGGTAAGCTGGTACGTCTCCGCGCAATGGCTTAACGAATTTGCCTATAAGATCAATCTTGATTGGTGGGTTTTTGCTCTGGCTGGATTCTTTGCCGTACTCGTAGCAAATATTTCCATTGGTTACCAATCGATCAGATCGATCTATGTCAACCCGGTTGATACACTGCGTATGGAGTAAAAGGGTGCGGCAGTGCGTGCTTGCTTCTGAACAATTCTAAAACTGGTCAGCCAATGATTTTTACGCACACGTTTGACAGGTGAGCAACGGTATCAAATTAGGCGCAAACGCGGTAAGTCTGTGGTATCGAGCGATCTTCAAAATAATTGGCGGTCAATGTTAATTGAACGAGGTCATCGAAGCGCGGCTTTTTTTCCTACCGCTCTTCGTGATCAGACAAGAAACATTTCGGATGCTTGCATTCTTTCCAGTATTCAAAGATCACAGCCAGCCGGTGACGCAGCTTGTCGAAGTCATGTCCTTTCTCAAAATAGCCCTGTACTGCCATTCCGTATGCAGTGTCTACGTCTTGTTGCCTGCTCGCAGTTGATAAAAAGACAAATGGAATTCCTCTCGGTCGTTGTATTTCATGTTCGTTCAGTCGCTTCCTCAATTCAAGGCCATCGACCAGGGGCATGTTGACATCGCAAAGTATAAGGAACGGAGTTTCACTCACGTCCTCGAGATATTTAATTACTTCACTGCCATTATCAAAAAAGAGGAGTTCATTTGTCATTTTGAGACGGGCACAAACATCACGGATAAGATCCTGATCGTCAGCATCGTCATCGACAATCAATATTGGACCAAACTTCGACATACGATTAGATTCACAGTCGGCTTATAAAAACTCGTGCCGTTTGATTTAATTTCAACGCGCAGGGTAGCAGAGGAACTTAACGAATTGAATTATGACACCTTCATTTTCCGCAAATCAGATGAAGGCTGGTCATGCATTCAACATCGGTCGCGAAGTTCACAATCGGTTCACCTAATTTTCATTTTTTTTGCGTTGGCTTTAATATGTCGTGATGGGCGGACGCCAATGCTTCCTGAACAATTCCGCGTTCAATGTTATTCAGTACAAACGTGGTCGCCCCTTTTTCGCCCCACTTGTTAGGTACAGGATAAATGTTCTTCGGGTTCATCTTGCAAAAATTTTCTTGTTCAGCGGGCGTGAGAAAAATATTAGCCGTGTTGTCTTTGGCAAGGTAGGTGGCGAACATGCGTCTGCCGACAATTTTGAAACCTACCCGTTCAAAATGCGCAACCTGCTCTGTATTGGCAAATGAAAGGGCCAGCTGTTGAAAGTCTGCGTGTGTCATCTTAAAAGTTTTTTTTGCCGCAGGAAACGTGAAACGCTCAGTTCGCTGAAGCTCGACTTCAATAATCCAAACTTCTATTCAAACTGCTGCTGGATATATAGTTTGCTCCACAAAGAAACTATGGTATCATTTTGTTGCAAAGGATCGTCAAAAAAAGATATGAAGAAGTTTCACAAAGGCTGGTTGTTGGTCCTCCTTCTTGTTGTGGGTATCATACTTCTATGGTTCGCCACAGTTAACGATGCGCAAAGAATTCTTTCGGGTGGGAATGACAAAGTTCCTTATCACAGCAATGAAAACGGATCAAATAGATAACAAATGAAAAGATAAGCCTGACCATAGAAACCTGAGTTATGAAAACCCGCGTTGAAGTTATCGTGATCTTCCTCATCGGCTGTTTTTATCATGCGACCGCCCAGCACATACGTTTTTTTATCGAGGTTGATCCTGCAACTTTTGCGTTTGGTGGTTACTCGCTTCACGCGCGCATTCAACCTGCCAATTGCGAGCACTGGCTTTTTGGTATCGGAAGCTACGGTATGAGATTGCCTGATCCGTTTGTAGATCTCAATCCAAATAATCGTAGCGAGGGATGGGATGTGAGGATCAGCAATGCATATGCGGGTTATGCTGAGTATTATTTTTCAAAAGCCAACAACAAATGGTTTGTCGGGGAGCAGGTTGGTTTGCAGAATTTTCGTGTCGGTAATAGTTCTGAGCTCGTCAGTTCCGATGGGCGTTTTACGAACATGCTGTTGATGACCTATCTGGGTTACAACGTGTACCTATGGAAAAGCGATTTCTACCTCAAGCCATGGGCTGGGCTGGGATATACCGAGAAAGTACATGGTTCGTCAAAAGGTTATGATGTAGCACCGCTCTTTCCGTTCGTCACGTTTCACCTGGGCTATCGTTTTTGAATGTCAACTTCGCGAAAGTCATTCATCGCAGAGAGAACAACAGACGAACTTGGTAAATATTTAGAGGGGCTCACGCCCGTGAACGACTTGAATTCCCGGATGAAGTGCGATTGATCGAAATATCCGCAGGAATAAGCAATGTCGGTAAGCGATGATTCCTCTTGGGAAAGGCAGGCCAGTGTGGATTGAAACCGATTTATTTTTTGAAGGACTTTGGGTGTAACTCCCACGTGATCGAGAAATAGTTTTTGCAGGTACCGGGGAGTAACTCCGTATTGTGATGCGATCGATTTGATCTTCTCCGTTCTTTTTTCCTGTTGCAGTTCTCGCGCAACCTGGCTGATCAGGTTCACATGGTTCGATCCCTGGATTCTTTTTACAAAGCGCTCCAGCAAAAATCGATTGATCAACTCAATGCGTTGAATTAACGATGATGTATTCAACAATTGCTCGCGAATTTTCTCAATGGTTCTCCCGAGTACCGCACCCGCTTCCACCACGCGGTCGCTGAACTCGAAAGCAGCGACATTGAAGAAAGAGGCG
The DNA here is from genome assembly GCA_966080355.1 of uncultured Chryseosolibacter sp. GTDB lineage: Bacteria > Bacteroidota > Bacteroidia > Cytophagales > Cyclobacteriaceae > Chryseosolibacter. Next base: position 5,679 of record CBHROW010000302.1, read on the forward strand.
AGCCCATATGGGTGGAATCGAATTCCAAGCATGGTATTCTTGCCTTCCGACTGCACAGGCAGTGGCTTGGTGAGTTGTCCCCAAAGTTCAATGGAAGGTGTTTGCACGAATGCTGATCTTTCTTTCGTCTTCCATAAGCCGTTTCCAAGATTGAAAATGATTTCTGGTGTTCCACCGGGGAACACCGTATCCTCAGTCGCGTCAAGCCCTGACGATTCGAAAAAGTAGATACACTTTACGAAGTCGCGCAACTGCTCCTGAGGTTTGAATTCGCGATAGATCATCTGTCACATAATTACGACAATTTATTCGATCGCGTTGTTCCGTTTTATACAATTTTAGCTCTTTAAACAGCATTTATTTTGCAAAAAAAAACTATGAAACAGACCATCTTATTGACATTCGCTGGAATCGCGATTTTTGCTACAGCTAGCTTAGGCCAGTCTAAAGACGACCTGGCTCAAGCGGAGAAGGAAATTGCCATGAGCAACGATATCTATTTCACTTCTTTTCAAAAGAACGATCCGACCATTTTTGTGGAGCGTTATGCGGAAGATGCTTGTATTCTAGCGCCCAACGCTCCGGCTATGTGCGGTCGGGATGCCGCTAAGCAATTCTTTCTTGATGCTTATGCCAACTACGGTCTTCGTGACGGAAAGTTTATCACGACAAAAGTTTATGGACTTGCAAAGGATTTTGTGGTGGAAGAGGGTTTGTGGCAATCGATGGATGCGAACGGAAAACTATTTGATGATGGTAAATTTTTAGTGCTTTGGAAGAAGACCAACCAGGGCTGGAAAATGTACCGCGATTCGTTCAGCAGCAACAGGCAAAAGTGAAACCGGTATGTTTAAACTTTGTTGATCACGTTGACCGGATTTTCGCGCCCGGACCGAATGGCCGAGTAGCCCGCTGATATCCCGATCAGTGCAAATGTCAATATAACAACAAGCGCAAAAGTTTGGGGTTGCTGATCAACTTTGTAAGCAAACGCTTCGAGCCATTTATTCATGAGGAAGACTGAAATCGGTATTGCCGCGATAGCCGCGATGAGTGCCACCCGGATGAAGTGACTCACGTGCAGAAGTGCGATTTGCTCAGCGGTAGCACCGAGAACTTTTCGGATTCCAAATTCTT
>CBHROW010000303.1:0-6806 GCA_966080355.1 uncultured Chryseosolibacter sp.
GAACAGTAAGCGCATTGCCGAAATGCAGGTCGAATACGAGACCGAACGGAAGGAGTCAGAGATCGAAATGCTTCAAAAAGATCAGGAGGTGCTTTCGCTCGAAAACCGGAACCAAAAATTGATTTTCATTTCGTGCATAGTGCTCTTGATCGGGCTGGCAACCACAATTTATGCACGAAGTCAATCTGCCAGGCACAAAAACCGTTTGCTGCAAGAGAAGATCGACTCGCAAAACCGTGAATTAACAACGGTGTCGCTCTTGGTTACTAAAAAGAATCAGGTGTTTGCGGATATGAAGAACCAACTGCGCGAAATTTCTCAACGCCAGGCATCGGGCGATCTTCTGCCCATCATTCGTTCAATCGATAAAGAGATCGACTTCGATGAAGAGTGGAACATGTTCAAATACCATTTCGAAAAAGTGCACCCTGAGTTCTTTCACAAACTTACCATGCTGGCCCCAACGTTATCTGTCAATGAATTGAGAATTTGTGCTTATCTCCGCACGAATTTTTCGACAAAAGAAATTGCCTCGTTAACCAACACAACCGTTCGCGGCATCCAACAAGCCAAATACCGAATCAATCAAAAATTTGAATCAAGCAACGGAAGCCTGGGTGATTTCATTAGAAAACTGTAACAGTTAGAAATACGGGTTGGCGCGAATTCGCTGAAACCGAGCATCAAGATTTTTTGATGATAGATATTGGCGTTCGGGGTCAGGAACGTCCAATTAATCTGCAATTCAGCAAACTTAAATTTCCACAGCTTTTTGTAAATTTAGTTAATCCTCCTTTATGGTCAACTACATCGAGCTGCTTCGAAACAACCCTGCTTACTTCAAGCAGTTTTCATGCAAGGAGTTGTTATTCCTTAACTACGACTGCCCCGTCAAGGTTAAGAAGCTTGCAAAGTGGTCTGAACATAATTATATATACTATGTGATCAGCGGTGAAAAAACGATCCATACACCCGGCAAGTCATGGAACCTGAGAAGCGGATCTGCAGTATTTGTGAAGAAGGGCGCTTGCGTTGTGGAGCAGTTCTTTCGCGAGCCGTTTTGTATCGTTGTTTTTATTTTGCCCGATTCATTCATCAAAACATTTCTCGAGGAGCATGCACGGATCCTGAAGATGCCAGTACTCAATACAAGCGCTGACGATCTTGTTATTCCCATGGATGCTGATGAGGTCATGAACGCATTTTACCAATCGGTGCTCTCCTATTTCACTTCCGAAACTAACCCGAACGAAAATCTGATCGAGTTGAAATTCAAGGAACTGCTGATGAATATTGTGACCAACCCATCAAATCATCAACTCATTGCCTACATGCAATCACTGATGGGGCCTGGAGCCTCGGATATTCGCAGGGTGATGGAAATGAACTATGCCTATAACCTTCAGCTCGAGGAATACGCTCAACTATGCAACAGAAGCCTCTCAACTTTTAAACGCGATTTTAAAATTGTGTATAACATGCCGCCCGGGAAGTGGCTGATTCAGCGCAGGCTGGAAATGGCCCGGCTCCTGCTGATCGAAACGGACAGGGCGGTTGCAGATGTTTGTCTCGAATGTGGGTTCGAAAATAATACACACTTCAGTAAAGCTTTCAGGCAGCGATTTGGTGTATCGCCCATGCAATACAGGAAGACCGTTCCAGCCTGAGCCGTTCAGCAAAGTAAAATGACCTTTTGAACAAATCGGATCAGATCGATCAAACGTAATTTTGGTCCATTAAATCATTGCCAAATGAAAAAATTAGCTTTTATGCTCGTGCTCCTGGCGAGTTGTGCAATTGCCAGTCCCATGCACCTTGTGGTCAATGGAAATGATCCATGGATATCGCGGTGGCTTAAATTTCAATGTTCACTGATACGCAAAACTAAAGGTGTCGCTCATGTTGCCTATTCGCGGCATTTTGTTTATGCGGGTATTGCTGTGTATGAAGCTATGGTTCCAGGGAATAAAGAATATCATTCACTGGCAGGGCAGTTGAATGGTCTTGGAAGTTTACCAAAGCCGGAAGCAAAATCATATCAATATGAATTGGCCGGCAATGCAGCGTTTGCTGAATCGCTGAGGCAATTCTATCCCAGCCTCATTTACTCAATTGACTCGATGGAAGCATCGAATTCAAAGAGCTTGAGGGAGAACTTGAGCGCTCAGGAGATAGATCGTTCTGTGGCGTTTGGAAAAGCAATTGCGCAGGCAGTCGTGAAATGGTCTGCTGACGATGGAAGTTCAAAAACCTATCCGGCATTCACACAAGTTGCGGGTGAAGGCAAATGGGTTCCCACTCCGCCTGCATACGCCCAGGGTGCCGTGCCTTATTGGTGCGAAAGTCGGTCGATGCTTTCCGATAAGCGTCACGAAGCCTCTATGTTGAATCAATTCAGCAGAGAAAAAGGGCAGCCATTTTATGCAATGGTAAAGGAGGTTTATGATGTTAGCAGATCGTTGACTGAAGAACAGAAGGCGATCGCATGGTTCTGGGACGACTCACCCAACGGAAAATATGTGTCAGTGTTCGGCCATTGGGCATCGATCCTCGCGCAGCTGGCGATAGAAAAAGATCTTTCTGCTATGGTGACAATTGAAGCGTTGACAAAGATGAGCATCAGTCAATATGAGGCATCTCTCGCCTGTTGGAAAGAAAAATATCGCCATTCGCTATTGCGGCCTGTAACATATATTCAGTCATATATCGATCCGCAGTGGCAACCACTGATTGAAACTCCTCCGCATCCAGAATTTCCAGCAGCACACGCTACACTCTCGGGCGCAGCGGCTACAGCGCTCACGGAAATTTTCGGTACATCGGTTCAATTTTCGGATCATACCTACGATGATTTACAAATGAAACCGAGAACGTTCGCAAGTATAGATGCTGCGGCTCGCGAAGCAGGCATATCCAGGTTGTATGGAGGAATTCACTATCGGCCTTCCATCGAAGCCGGGTTGGAATTGGGCAAGAAGTCAGCTAGCACAGTTCTGCAGCGCGTCAAATTCAAGTAGCAAGTCACGTTTGTTCCAAGGATGTTAATGAAAGGCCGACTCCACAGTCAGCCTTTTTTTTGATCTTAGGATTGTCCGGTCGAAGTACTCGGAGTTGCACCGGCTACATTGGACTTCGCGTAATCAACCACCTTGCCGCCCAGATCTTTCAAATAATCTGTGGCATTATTCAAAAATTCTTTTCCCTTCTCAGTTCCAAGAAAACGATAGATCAGGCCGGCTGCTGCCGCTCCGCCAAGGGCAAGTAACAGTGTTTTATTCGTTGACATAATTCAATTATTTGGTACCATGGTGTACGATAAATCACGATGCCCTAAGTAACCTTTTGGCGCAGATTATCTGTGAGCAGTCCGATCAGGGTGTCAGATAACGAAGCAACGGTATCGCTATCTGCGCGACCGGGTGATCCGCGCTGACATCGGAAGTTTAGGCAGCACTTCCGGATGATATAAACTTTCAGCATGCTCCAGTACTCTCTCTCTTTCGAGGTACATGGGTTTTGTCTTCTGCTGTTGAAACAGCTCCATCTGGTCGTCATAGTGGCGGCTGCCCACGCGATTCGAAGCTCCAAAGCAATTTATTGTTTCGATCGAAGGGCCGTCTTTGGTGAATTGTATCAACCCGATATAGCACTCACCCACTGTTCCCTTAACCCGTCCATCTTCAAGAGGAGTCGAGTACATCGCGGCAAGCACATCCGGAAGACCCGGCAAGCCCAGGGTCTTTTCTCCACGAACCAGGAGTTGATATTGTCCCAAAGGAACACTCACTGTTCCAAAATTTTTAAGGAGGTTTTTCTGAATGACCTCAAGTGCATCCAGACAGTCAGAGGTTTCCATCTTTTTAAAGGACGGATCTGCGGTGTACCGCTCTGCAACGATGTAAAAGAACGAAGCAAAGACAGTCGCTCCGGTGCTTTCGATATTTCCTTCTCTGTTCCACTGCTGAAGCTCGCGAATAATGTCGGCCAATTCCGGATGCTGCTGAGGGTCAAGTGCAAAAACAGCATCAATGTCAACGGGAAAGGCAAGTTCTTTTGGCAACTTCAGATCATATTTTATTTTTTTGAATTCATCATAATCGATCTTGCCCATAACGTTTATCAACTCCCGCATCCGAATACTTCGGTTATTGTCGAACGTCTCAAAACCCATGTCAGCAGCAAAATCACTTTCGTGTAGATTGTCGATCTCATCGGACGCTTTGAATGGAGCGTGGTTAGTATTAAAAACATAACCCGATTTTGGATTTAGGATCGATGGTAAACTTTCTATGGGATAGAAGTCGTTCCATAGCGTGGCCGAAGTATTTCCCGGTACAGTACCTGGCCAATTAAAACCCGGCTGCCGCACAGGGATTCGTCCGTTGCTGATATAAAAGATCGTGTCGTAACGATCACCATATACCAGGTTGTAGCTCGGCAACGCCTCCATCTTCAACGCAGATCTGAATTCTGCGAAGTTGCGCGATTTGTTCATCCAAAACCATTGCTCCAAACCGCGGATATCCGTGATGCCCGCAGTACGTATCGAAAAGGTTCCGCGATCCGTTTTGATTGTTGGGCCGTAGACACTCCAATATATCTTCTTCTTCATATGAAGATTGAACCCCGGCACTTTCACTTTGAGCCGTGCGAATGATTCTTCCAGTGTGAGCCACGCTCCATCGAACTTGTATTGCAGTTCGTTCTCCGGGTTGATCTCAAGTTGGTAAACATCGAGGCGGTCAGGATGATTGACAGTGTGCGTCCAGGCCAGATTTTCGTTAACACCGGTAAAAATCACCGGAGCACCCGGAAACAAAGCACCCACGATGTTCCATCCTTCTTCGCTCGACAAATGAGCTTCATACCACGCAACCTGCCCTTCGAGCGGGTGATGCGTATTGATCGCCAAATAAACGCTACCATCATCTGTTTTGCTTGAGTTGAAAGCAAATGCATTCGAGCCCTCAGCTTCTTCGACCGGCCGTTCAGGTTCCAGTCCATCAGTTTCAAATACCAGCGGCACACTCCCGTCAAATATTTTTTTGATCGCATCATCTACTTTGCATCCCACAGCAAGTTGCAGAACGGAGTAGGCGATCACATCTTTCGGAAAGATCGGAAGGCCTTTCTTTTCGACAACTTCCTTGGGGTGTGTTCTTGCATAAGCATTGAACCCATCGCAATAGCCTTGAAGGACTTGCTTATAATAGTCGGATATCGAATCATCGTAAAGACTGTCTACCAGTTCACGGATTCTCAGGAGCTGAACGATATAATCGACAGAGGCCCCTTCCCTTCCGGAATAAAGGCCGAGCATCGCTTTACTGGCCAAAAAACATTTTTGAAGGGTAAGAAAGTCATCTTCTGCATGGGCCCATGCAAGTCCGTACGCAACTTCCCGATCAGTCTTTGCGAAAATGTGTGGAACGCCATACGCATCACGAACAATGTCGATCTCCGAAGGGTCGATCATATCATCTTGCTCCAACCTCGCCATGCGCTTGTGAAATGACTGGCGGGTGTCGGCAGTTGATTTCTTCGAGTCTTTGGAAGGCGCTGCAACGGTAAGAGCTTGTTGCGCGGGTACCGAGATGGACAAACACCACAGGATCCCTGCTGCACAAAAATTCTTCATAAAAGCCAACTTTAAAAATCAAAAAGAACCGAACTTGATCGGTGAGATGATATCAGGTCAGTTTCACCAATCATGTTGCTGCCGCTGCAGGAAAAAAATGCATGCCCAGGCCCGGGAAATTTAGCAGCCGAAGCCAGGTAATCGATCATTATCGGTACAGGCAAACATCATGGTGACGTGGGTAAGCTCCAACGGGAGAAAATAGCGAAAGAAGTAAAGGATCAGGCTGAGGCTGTCCATTCCCCGCTTTCTAAAACGTAGACCGTGTAGCCCAAATTGTGTTTTATCCTGATGATTTCATCTTCGGAAGCCTCAATTTGGATGTGGGACTTCATACCTTTGATGTTGAGCGTGATCTCGCAGTTGAGCTCCCGGGCGAGTAATCGCTCAAGTGACATCAATTGAGCATGGATGATCGTTTCGTGAGTCAACAGACGGATCTGCATGGAGGCAAGGTAGAAAATCTATCTTAAAAGATAACGCGATGGCTATACGCATTTCGATCCCAATTTTTAGATGCATTTTTATTCCATGATAGTTCGAAGTTGTCTCCTCAATTTGCTGTTCCTGGCTTGCTCGAAGCTAAGTCTCGCGCAAGCTATCCACACGACCGGCTATGTTCGCATTGGAGGTATCGATCAATACATCACCATCGATGGAAATAATAAAGAACAGCCGCTTCTACTATTTCTGCATGGTGGCCCGGGTGGCTCGGTGATGGGTTATGCCAGAAAATTTTCAAAACAGTTGGAAAAGGAATTTGTGGTGGTCCATTGGGATCAACGCGAAACGGGCGAAACCAGGGAAGTGAATACGTCACCTGACTCGCTCCATTTTGAATTGTTTATAAAAGACACGCATGCGTTGATCGATACGCTGCTGAAACGATTCCACCGGCATAAACTATTTCTTGTAGGGCATTCGTGGGGTACCGCGATCGGCTTTCAAATTGCTGCGCGCTATCCGGCACTGCTTTACAGCTGGATCTCGATTGGAACAATGACAGATCAACCCGAGAGTGAGCGTCTCAGCCGCGATCTATTGGTTGACAAAGCCCAGCGGGATGGTGATCTTGAACTTGCTTCCGCGCTCAGGTCTATTTCAATTCCGTTTAGGAACGCGCACGATCTTTATATTCATAGAAGTGCATTGCTAAAATTTGCCGGCA
>CBHROW010000304.1:0-6803 GCA_966080355.1 uncultured Chryseosolibacter sp.
TGCGGAAACATTTCGCCCTTCACATGCCGACTATACTTATGAAACAAAGTATGGTAACCGTGACTATCGCGGTGGTGGAAGAAGCTCCGCGCGCGAGACTGCGGCCAGGGTGGCAGCGGGTGCTATTGCGAAGTTGCTACTGAAGCAACATGGTATCGAAGTACAGGCTTTCGTTTCACAAGTCGGAGAAATTCGCGCGCCTCATTATACACAGCTCGATCTTTCCAACACCGAAGACAACATCGTGCGCTGTCCCGACCCCGCGACAGCAGAAAAAATGATCGCGCTGATCGACTCTGTTCGACTTGACCGCGATACAATTGGCGGTGTGGTTACAGGCGTCATTAAAAATTCACCGGCAGGTTTGGGTGAACCAGTGTTCGACAAACTCCATGCTGAACTTGGTAAGGCCATGTTGTCCATCAATGCAGTGAAAGGATTTGAATATGGAAGCGGCTTCGATGGTGTGACACTTCGCGGGTCGCAACACAATGATGAGTTCTATAATGACGGCAACCGCATCAGAACGAAAACAAACCTTTCAGGAGGAGTTCAGGGAGGCATCACCAATGGAGAAGATATTTATTTCAACGTGGCGTTCAAACCCGTAGCCACCATCATGCAAGACCAGCAGACGGTCGACAAGTCTGGAAATGAAGTTATCGTGTCGGGCAAAGGCAGACATGATCCTTGTGTAGTACCTCGCGCAGTGCCCATCGTTGAAGCAATGGCAGCTCTGGTTATAGCTGACTTTCTGCTTCGAGGCAAAGTTTCACGATTGAGTAATTAGGCATTGGAATTAGGAATTAGGAATTGGCGATGAACCACGACTGCCTTACCAATGCTAAATGCCTGTCCGTGGGGAACGGATTCTACAGGGCCTGGCATTCCCAGCCGGCATAAGTTTTAACCAGTTACTGGTTAAGAGGTAAACAAACTATTTATGAGAACTTTGGCAATCTTACTCATCGTTATCGGAGGTATCATGACGGTGTTTACAGGTTTTAATCTGGTGACTAAAAAACAAGTTGCAGACGTAGGTCCGATCGAGATCAATAAGACCGAAAAAACACCAGTGTACTGGTCACCGGTAACAGGCGCAATCTTATTGGTAGCAGGCATTATCGTGCTCGCAACAAGCAAAAGAAACACAGCTTAGTTCCGGGTGTGAATTGAGTTCATGGGAAAGCATTGAGTGAGCGCTCGATGCTTTTTTTGTTCACGGTTGACCGTTGATAGTTCACAGTTATTCATCTGTAGAACTTCATTCGGCACCATGTTGCCTAGGTGTGAGGTTAAAAAAGGTTCACGTGTCACCGACTGTTTTCTTGTTCACGGTTGACCGTTGACAGCGCACAGTCGCTCATTAGAACTTCATTGGGCACCATGTTGTCTAGGTGTGAGATTAACCGAGACCCACCAGTCACCGACTGTTAATCAGCGCCTCGCCTTTTCGTGCCGCTTGCATTACCCTGAACCGTGAACTGTCAACTGTAAACCCTATTCCATCCGCTGACTCCAGTCACTCATCGACTTCGGCAAAAACGACCCTGAAAGGTGAATTGTGAGCAGTGAGCCTGCATTTCACCGCTTATCTCAAACTGGTATTCTACATGAAGATGCCTATATTGCGCGAACGTTTGCATTGAAAAATGGGTTTTTGAAGCCCATTTTGCATCTTTTGAAACCGCGCCTAAATGGAAATCTCACAAACTCCAACGAAGAAGAGCAGGCTGGCACTGTACATTGTCATCGCATTACTTACCGGGATCGCCCTCGGCTACCTTCTTAACCGCACGTACGTAGATCAGGAAAACCTGGCCATTCAACAGGTTGATGTCCAAATTGAACAGGCCAATCACCTCATGGCTAATTCCAGTGACTCTACTGAGTTCAAGAAGGCGGAGTCAAATCACAGTGCACTTGTCAAACAACGCTCACAACTCATTTCAGCGCGTGATAAAAAGGTGCAGGGTTTTTCGCTTATGGCAGATGTTTTTCTTCGGTTGATCAAGATGATCGTGGCACCTCTCGTGTTGACCACCCTTGTCGTAGGTGTAGCTCGCCTTGGCGATATCAATTCAGTCGGCCGCATCGGAGGAAAGACGTTATTATGGTTCATCGGGGCATCACTGATGAGTTTGCTTCTCGGTATGATCATGGTAAACCTTTTTGCGCCTGGTGTTGCTCTGAACCTGCCTTTGCCCGAGGCCGATGCAGATAGTGGAATCCCTGCTGGAACAGGCCTCACGTTGAAGGATTTCCTTTATCATGCATTTCCAAGCAGTGTCATTGAGGCAATGGCTAAAAATGAAATTCTGCAGATCGTTGTTTTCGCAGTATTCTTCGGAGTTGCCACTGCAGCCATTGGAAAGCAAGGAGACATTATCGTAAAAGCATTCGATGCGGCCGCGCATGTTATACTGAAAGTAACCGGTTACGTGATGAACCTCGCACCACTTGCGGTTTTTGGAGCGATGACTGCCGTGATCGCCAAGCAAGGACCCTCGATCCTGAAAACCTACTCCCTGTTCATTGGCGAATTTTACTTTACGCTGGGATTACTGTGGTGCTTATTGGTTGCAGCAGGATTTGTTGTCGTTCGAAAGCGAATTTTCGATATGGTGCAACGGATCAAGGAGCCGATACTTCTGGCATTCAGCACATCAAGCAGTGAAGCCGCCTTCCCAAAGACCATGGAAGAACTTCAACGCTTCGGCTGTAAAGACAAGATCGTAAGTTTTGTTCTTCCCCTGGGCTACTCTTTCAATCTGGACGGAAGCATGATGTACATGACATTTGCCTCACTGTTCATCGCACAATCATATGGCATCGAATTGGCCATTGGCACACAACTTAGCATGCTACTCGTGCTGATGATCACCAGTAAGGGCATCGCTGGTGTTCCGCGCGCATCACTTGTTGTTATTGCCGGAACGTTGGTGAATTTCAACATCCCGGAGGCCGGCCTGGCGCTGTTGCTCGGCATCGATCCGCTTCTGGACATGGGACGAAGCGCCACAAACGTTGTAGGAAACAGCGTTGCCACCGCGGTGATCTCCAAATGGGAAGATGCCCTTGGAGAACCTGAACCTGAAGCCGTGAAATAGCCGCCTTCCTGAACTTTTTATTCGTATTTTTGTTGGCTAGTAAAATGATCTGATATGCTCCAGGCTGCAAAGAATATCCACGTTTATCTTGAGTCCAATCCCAATCCAAACTCACTGAAGTTCGTAGTGAACGAAATGCTTATCCCTGAGGGAATGAGTTTCGATTTCCCCGATGCTGAAAGCGCTGAATTTGCACCACTGGCTAAGGAGCTTTTCACCTATCCATTCGTTGATCGTGTTTTTTACATGAGCAACTTTATCACCGTTACAAAGAAAGACGACTTTGAATGGATCGAGATCCAAAACACCATCAAGCAGCATATCAAGAACTTCCTTGAATCGGGCAAGTATATCATTGAGGTGAACGAACCTGAAGCAATTCCTGCAGGTGAGGAAACTGAAACGGTAAAGAAGATCAAGACTATTCTGGAAGAATACATCCGCCCGGCCGTTGAGCAAGACGGTGGCGCGATCACCTATCATTCGTTTCAGGACGGCATCGTTAAAGTTCGCTTACAAGGTTCATGTTCCGGCTGCCCTTCTTCAATGGTTACGTTGAAAGCCGGCATCGAAAATCTTTTCAAACGCATGATGCCAACTGAGGTGTATGGAGTGGAGGCGCTTTAAGCGATCTTTGTTCGACATCTTCTTGGACTTTTCCAATAAATTCGATTACCAGTTTTGAGTCACGGATAACCATTGACGGTCCACGGTAATATATCAAAAGATCCCATAGCAGAAAATCATACCATTCGCGGCTAAAACGTTCTTCGCACTCACGACTGTCAACGGTCAGCTGTCAACGGTAAACCATCTCAGCGGCAGCACGTACGCAATTTTGCGGATCTTCATTTTCCCCTCTTCTCTTTTTTGTTGCCTGGGAACATTGTATTTTTAATTGCTTTAATCGACAACCCCATGAGTTCCCAAGCTACACCGGCTATTGCTGTGAACGAGCAGCAGCTTCAGCCATTCATTGACCGGATCAATGAAAAAGCCGACAGGATCAATACCGGCTTCACCATTGGCTTCTTCCTTGTTGGCATTCTTCTTTCATTTTTTTACAACACATATTTCATTGGCATCGCCATGGGTGGTGCATCACTCGGTATTTACCTGGCTGTGCGTTCGCTTTTTCCGAAGACGCTTGTGCTGCGTTTGGTGACAAGCTTTCTCTATTGGAACTACGGATTCCAATTTCTTCTTCAGATGCATGGCATGTACGAAATGAAATTCGTTTTTTTCATAGCACTAACCGTTCTGCTTTTTTATGAAGATTGGCGGGTGGTCATTCCTGCAACTGCTTATGCAATACTTACGCTCACGGTGCTTTATGTTTTCCGTGACGCTGAGATGATAAAAGCCTATTTTTCCGAAACGCAGGCTGTTTCTGTGACACCATTCCTCATCCACATGTTCTCGGTGTTGTTCTATGCGGCTTTGTGCATGTGGTGGAGTGTGCTGCAGCATGAACAAACCCGTGAGTCTGCAATTGCTGCGATCGAAAGCGAGAAGCAATTGCAAATGGTGGATATCAACATTTCATTTGCCGACTCGATCTCGCAGGGAAATTTGAAATCGGAATACGGGTCTTCAAGTCCCGATAATCTCGGGCGCTCGTTGTTGAATATGCGCGAAAGTCTGATCCATGCAAATCAGCGGGAAGAACGCGAAAAATTCAGCGCCCTCGGTCTTGCGCAGATTGGTGAGATACTGCGCCAAAACTCGAATAATCTGGAAGCGCTTTGCGACCAGGTCATCGAAAAGATTGTGCACTACATGAAAGCCAATCAGGGTTCGATCTTCGTAAGAGAATCTTCCGATGGTGAAGAATGTCTCCATCTGCTGGCCGCGCGCGCATGGGACCGGAAAAAATACACACAGAAAAAAATCACGATCGGAGAAGGACTCGTGGGCCAGGCGGCCATCGAAAAGCAGACAATCTTTATGACCCAGGTTCCCGATCATTATGTAACGATCACATCAGGGCTTGGTGAAGCAAACCCGCGTTGTATCCTGATTGTGCCCTTGAAATTTGAAGAAGAAGTTGTGGGCGTTATCGAGCTTGCATCGTTCGTAGTTTACCAGGAATTCGAAGTGAAATTCCTTGAAAAGGTTGGCGAAAGTATTGCCTCCACCATCCTGACTACCCGGAACAATCAAAGGAATAAAGACTTGCTCGATCGTTCAAACCTGCAAGCCGAGCAGATGCGGGCTCAAGAGGAAGAGATCCGTCAGAACATGGAAGAGATGCAGGCTACCCAGGAAGAGATGCACCGGAAGAACAGTGAGATCGAACGACTGCTTCGCGTAGCCAACGAAAAAGAATCTGCGCTGCAGCAACAATTGCTAGAAATGCAGAAAATGAAAAAGGAAAGTGACGCCCGCAACGAAGAGATGATCCGCTACATGAAAGACTATCGGCAAACATTGCTGAACATCCTCGATGAGCTTCCGCACAAAATATTCCTTAAAGATGACGAAGGAAAAATGGTGCTGGTGAATACCGTGGTTGCCAAGGCACACAACATGAGCATCGATGAGCTGGTGGGAAAAAGTGATTTTGATTTTGTAGATGCGAAAACCGCGCAAGCGTGGCGCAACCAGGAACTCGAGATCATTCGCAAGGGATCAGAGACCTATGTCTTCAACGAAACATTAAGCGGAGAAACGAAAACACTCAAGAGCAAGAAGATGGCGTTCTTTATTCCTCATCTTAAGCAGACAGGACTACTCGGAATACAAACCGATGTAACGGAGCTGGAAAAGTTGAGGGAGTTGACGAAGGAGCCGGTGCGGGTATAGCCGCGGGTCTCGAGCTGCGCGCAACGAGCTGAGCTTTTTATTTTCTGTTTGCTCAACCGATATCCCCGAATCGCGCGCGAATCGAGGAGTCGCACGGCCGGCTCGAAACTCGAAGCTAGCAGCTCGAAGCTAAAGCCTCACACACACATTCCTCGTTTCAGTAAAAAACTTCAGCGCATCCCACCCGCCTTCACGGCCCACACCAGATTGCTTCATACCACCGAACGGAGTCCGAAGGTCACGGAAAAGCCAGCAGTTAACCCAAATAATTCCGCTTTTGATTTGGGCTGAGATCCGGTGAGCGCATTTCAAATTTTCAGTCCAGATCGTTGCGGATAGCCCGTACGTTGTGCTGTTCGCGTATCGCAAAACTTCTTCTTCCGTATCAAATGGCATGATGGTAACAACGGGGCCGAAGATCTCTTCCTGATTCGTACGGCAGTTGTGCGACAGGCCAGTGATGACCGTTGGCTCGACAAAATATCCATTCGCACATCTTCCCGAAAGCTTAAGTTGTTTTCCACCGACCAGAATAGTACCGCCTTCCTTTTTTGCAAGTTCAATGTAGGATAGTACTTTTTGCATGTGAGGCTCCGATACCAACGAGCCGAGGTTTGATGTATCGTCCTGAGGATCGCCAACAACAAGTGCCTTCGTTCGTTTTATAAACTCTTCGACAAACCTGTCGTACAGACTTCGCTCGACAAAAATCCGCGATCCACATAAACATATTTCACCCTGGTTTGCGAATGAAGATTGTAACGAAACTGAGATCGCTTGTTCGAAGTCGCAGTCGGCAAAAACGATATTTGGATTTTTACCTCCGAGCTCCAGTGATAATTTTTTGAACATGGGTGCAGCAGTCGAAGCAATTTTTCTTCCCGTTAC
>CBHROW010000305.1:0-6799 GCA_966080355.1 uncultured Chryseosolibacter sp.
CGAAGTTATAAACGTATCGAAGTTGAAAGAAGAGATCAACGAATGGCTCGCGAAAAAATATGGAAAGAACCACGACTTCCGGGTAATGACAAATGAGTATCGTGTAGAACAGGCAACTCAAGGTTTCACACTCTTCCGCATCATCATGGGAATGATCGTTGGCATCTCCGTGCTTGTCGGAGGTATCGGTGTGATGAATGTGCTGCTGATATCTGTAACGGAAAGAACTTCAGAGATCGGTGTTCGCAAAGCTGTGGGGGCAAACAAGGGCGATATCATTCTGCAGTTTTTGTCGGAGTCGATCATGATCTCTTTGCGTGGTAGTCTCTAAGGATTTGTCATTGGAATTCTTGCTACGATGGCGTTTGTACCCATCATCAAGTCGCTGACCAAAATGCCATTCTCAGCAGCTTATACCTGGAACACGTTGATTGTTGTATCCGTGCTGGCCATATTTGTCGGTATCGTATTCGGAACTTATCCTGCGATGCGTGCAGCCAGGCTCGATCCGGTGGAAGCGATCCGAAGGGAATAGTAGGCATTAGGCAATGCCCCGATGGAATCGAGGCCAGTAGGCAAGAAAGGCAGAAGAAGACTATCTATTCAACTGAGGTTAATCACTATAGATTTTTTTTCCGCATTCAAGATTGGGTGTCAGGCAATTAATAAATCGTTGACTCGAGGTGGTCTTTGGAAATTGTCAGGTACTAAAATCGTCTCGCGGCTGAGTTGATATGGAGCTCTTCGCTCCCATTTATGCCTTGCCAACTGGCCCGCTTCGGGCTTGCCTACTGGCTACTACTCCTCAGCGTTGTTCTCCAGCTTGCAGACATTGTCCATCCCAAGGTGCATCAGTGCATCTCCTGCATTGATGACGGGACTGTTGTTCATACCGATGATATAGGCGGTCTCGTGTGCCTTTACTTTCTCTTTGAATTCTCCGAAAGGATCTGTGATCGTTCCAACCCACTCACCTTTATGAACAAGCTTACCGCACTCTACATTAGGCTGGAAGAGACCGGCATGCTTAGCGCGTACCCATGACGTTGTCCAGATCACGCGATTTTCGTCTTTCGGTGCAGGAGCCTCATCGATCATGTTCAGGTGCTTCATGATGCGGAGTGTGCCTGCCACTCCTTCATCGATCGCAGCATAGTCGAATCGCAACGATTCACCACCTTCGTATACGATAATGTTTTTTCCTCTTCGCGCGGCTTCTTTGCGAAGTGAGTTAGGGCGAAACGGTGCGTCAATTGTAA
Source organism: uncultured Chryseosolibacter sp. (assembly GCA_966080355.1). Taxonomy (GTDB): domain Bacteria; phylum Bacteroidota; class Bacteroidia; order Cytophagales; family Cyclobacteriaceae; genus Chryseosolibacter. Next base: position 1,260 of record CBHROW010000305.1, read on the forward strand.
AAGGTGCAGAAAATGCGTTCGCCAGATCGATGTTAGCAGGTTCTCGAAGCACGGCTCTCACCTGCGGGTAATTTGTGCGCATAGCCCCTCCCGTATGAAAGTCGATGCCGACATCAATGAATGGAATGACATCGTGCATCAAATGATAAGCAACCCGGCTAGCGAGTGAACCTCCACGCGATCCGGGAAATGAACGGTTCACATCTTTTCCATCCGGAACATCGCGCGAGAAGTTAAGAAATCCGTAGACGTTTATGATCGGCATGCAAACTACTGTTCCACGCTTCACCTGGTGCAACCCGCGATCGAGAATTCGCCTGACGATCTCCATACCGTTGATCTCGTCACCATGCATACCCGCGATCAAGCCGAGAATAGGTCCATCTTCCCGTGAACGTGAAACATAAATAGGCGTTTCAATCTGTGTGTGCGATGGAAGCCGGGCAATATTGATGTTGATCTCTTTGAATTCGCCAGGCGCAATTTCCTGACCTGCAATGATGACTTGTCTCAAGGGTATGCGGTTGGATTTGAGCTTAAGTTATGAAAAACGCTCAGGAAAGGCTAAGGCTTTTGGCGATGGCTGTGGCCAATTGCAATAGTCAGCTCCACGCAAAAAGCAACGAGCGTTCAAAAATATCGAATCCCGATAGCTATCGCGAATGGATAGCGATTGGAATGAATTGCAATCTTCAAAATTACGCTGGTTACAAGTTGGAAAAGCTCTGCACTAGCCTTAGCCATAGCCCAAAGCTCTAGCCTTCAGGCATTCACCTTATCTTTCTGAATCTTCTTTCTCGCTGCGTTCTTTTCGATAAACTGGTAGATCCTGCCGGCAATGTCAACTTTGGTTGCTCCTTCAATTCCTTCGAGGCCTGGGGAAGAATTTACTTCAAGGATAAGAGGGCCACGGCTCGAAGGGAGCATGTCAACACCTGCCACGCCAAGTCCCATCTTCTTTGCTGCGGTGATGGCCGCATGTTTTTCCGCACGACTGAGTTTCACAACTTTAGCGGTGCCTCCGCGGTGAAGGTTCGATCTGAATTCGCCTTCTTTCGCCTGGCGTTTCATGGCACCGACAACTTCTCCATTAACTACAAATGCGCGAATGTCGGCACCTTTCGCTTCCTTGATGAATTCCTGAACGATGATACGCGCATGGATACCGTGGAAAGCTTCGATCACGGATTGTGCGGCTTTTTTATTTTCCGCAAGAACAACGCCCAGCCCTTGAGTTCCCTCGAGCAACTTGATCACGACCGGGGCACCCCCCACAGCCTCCACAATGCCTTCGGTGTCCCGGGAGTAGTCCATGAACATCGTTTTAGGCAAACCGAGGCCGGCACGTGAAAGTATCTGCAAGCTCCGCAACTTATCACGAGAGCGAATAAGCGCCTGCGATTCAACAGCGGTGAACACTTTCATCATCTCGAACTGCCGCACTACCGCAGCGCCATAAAAAGTTACCGATGCACCTATGCGTGGAATAATGGCATCGAAATAATCGAGCCTTTTGCCCTGGTAAAGAACCATAGGGTTTTTCTTCTCGATGAAAAGCACGCATTTCATGTGGTCGATAATTTCCACGCGATGACCTCGTGCTTCACCAGCTTGCTTGAGCCGCTTGGTCGAATAGAGACGAGCGTCCCGTGAAAGTATAGCGATGTTCATAAAATGTCAGGATTGCATTTAGCGGGTTTTGCGTTTGTTCAGGCGTTTGATCCTGAGCTTCTCTTTGTAAGATAGATTTTTTTTCTTGACGTCTATCAGGAATTTATCCCTTAAAATCTTGCGCCCGATCAAGACCGGAAATTTAAGGGATCCACGATTACTTAGCGAAAATTCGGCTGTTATGTTTTCGTCAAATATCCGGATCGTGGTGTTTATGACAAACCTGCGTTCTACTTCCCCGAAGGAGTTGCGAATATCCCGTTCTTCGAAATCGGTGAATACAAATTTCATCCCGGTAAATTCGGGATGCTCTTCATCAAGTAAAATAAATTCAAGCTTGCCATTGACCACGGTTGCTTTCTGGCAATGAAGGCTGCAGGTATAAGCACCGGTGTCGACCTTCGCATGAATGTTGGAAAGGCCGAGTTCGGGCAAATCCACACGATCATACCTCCCGAGGATATGCATGCTTTTTTATTTACAATATGGCGAGAAAAGCCAAAAGCTGAAAGCTAAAAGCTAAAAGCCGAAAGCTTGATGCCAGCTGATTGTCAACGGGAGCAACCATCGAATGAAAGGTACTTTTTTGAACTTACCCAGGTGATTTGCGTGAAGCCGAGTGTAAATTCAAGGGATATCGAAAATTAGCAAGTGCAAAGCTTTAGGCTTTTAGCTTTCAGCCTTCAGCTATTCTTCCTTCACCGCAAACTTCACCTGATAATTCTCCCATGCGAGCAACACGTATCGCTTGTCCATGGTGATCGTGAAAGTTTCGATGAAGGCTTTGGGTCTTTGTACAGGTACGTTCACGCGAAGGATGTCTTCGTTGGCATTGTAGTCGTAGGCACCCCATTGCGTGTCTACTTTATTGAAGATGATAGTCCACTCGGTTTGGCCTGGAATGGTGAACAGGCTATACTTCCCTTTCGGTAATTGTTTTCCTTCAATGAGAACATCTGAATCGAACTCGATGGTCGTTGCCGCGTTCGCACCTGTTCTCCACACTTGTCCGAAAGGTTCTTTTCCTCCAATCATCACTCTCCCACGCGCTGAAGGACGACAGTAGACAATTGTTGTCTTCACGGAACCTGGTGTTCCTTCCACAGTCTCGAGAGGACTTAGCGGTTTGTCTTGAGCAAAAGTTGTGGTGAGATAAAGCGCGAAAACAGCAGCAAGTATTGATCTGATCCGTTTCATGAGGCGGTTCTAGTAAAAAGCCCTCCGATCACTCGAAGGGCTTTCTATTATTGTTGAAAGAAATACCTGTAAACTACTGATAAAACGAAATCAGCACGTGAAAGGTTTTCCAGTTTTCAAAAATAAAACAATCGTTAACGACCAAATGGATTTAATGCGGAAAGAGCGCGTTTTCCGCCACCCATTTTGTTCATTGTTTTCATCAGCTTTCGCATATCGCTGAATTGTTTCAATAAATTATTCACTTCCTGAATCGATCTCCCGCTTCCTTTCGATATACGATTCTTGCGGCTTCCATTGATGAGATCCGGGTTTTCGCGTTCCTCCATGGTCATTGATCGGATAATCGCTTCGATCGGCTTGAAAGAATTGTCGTCAATGTCAACGCCTTTCAACGCTTTACCCATGCCGGGAATCATGCCGAGCAGATCTTTCATGTTACCCATTTTCTTCACTTGCTCGAGTTGCTGAAGAAAGTCATTGAAGTCGAACTGATTTTTACGGATCTTTTTGCTCAGTCGCTTTGCTTCGTCTTCATCGTAAGCCATCTGCGCTTTCTCTACGAGCGAGATCACGTCACCCATGCCGAGAATACGGCTGGCCATACGATCGGGATAGAAGCGATCGATCGCCTCCATTTTTTCACCCGTGCTGATAAACTTGATCGGCTTGTCAACTACCCTTCGAATAGAAAGAGCAGCACCACCGCGCGAATCGCCATCGAGCTTCGTAAGCACAACACCGTTAAAATTCAGTCGGTCGTTAAATGCCTTCGCTGTGTTCACCGCATCCTGACCGGTCATTGAATCGACAACAAACAAGGTCTCGGCCGGCTGCAACGCTCCCTTCAATCTGGCGATCTCATTCATCATCTCTTCATCCACCGCCAGGCGACCAGCAGTATCGACTATTACAACGCGGAAATTATTTTTCTTCGCATGATCGATCGCTGCCTTGGCAATTCTAACCGCGTCTTTATTTTCGGGCTCAGCGTAAACTTCAACACCAACCTGTTCACCAAGTACCTTCAACTGATCGATGGCGGCAGGACGATAAATATCACACGCGGTCAGCAATACCTGGCGACCCTGCTTCTTCAAATAATTAGCCAACTTTCCCGAGAAGGTTGTCTTACCAGAACCTTGCAAACCGGCAATGAGAATGATCGCGGGATTTCCTTCAATGCGAATATCCTCGCTTGTGGTTCCCATCAGCCCGGTTAGCTCATCGTTGGTGATCTTGATCAATAGCTGTCCCGGAGAGATTGCGGTCAACACATCCTGACCCAGGGCTTTTTCCTTGATCTCATCGGTGACTTCTTTAGCCACTTTAAAATTGACGTCAGCATCGATCAGCGCTTTGCGAATTTCCTTAACGGTAGTCGCCACGTTGATCTCGGTAATGCTGCCCTGGCCCTTCAGCGTCTGAAATGCCTTTTCGAGCTTAAAACTTAAATTATCGAACATGTTTTTCTCGTTTTCTAATCGCGCTTCAACGAAGCAGGGGGCAAATTTACGTTATTTTCTAAAGCCTGAAAGGAATAAATGGAAAGGCTTCCCCCGCGTTAAAAGCGGTTCTTTCGGCCGGTAGTTCCAAAAAACCATCAACTTTTTTAAGGTTGGCAAAATCACCCGACCCTCCACCCTGATCGGGATAGGCCATCACCTTGCCATCTTCGAATTTCACCCCCACCTGTAAGAAATAAGTCAATGCAGGTTCGAACGAAAAATCTCTTGCCAGCATAGCCGATTGCGATGGGATTGCAACGCCAAGGCTTTTTAACATCCAGGGCTTGATGTATCGATAGAAACACATGAAGGTTGACACCGGATTTCCAGGAAGAGCGAAAACGGTTTTTCCGGATGATGACCTGCCGAACCAAAACGGTTTTCCCGGACGTTGCTTCACCTGGTGAAATATTTTCGTGACGCCAAGAGATTCGAGCACGCTGGGAATGAAATCAAATTTTCCTTTCGACACGCCTCCCGACAAGATAACAACCTCGTGTGTATTCAGAATTGCATGAAGCGCCTGGTTCAACACATGCTCATCATCGGCCAAATGAAAGAGCTGTGCGTGCCAGCCCATCTCTCCCATCGCTGCCTCGATCGCATAGACATTCGATCGCCTGACCTGGTGCGATTTCGGTTTATCATCAATACTTACAAGCTCATCTCCGCTTCCGACAATAGCGGTGCGCGGAAATTCAAAAACCTTGGTAACTGATTTTCCGACAGAGGCCAACAATGCAATTTCTGCTGCTGAGAGTTTTTGACCCGGTGAAAGTAATGACGAACCTGACCGGGCATCCTGTCCTTGCCAGTGAATGCTTTGCCTCCGCTGAACGTCAGATAATATGGTTGCAACGCGATCCTTGATTTCCAGATCTTCATAACGGATCACGGTGTCTGCGCCATCGGGAACCACAGCGCCTGTCATCACCTCCATCGCGTTGGCTGAAGACGTCAATTTTTTTCGCGCTTCACCTGCTGCCTGGATCGCTTCAATTTGGAACGATCGTTGCCCATTTTTCCATTGTTGAAAATCTATCGCGATGCCGTCCATGGTTACGCGGTCGAATGGAGGAAGGTCACGGTCAGCGAAAATTTCTTCAGCTAAAATTCTGCCATTCGCTACGTTGAGTTTGAGAGACTCATCTCGCGGTGTGTATA
>CBHROW010000306.1:0-6788 GCA_966080355.1 uncultured Chryseosolibacter sp.
TGACATCATAGTTCGCAAAATCTGATTGCAATTCTTCGATCGAGAACAATGAAGCGATGTCTTTCGGCCCACCGACTTTTTCGTTGCGCATTACGTAATCGATATGCTTTTTACTGAATGCTTCGAAAATTATGACACCGCCTTTTTTCAAATAAATATCGAGCGTTTTGTGATAACGTGATTTGACCTCTGGCGGAAAATGTGCGTAGATAAGCGCGATGGCGTCAAACTCACCGGGAACGAAATGGCAGGATGCCAGATCTCCAACATGATAGTCGATTGCGACTCCGAAATCTTCAGCAAGCCGCAAAGCCTTCTTGCGCCCCGCTGAACTGATGTCGAATGCCTTCACTTTCCAGCCGAGCTTGGCAGCAAATACCGCGTTGCGTCCTTCACCTTCAGCAGGAAATAGAATTGACCCTCGTTGAAATTTCTGCAACTGCTCTTTGAGAAAGTTGTTGGGGAGTTCACCGTAAGCGAACTCCTTCTGGCCGTATCGTTCATTCCACCTTGATGTCCACGCGTCATTCATGCTCTTCCTGATTTAGCGTCTGAAGAAAAAATACGAATAACAGCATCAACAAAGGGCACGCCTGCGAACACAACCCAAGGGACAAGGGAAAGTGTCAGTAATAACGTGCGCTGATAGAGTGGAAGGGGGGCAAGTGATTCTCCGAAGAGATAAAGAAAAAGTGTGATCGATGGATAGATCGCCAACCAGATCTTAACGGAGGCGAGAAGTTTCATTCGTGTTTTCATGTTGATGATTTGTTTAATTGTTGCGTATTCGAATCTGCACTTTGTGCGTTCTAATGCACGGCTGCAAGCGTCAAACATGTGGTTAATCGCCTGCAGCTAGCAGGTTGTCGCTGGCAGCCTTTTCATAAAACAAAACTATCCTCTTCCGCACTCTTGCAGTAGGACAACATTCAAGTTGAGTAGGACTTATTTGAAATTCTTCCGGAATGCCTCGGGCGAGGATCCTGTGTGTTTCCTGAAAAATCTGATGAAATAAGAAACATCGTCATAACCGAGATGACACGCTATGTCACTGATCTGACTCGAGCTTGCGAGCAGATATCGTTTGGACTCGAGGATGGCGTACTCGTTAATCACCGCTGAACATGTTTTCCCGAGCAGGGATTTGGTGATTGCGTTGAGTTGATAGCCCGAAAGATTTAGCATCTCGGCATAGTCGGATGCTTGTTTGCGCGTGGTAACATTTTTCTCCAGCAACTCGATGAAGTGTTCGAGCCGTTCCTGCGCATAGCTAACAGGAGAAGTTGTGCTTTTCGTGTCTGCCTGTCGGATGAGCTCGATGAAGAGAATACTCAGCTTTGCCTTGATGGCCTCCTGGTAACTCATTTGTTTTTCGCTGAACTCATCGAAGATGTCGGCCAGGCTTGAAAATATCTTTTTTGATTTTTCGGGGTCGAATTTGTAGAACACCGTGTTGCCGATTTTTTGCACCAGCTCTTTTAAACTTCTGTCGTGCGATTGAAACAAATCGGCCTTGAATTCCATCAGATAGCCGGAGCTTCCTGCCCTCAATGCGAGTTCATGAACCTGGCCGGGACGCATAAAGAACAGCGACTGATCTTCAATGTCGTAGTGGGTGAAATCGATCACATGTACTCCCGATCCCTTTTCCAACGCAAGTACATAATAGAAGGAGTGGCGATGAAGAGGCTGGATCATATCTTCTCCTGCCAACAGCTTTTTCACATTGCGGATATTAAAGCTTTCAGACGCACCCAGCTCCTGCTGTGATGCGATATCGCGAACGGGGATGGTCTTCATTCGTAGCTGCTGTGTTAAAAGTCGCACAACTTACTGAAAACCTGCAAAAAAATTATCAGGGAGCTTTGTATCAGGATACAGCCTCGAGTGGCAGTGAGAAATAGAAAGTGGCACCTTCATGTAGCTTAGCATCAGCCCACATTTTTCCGCCATGTCGTGAGATGATGCGATGAGAAAGCGCAAGCCCTACACCGTTGCCGGGAAACTCACTCATTTTATGCAGGCGCTGGAACGCTCCGAATAATTTGCTTGCATAATCCATGTTGAAGCCTGCGCCATTGTCTTTTACAAAGAAAATCACTTCTCCCGCATTTTTATATGAACCGATTTCGATCGCAGGTTCCGGTTTTTTGGAAGAGTATTTGATCGCATTCGAGATCAGGTTGATCCACACTTGCTGCAGCAGTGATCCATCGGCTATGGCAGGTTCAAGATGGTGTATTTCGATTTTCGCCTGATGAGGAGTCGATGCGGAGTAATCTTCAAGAATCTTTCTGACAAGTGCTTCGTTGTTAACCAGTCCGTTTTCAATCGGCTTCTTGCCCATTCTCGCAAAATGCAATAACTCATCGATCAGTGTATTCATGCGATTCGCGTTGCTCTGAATCGTTGAGAGCGCGCTTTTACCTGCTTCGTTAAGTTGACCGAAGCTCTCTTCCTTCAAAATATCAGAGTAACCGATCACCGATCGTAAGGGTGCGCGCAGATCGTGTGATACCGAATAAGAGAATGCCTCGAGTTCTTTATTCGCGGCTTCGAGCTGCTCTGTTCTTACTTTTACACGATGCTCGAGCTCCTGGTAAACATTTACGTTTTCCATGGTTACAGCAGTAATATCAGCAAGTGACTGCAGCAAATGGACTTCGTTTTTTGTGGGAAGATGATGATTTGCCCAATAGTTGCCTATCGCTCCGATGGGTGCCATAGTGCGGATCGGGACCATTGCGAGACTCTTCACAAAAGTGGGTTGATACGCTGCGTGGGGAATGCGATTATCCTGATAAATATCTTCAATGACAGCTGGCTTTTTGTTGAGCATGGCCCATCCGCTGATGCAAGTTTGAATGGGAAATCGATTCCCTTTCCACAGCGGACTGATCGCGTCTTCATCAGCATAAAAACATTTGTCGCCATCGCGCAATACGAACGTGGCTCCATCAGCTCCAGTTAGCTGACGAGCTACTGTCCGAACAATTTTCATTACAGAATCGAGATCACGCGCCAGCGACAATTTCTGAACGGTGTTTACAAGGAGCTCGAGGGTGCCGCTGTTTTCAACTTCTGCCATAGGTAACTTCTTTTCATTACAACAAAAAAGCCCAACACAAACCAGCGTTCATTCGCCAGTCAGTGATGGGCTCCATCTACAAGATAAGAAAGCCTCAGGCATTTTCCAACCTCACATATATAAACGCATTTCAATCGCAAACAAAAAATGCAGGTTTACCGCAGAGAATATTGCCCGGCTTATTGAGAAAAAGTACGGCTTACCTCCGGCAGTTATCTGATCAACGAGCAAGGAAAGGAATGCACGGTGAGGTCACGAAGGTCTGATAGCAGCGGGCTAGTCGGCTGGGAGGATCGATTCCCTCAATGAATATAGAATACTGAAGTTATTAGGCGACTTATTTAGTGACATGACGTTGTTTTTACAGGATTGAAACTTGCGACCTGCTATCTTTTTATCGTCTCAAAACGCCTCCGCGGTTGCTCTGCGTCCTTCGCGAGCCCTGAGGTTGTCAAGTATTTTTTAAAACTGTTCGAGGATGTGTTTGTAGTCGCGTCCAACGGGAATCGATACGCCATTGATCTCGATCTCTTCAGCAGTATACGACTCAATTTTATTGATCGCTACAATGAACGACCGATGAACGCGCTTGAACTGCGTGGAAGGAAGCATCGATTCGATCTCGCTCGTACTGATCTTCGAAAGAAATGTTTTTTTGTCGGTAACGATCTTTACATACTCTCGTTGGCTTTCGATATACAATATTTCGTTAAAACTGATGCGCACTTTCTTCTTTTGAATGCTCAGGAAAAGATAATCCCGCGATTGCTCTATTTCTTCTGTACTTCGATTTTTTCGGTCTGCCGGACGAACTTTGTTCACAGCTACCAGGAACCGTTCGAATTCAAACGGTTTCAATAAGTAGTCTGTAACGTTGAGATTGAATCCCTCAACCGCATATTGATGATAGGCTGTGGTGAGAATTACGGCTGGGGGATTGACGAGCGTTTTGAGAAATGGGATGCCTTTGAGTTTCGGCAGATGGATATCGAGAAAAATGAGATCTACAGAATTTTCACGAAGGAATTCCGAGGCTGCAATAGCGTCTTTAAACGAGCCGCGGAGCTCGAGAAAAGGAACTTCGGAAATATAATCCGCCAGAACCTTTGCAGCCAGCGGCTCATCTTCGACAATAATGCAGACGATGTTAGACATGACTTGCCAGGTTAATTTTCAGTGTTGCTGTGAAAACTCCATGTTCATGTTTGATATTCAAGTTATAGTCGTTATACAGCAATTGCAACTGGCGTCTGAGGTTTGAAAGCCCGATGCTCTCCCTGATCGGCCCATCGCCAGTCACTTCTGCAGAATTTTTCACGTCCAATGTAAGCTGGCGACTTCGCACAGCAATATGGATGTCGATGAAAGGCTTACTTCGCGTTTCCGAAACACCATGCTTGAATGCATTTTCCACCAGCGGGATAAGCAACAACGGTGGCAGCGACTGTTTTAGGTCTTCGATGTCGTAATTGAAATTAATTCGAAGCGACTCGTCATAGCGTAATTTTTCAAGCTCGATGTAGTCGCTGATAATTTTTATCTCCTGTTCGATGGCAATGAATTCTCCACTTGTTTCATACAACATATAACGAAGTATCTTCGAAAGACGCAGGATCGACTCAGGCGCAAGATCTGACTTATCACGGGCCAGCGAATATATATTATTGAGTGTGTTGAAAAGAAAATGCGGGTTGGTTTGTGCCTTCAGGTAGTTCAATTCCGCTTCCTGTTTTTCAATGTGAAGGCGTTGTGCCGTGGCTTTCAGTTCGCGAACATCGTAGGTGTACCTGATAATTGCGAACACAACGACAGAGCCCATCGCATAAGGTAAATGGTATTCGATTCCCTTGGCAATTGAAACGTGCTCGCGTAGCGGAAAGTATAAATGCAAGCCAATGCCAATACCCCGCCAGGCGTAGAACATCACCGAAAACATGAAAAGCATCAAGAGCAAAAGAAAAGGAGCGAGCAGCAATCGTTGCCAGGTGAGTTTGATAGCCGGCAGCACATATTCAAGGAAAATGAAATTCATTACCGTGAGATAGCTCACGAGCCAGATGTTGTTCCATAGACGTTTGAAAAATTGATCTGGGTTATCGATGAGATCGTGAAGCAGATGTAATGCGAGATATACCGCTCCGATGCGAAGAAATAATTTGATCCTTTTTTTGTCGACAGTCCAGTTCATCAGGCAGAGACTCAAATGTCGTGAAAAACCAGCTACTCTTTTGCATGGTCTACGAACGTTGCATCAACGTATACCAAACCCCAGATGCCGTCCACGAAGATTAAAGAACCGTTTGGGAGTCGAAATATTCAAGACGAATATTCAAGCTTTACTTCAGGCATATACGTGAGCCCGGAGTTTGTAGCCACGGGCTCCCCGTCTGTTGACGTGTGCCTACGCCTTCTGCACAGGTTGCGTAAGATTGGGTAAAACTAATCGCTATGAAACCGACCTTACTCATTTTTTTGATGATGCTCGCCATTGTAGTATCGTCACGTGCTCAAGTAGAACCTCAGGCATCGACCTGGAAAACCTGGTTTATCTCATCGGGCAAAGGTTATCGCCTTCCGCCACCGCCTTCGTCAAAGGAAGAGATTTCCAAGGTGATCGCAGCTCAACAAAACCTTGATGCCATCGACTTACAAAAGATTGCGTACTGGAATGCCGGTGGACCGGGATATCGTTGGTACACATTCATCGGCAAATTGTGGCAGACGGATATTTCCGGCAACGGTGCGCTTGGCAATATGCTCATGGGCACTTCGATCTACGATGCAACGATAGCAGCGTGGGATTCGAAATATGCCTACAATCGTCCGCGGCCCTTTGCTGCAAGTAGTAAAGTGAGTGCACTCGCCACGAAGCCTGAAAGCCCATCGTATCCGTGCGAATACTCGGTGGCGGCTGGTGCTGCAGTGACGATCATATCTAAATTTTTTCCGAACATGGCCGATTCTGCGAAACGAATGGCGGATCGTATGATGGCTTCGCGCCTGGCGTCTGGCCTTGCATTTCCCAGCGATATGCGCGCAGGCTTTGAGTTGGGCAAGCGGATTGCCGAAGAGGAGATCGCAGCAACAAAAGACTACATCACCACGAAACAGTGGGACGGCAAATTTCCAGACAAAAAAGGAATTTGGAAAGGGAAGATGGCGCTCTTCGCTAATGCCGGACTTAACAAGACCGTTGTTTTGACAAGCGCCAGCGAATTACGACCAGGTCCGCCACCTGACTTTGCAACCGAAATGCAGGAACTGAAAACTTTCAAGCAGACGTTTTCATCACGCGCAAATGCATTCAAATATGCCAGCCAACCGACAAGCGATGATCTGCTTCATAAAAAAGTATTGGAATATAATTTCGATTTGAATCCACCGCGCGTAGCACGGATCTATGCAGCCGTGAATATCACTTACTACGATGCATTCATCGCGTGCTTTGATGCAAAATATGCGTATTGGGGAATTCGCCCGGATCAATATGACACAACGTACACACCGCTGATGTCAACTCCACCTTTCCCCGGTTACCCCTCGGGGCATGCCACGATGAGTGGTGTAGTGGCGGAGTTGTTTCCATATTTCTTTCCGCTTGAAAAAGAGGTGTGTTTGAAAACAGCAAAAGACGGAGCAGAGTCCAGATTTCATGCAGGTATTCACTTTCGAACAGATAACGAAGTTGGCCTGGATCTCG
>CBHROW010000307.1:0-6774 GCA_966080355.1 uncultured Chryseosolibacter sp.
CCTTAACGCTCTATTGCAGAGTGGCCACTAAGACACAAAGGCACGAGGTCTTATAAAAGGCACCTTTAAAAAAACTCTTTGTGACTTTGTGCCTTCGTGGCGATTAACGACTACAGATGTTAAGAATAGTTAATTCCTTTTTCGCGTGAATCAAACTTGTTATATTGGTCATCATGCGCATCTTCCCACTGATCGGACTATTTCTTTTCACGTCAAGTGTGGTATGTTTTGCACAGCAGACAAAAGACGAGATTAGAAGAAGCATCTACTTCGGAGGCGGCAGCTATTACATCTCTGACGACCAGGTAGAAGGCCTCAACCACTGGCTCGACTCAATTCCCAACCTTCTTGAGAAATACGATATCCACCTCATCAGTCACACCGATCCCATCGGAGGCAAACAATACAACGAGTGGCTTTCAAAGATGAGAAGTGGCGCTGTTCAGGGCATCCTTCTGCAACGCCTCATTCCCGAAACAAAGATCACGGTTAAAGATTGGGGACTTGAAAACGCGGTCTACCGCAACGACACCTGGCAGGGAATGCAGATGAACAGGCGGGTGGACGTGATACTTTATCCAATCATCTTTTAGCGAAACGTAAAAGCGTGAAGTCGTTTATAAATGGCTATGGCTTTTGGCTATAGCTATGGTTAATTGACATTTTGGGCAACCGAGTCGCTCACACGCTTAGACGCAAAACTTTTTCGCGTGTGCCATTCTGAGTCGCATGTCAAAGCCACATAGCCAACAGCCATAGCGCTTCCGGGTACGCACGCCTGCAGAAGGCAAGATGCACTTAGTTAGTCCGCTTCCGGACACCCTTTTTCATATCCGAACGGGCAAATCCCTCAAAAAACTGCATTTTTATTAGCAGGAGGTCGCAATTTTCCGTTGGCACCATTATTGGCTTTCCGACCTTACTTTTAATAAGCCGCTTATTTTAACACGTATTCTAACCACTCGATCATGATCAAACTACGCGATATCGACAAGTATATCGACTCACGCTTTCAACGCACTTTTATTCTTAAAGGAGTGAATCTCGATGTACAACAAGGTGAATTTCTGACCATCATGGGGCCCAGTGGCGCTGGTAAGTCAACCCTGATGAACATCATTGGTATGCTTGATGAGCCTTCGGCCGGAGAATACTTTTTCTTCGATGAACCGGTGCATAAGATGAAGGAGAAACAAAAATCCGATATGCACAAAAACTACATCGGCTTCATCTTTCAGGCGTATCATCTCATTGATGAGCTAACGGTGTATGAAAATATTGAAACTCCTCTCTTATACAAAGGCGTGAGTGGAAGTCAGCGCAAGAGCATGGTAGCCGAAATGCTCGATCGTTTCAACATGGTGGCCAAGAAAGACCTTTTCCCTGAACAACTCAGCGGTGGTCAGCAACAGCTTGTAGGTATTGCTCGCGCTATCGTAGGTCAGCCGAAACTTTTATTGGCCGATGAACCCACCGGAAACCTCCATTCCGATCAGGGAAAACAGATCATGGAGATCTTTAAAAAATTGAACGATGAAGGTATCACGATCATCCAGGTAACACACTCAGAGGAAAATGCACGTTATGGCAAGCGCATTATCAAAGTTGCCGATGGAGCCGTGGTGGAAGACAATCTGGTATTGGAAAGAGTCTAAAAACATGAACAGAAAAATTAATTTTTTACTCGCAATGATGGCGATGCTCACTACGAGTATGGCCCAGCAACAACTTGATTCGGTGCTAACATTCCGGGAAGCGATAGATATTGCCTTGAAAAACAACGTCACGCTCAACCAGCAAAAAAATAACCTTGAGCAAGCGCAGGTGAACCGAACCTATCGCGCAGGGCAACTCGGGCCCCAGGCCGCCATCAATGGAAATATCGGCCAATCGAGCGGTAACAACTTTATTCAGCAGACGGGCGAAGTAGTGAACGCAACATTCTATACTTCTTCCGCTTCACTGGGTGTGCAAATGCCTTTATTCAACGGGCTTTCAGGAATGAACACCTTTCGCCAAGCTAACAGCCAGCTTGATGCACAAATGGCATTTGTAAAACGCACAACCCAGGATGTGATCAACCTGGTGTCAACCCAGTTTCTTGCGGTGTTGCTCGACCGCGAACTGTTGAAAATTGCTGAAGAAAATGTAGAGCTTCAGAAGACCATCCTGTCGCAGGTGAAAGCGCAGGTCGAATTGGGCAGCCGTGGCCCTGTGGATGAGTATAATCAGCAAGCTCAGGTGAGTAACGCAGAGCTTCGCGCAGTGCAGGCAGAATTGCAGTTGATCAGCGATAAGGCTACGCTTTTTCAAACGCTGGTTATCGATCCGTCAATCAAGACCAAGATTGAAGAGCCGAGCTGGGATATCAACGCTCTCGCCCTTGACAATCTCAGTCTTGAGCAATTGCTCGAAGTTGCCAAAAATAATCGCGCGGATCTGAAACAGGCCGAATACACCGAGCGCGCATCAAGATTCGGTATGCAGGCAAGCAAGGGAAATTATCTTCCCAGCATCAATGCATCATATTCGAACGGCTCCACCTGGAACCAACTGAAAGGCGCTCCTCACGATTCAACATTCCGTACATTTAACGATCAATTCTTTACTTACAACCGAAGAAATTCAATCGGTGTCGGTATCAGTATTCCGCTCTTCACCGGCTTCCAAAACAGAGCCGTTTATGTGCAGAACAAAGTACTTTATCGAAACAATCAGCTGCTTACAAAAAATCGAGGAGTGCTGGTGAAGGGTGATGTGGTTCGCGCTTATCAGAATTTTCAAAGTGTTCAAAAAGCGTATCAGGCCGGAGTTACCGGTTTAGAAGCTTCGCAGATGGCGTACAACCTCGAGCAGGAGCGATTTCACCTCGGGGTCAGCAGTTTCGTAGACCTGGCTAATGCAAACCGTACCTACATTCAGGCACAAACCGACATGGCACAAGCAAAATATCGGTTCCTGTTCCAAAAGATATTGCTCGATTATGCCGTGGGTACGCTTAGGCCCGAAGATGTTCCGGAATAGGTTATTATTCAATAAAGTATTACCTTTGCAGCCCTGCTCGAACGAGTGGGGCTGTTTCATTATCAGACAGTTATCGTAAAACCCGTCTGTCCGACATGGGCAGGCCAAATTTGCCGCGGGAGCCCGACCGCAGCATGTACCCAGGGCGAATCAAATTTTATGGCGAAAGCACCTCAAAAAGGTCCGGAACAAAGACCTCGCAAAGCTGCAGGTTCATCTTCAGCAGCTCCAGCAAACAAGGCAAAAGGCGGAAAATCTACAGACGGTGATGATGAAGACATCGACACCAAAAGCCGCAGACGTGATGAAGATGAAATCACTACGGAAGCAATCCCTGTAACCGAGCTCAGAAAATCGCTTTACGCGAAACAAGTCCCTGGCGAATTCGACTGGGATGCCTTCGAAAGCAAAGGCTTCGGTGAAGGTTACTCGAAAGACAAGCGCGATGAGATGAACAAAATGTATTCCGGAACAGTAACTACGGTTGATACCGGTGAAGTTGTTTCAGGAACAGTTGTGGGCATCAACGACCGCGATGTTATCCTCAACATCGGATTCAAGTCTGACGGTCTTGTGCCGCTGGCTGAATTCAAAGACATGGCCAACCTGAAGATCGGTGATGTTGTTGACCTCTTCATTGAAGAACGTGAAGACAAAATGGGTCAGCTCGTGCTCAGCCGCAGAAAAGCGAAACTTGTGAAAGGCTGGGAGTATGTTCAGAAAGCATTGGATAAAGACGAAGTCATCGAAGGTTTTGTAAAACGCAGAACCAAAGGTGGACTTATTGTTGACGTATTCGGGATCGAAGCATTCTTGCCAGGTTCTCAGATCGATGTGAAGCCTATCCGCGACTTCGATGTATACGTGAACAAGTCAATTGAAGTGAAAGTTGTGAAGATCAACTACACCAACGATAACGTAGTTGTATCGCATAAAGTACTCATCGAGAAAGATCTCGAGCAGCAGAAGGCCGCTATCCTCACCAACCTCGAAAAGGGTCAGGTGTTGGAAGGTGTGATCAAGAACATGACCAACTTCGGTGTGTTCATCGACCTTGGCGGTGTAGACGGCTTGCTCCACATCACCGATATCTCATGGGGACGTATCAACCATCCGGAAGAAGTATTGAAGCTCGACCAGACCGTGAAAGTGGTTGTGCTCGACTTCGATGGCGACAAGAAGAGAATTTCACTTGGTATGAAGCAGTTGACTCCACATCCGTGGGATGCATTGTCTGCAGAGATCCAGGTTGGTTCAAAAGTGAAAGGCAAGATCGTGAACGTGGCAGACTACGGAGCATTCCTCGAGCTGCAGTCAGGCGTAGAAGGCTTGATCCACGTAAGCGAAATGAGCTGGTCACAACATCTGCGCAACCCTCAGGACTTCCTGAAAGTTGGCGATGAGGTTGAAGCTGTTGTGTTGACACTCGATCGCGAAGAGCGCAAAATGTCACTCGGTATCAAGCAACTTACTGAAGATCCATGGACACGCCAGGATGTACTCAGCAAGTACGCTGTGGGAACGAAACACAAAGGAATCGTTCGCAACCTTACGAACTTCGGTCTCTTCATCGAGCTCGAAGAAGGTATCGATGGCCTCGTGCACGTATCCGACCTCAGCTGGACGAAGAAGATCAAACATCCTTCAGAATTTGTGAAGGTTGGCGATACGATGGAAGTTCAGGTTCTCGAGCTCGATGCTGCTAACCGCAGACTCGCACTCAGCCACAAGCACCTCGAAGAAAACCCTTGGGATACTTTCGAGACTGTGTTCACCATCGGTTCAGTTCACAAAGGCACCATCCTCAGCAAGAACGACAAAGGTGCGATCCTCGAGTTGCCTTACGGTATCGAAGGATTCGTATCTGCGAAAAACCTTGCAAAAGAAGATGGCAGCAAGTCTGAAGTAGGTGATAGCCTCGATTTCAAAGTGCTCGAGTTCTCTAAAGACGACAGAAGAATTGTGTTGTCGCACAAGGCGATGTGGTCGGTAGAAGAAGAAGTAGCAGCTGCGAAGCAAGGTGGCCAGAAGAAAGCTCCTTCAAAAGGAAAAACTATCCAGAACATCAACCAGGCTACAGAGAAATCTACGCTTGGCGACCTCGATGCACTCGCTGCGTTGAGAGAGAAGATGAGTGGAGGAAGCGGATCTTCCGAGTCGAAGAGCGAATAATAATTTAAGATTTAAGATTTTAGATTTGAGATTTAGTGAAAGCGTGAAATAAAGCGTCAGCTAAATCTCGAATCTGAGTCTTGAATTGAAAGATTGTTTTAATAGATTTACAGGTCGATTTTCGATTCTGGAAAAACTGGTTCCACTTCCCGGGGCCAAATCTTAAATCTAAAATCACAAATCTAAAATTGAATTCCGGTCTCGTGGCCGAGTGGCTAGGCAGAGCTCTGCAAAAGCTTGTACAGCGGTTCGAATCCGCTCGAGACCTCAAGAAAGCCTTTGATCTGAAAAGATTGAAGGCTTTTTTTATTTATTACTCCTATATTTACTATGAGCCCATCCTCGGCCGCTGTGGCCATGGATGGGTTTTTATTTTATTTAGTATGAAACTTAACTCCACACAGTACATTTCTGCGGTTATTATTGCTTTAATCCCAGTTGTATTCAAAAGACCATTCGAGAAAGTAGTTGACCACATAATTGTAGAACCTGTCTTTTCGGACTTCGAGCCCACCTACTTGATTGATCTATTATTTCTCGCAGGCACAATTTCAATGCTTGGTTTGTTAATTTCTTATCGCTCACGAGGAAGACAGCTAGACTGGCCGGGTATCATCCTACTAAGCATTGTCTCGTTGTATCTGTTAACGTTCAAGTATAAACTACTTGGATTCGATCATTGGTGTTTCATAACTCTTAAACTCACTGACCGGATTGCGTATCTCGATGCAGCAATCTATTTCCCGGTCGCTCTCCTGCTCTATAAAGTGTTTTCAATCCATCCCCGGATTTTTGTTTCAGATGACGCAACATTCCAGCTCTTAGATGACTCACATATAAAGGATAAGACGGAAGACGAACTTAATCGTCAACAGTTGGCTGACTATGTTGCTAGTTTCATTCATCATTCGAAAAGTGATGTTTCCACCGCCATTGCTATTAATGCCCAATGGGGTGATGGCAAAACCTCCTTTCAAAAAATGGTGTCAGAAGCAATTGCTGCGAAGGATGGATATGCAATAAGAATTGAATTTAATCCGTGGAGAAGTTCTGGTGCGAATAAAATAGTTCAAGATTTCTTTGAGCTCTATGCGTCCAATATTGGCGAATTCAACATTGGCCTTGGCGATCGTGTTCTTTCTTATGGGCGAAAATTATTAGCGGGTAGTAGTTGGTGGAGTAGTTTGCCTTTTTTTGGGTCAACAGACGATAATAGTGAATCTCAATATGAAGAAATAAACGAGGCAATTAAGTCAGTAGAACGAAAGGTGATAGTATTTATTGACGATCTGGATAGGCTGAGCTTTACTGAAATATTAGAAGTTGTAAAGCTTGTAAGAAACAGCGCTAATTTCGCTAATACGTTCTTTATTGTTGGTTACGATGAGGAGTATATGCACGAGGCATTAAGCGCGCATAACGAATATGGTAAAGAAAACTTTTTAGAGAAGATTTTTCAGGTTCAATTTGATTTAAGTCAAGTTGATCCTAACGTAGTGAAGACGAAGCTTGCAGAGTACTTAAAGAAGTCGCTGCCGCAGTCACACTGGTAATCGTAGAAAGGCATGGTTCATCTCC
>CBHROW010000308.1:0-6734 GCA_966080355.1 uncultured Chryseosolibacter sp.
ACAAATTGTGATATTTTTGCCGCAAATTGCGTCATTTTCGCAGCTCAAGCTAAATCACATGGAGAATCGGCTTACTTAAGCCATTGAAAAAATTTAGCTCGTCAGATAACTTTATATGAAACTTTCAGATTCTGGTAACGGAGAAATGACGTTGAGTAAAACTTCATTTAAAGAAACTTTAGCATAACGAGACCCACTAGTCTAGCGATTGACGCCAGCGCTTTTTTTCACCATGCTGCTTTTTCTCACTGATCCGTTTTTGAACAGAGGTCTTTGAAGGCTTGGTCGCTTTGCGGGCTTTTTTCTTTCGGAAAGCCTTTTCCATGAGCGTGTCGAATTTTGCAATCACGACTTCTTTGTTGTCAAACTGTGAACGGCTGCCCTGTGCGTGAAGGATCAAGTCTCCGTCTTTGGTGATGAATGATTTCAGTTTTTGAAAAATCACATCTTTTTCTTCCGGCACGAGAATGGCCGAATTGCCGACATGGAAGCGAAGTGAAACTTTCGAGTTGACTTTGTTAACATTCTGACCACCGGGACCGCCACTGCGCGAGGTGGAGAAATCGATCTCGGCCGCGAGCAATGAAAACGTGATCTTCCTTTGCATGGTCATGTGGTGGGAAGCTACTTGACGAGCCTCACACGCACAGCATTGGGACCTTTGTGGCCCATCTCTACTTCAAAGGAAACGTTGTCGTTTTCCTTGATTGGATCGAGCGTAGAGTTGATGTGAACAAAAATGCTTTCGCCTGAACTTTGATCGCGGATAAAACCATAGCCTTTGGAAGTATTGAAAAACGTAACGCGGCCTTTGCGTACTGTATCTTCCTCGCGCGATCTATCCTGCTTGGGAACTCCAATTTGAATGTCTTCCTCGCGAATCACTTTTTTCTTCGTGGGGTCCGGAGGGGTTGAAACGATGTTACCGTTCTCGTCAACGTAGGCAAGCATGTCTTCCCAGTTCGCACCGGACTTGGAATTAGCTTTGCGCTCTTCTCTACGCTGTTCCTTTTCCTTTCTCTTTTTCGACTTGTTTTTTTCGGTTTCCTGTTTGTTGGAAGTTTCCCGTTGTTTGGCCATATGATGTGAATACTTGTTGTTGGCGAATGCGCTCTGGCTTTCGTTATGACTTGGTTTTAAAAGCGAAAGTTACGTTTTTTTCCCGACCTATTGTGCCGGCAATACTTATGCCCATGCACAATAAACCCGCAAATCGCTGGAAGGGTGGAATTTTCCGCGAAAGCACACGGAAACGCGCGTGTGCAACCGATTTCTTGATCGGTGGTTTTGGGGAATAATGGAACCAGTTCAAAGATTGATCTGGCAAGGGTTGGATTTGAATTAGCGCAGATCTTCCTTTACATATAAAATCCAGCTTGGCATTCAAAAACTTCCAATTCCAGATCTTCTTCAATTGCAAACGCGCCTTGCCCTTATCCTGAGAACTCAAGCAGAAGGCACTGCAAATACTTACACCAATCCCTGCGCTGAAGCGGAGGCAAGTAGCACGGGGCAATTCATGTGTATTCTTAAGCTGTTGTATTCCCCGGTATCCCGGCAACCGGCAACTTAGTCAGTACCTTTACTCGTTGTTGAACAAGTAAAATCAGATCATCTATTGCCAACTGGCCCCTTGCCTACTGCCTATTATTCCACTCCACCTTCGGTGATCGATAAAAATTGATATTCATCGATTCCCAAAGGGGAGCCTGGTTGCCCAGCCGGATCTTATATTCGTCCCAACTGCGATCGGACGATTTTGTCCACCCGATTTCCGCCACGCCAACGATCCTCGGAAAGATCATGTATTCAATGTCGTCCATATTCACGATGGTTTCCGACCAAAGAGGAGCCTCCACACCCAGCACGTCTTCTCGCTCGATGCCAGGGACGCGGGTAGCCGGATCCCACATATAAGAAGAGTCAACTTCAATGTAAGCAGCCCAATGCAAGCCGAGTTTGGTTGTGGAATCATATTGCATGTCGAGGTAAACCTTTTTGCTGGGAGAGTAAATGAGTTGCGCGCCTTTATCGACAGCTTCCTTAGCATATTCTTCCGAATGCCAATGTTGCGCGATCACAGTTGAGTCAAGCTCCGCCTGTGCGATCTCTTCCCACCCGATCATCTTCTTATTATTGGCTTTTACTATTTCTTTGAAACGATTGATGAACGCAATGTAGTCTGGCTTCTTCGTTACAGCAGCCTCATCGCCACCAACATGGAAATACGGACCGGGCGTTATCTCGGAAATTTCCCGAATAACATCATTGACAAACTTAAACGTAACATCCTTTTTGTAAGTGAGCGTGCTGAAACCAACTTCGATCCCCGTGTAGGGCAAACCGGCTACCGGTCTTTCCTGTTCACCCTTCTCCAGTTTGATCGGAGGGCCGGCATTGAGTTCCTGGTAAGAAGAAAGAGCAGAATTGATGTGGCCGGGAAGATCGATCTCGGGAACGATGGTGATAAACCTGTCAGCAGCATAGGCAACGATATCCTTGTATTGCTCTTGCGTATAATATCCACCTTCACCTCCGCCAACCTGAGACTTCGATCCGATAGCCGTGAGGTTAGGCCACGATTTGATCTCGATGCGCCATCCCTGATCGTCACTCAAATGCAAATGCATGCGATTCATTTTATACAAGCTGATGAGATCGATGTAGTTTTTAACATCCTCAACCTTGAAGAAATGGCGCGCGACATCCAGCATGGAACCGCGCCATTCGTATTCCGGATAATCGGTAATCGAACCGGTTGCAACTTCCCAACGGTCTTTCGGATCACTTTCCTTTTTATCGGTCACCATCTGACGCAATGACTGAACGCCATAAAACAACCCTGCCGGCTCATTGGCTGAGATTGTAATTCGTTTTTCAGCAATGTCGAGCTTGTAACCTTCCTGGCCGAGTTTGTCATCTTGAATGAGCGCGAAACGAATAGTAGAATTTTCTGAAGCGCCTGATGTGGCTAGCTCAAGACCTGTGGCCAACTTCAGTTTGTCCGCGAGATAGGCCGCAATCTTCTTTGTGTGGGGAGTGCTGTCTCCAGCGATTAAAGTTTGCTTGTCGATAATAAAAGTTTTTCCCTCGAAGCTCGATGAAACAGGTTTAGGAATAACGCGTTCGAAAGCGCGTTTTGCTTCCGGTGAAGCATCTTTTGATCCGGAGCATCCAAGCATGACTGTGGCAATCGCAATGGTAAAAATCAAACGGATCAGGCCGGTAGTAGATTGGTTAATCATAGGTTCTGGTTAAGCAGCTAAAATAGCAATTTTCAATTTAAAAAAAGCCTTTGGCGCTATTTGTTAGCGCACACACGCACACACGCTGAAAAATGCCATATCCTTTTTCAGGTCATCGTTCTTATGCATTCTTGAAAAAAATGTCTTACTTATTTATTATGATCGAATCTATCTCAAGGCGCGAATTTATTGCCGGGTCGGTGGCAATAACAACAGGCATGATAATGGGCTGTAACACTCCCAATGCACCGCGCGCAAAAATCGGACTTCAGCTTTACACCGTTCGCGAGCAAATTGCCAAAGACATGCGCTCGACATTCGAGCGCGTGGCTTCTTTCGGGTTCGAAGGCGTTGAATGCGCTTTCTGGCCGGAAGGCGTTACCATTCAACAGGCTGCCGCAATGTTAAAGGACTTTGGTCTCCGCGTATTTTCAGCACACTGTGAAATACCTGTAGGAAATTATCAGAAAACTGCGCTTGAAATGGCGAATGCCTATCAATGTGAGCGTTTGGTTTGGCATGGATGGCCGGAAGACCAACGTTACAAAACAACCGAAGGCATTAAAGAACTTGCGTCACTTTATAATGAGTCGAACAAGTTTTGCCAACGCGAAGGTTTGCGCTTCGGGATCCATAACCATTGGTGGGAATTTCATAACAAGATCGATGGGAAATATGCGTACCAAATTTTGCTCGAGCATCTCGACCCGAGCGTATTCTTTGAACTCGACACTTACTGGTTAAAAACCGCAGGGCATGATCCTGCCAAGATTGTCGCTGACTTTGGAACGCGAGCCCCGCTCCTTCACATAAAAGATGGCCCTGCGTTGTATAATGATCACCTTGCCGAAGATGAAACGCCCATGGTACCAGTGGGTCAGGGAGTGCAGGATTTTCCGTCCATTGTTAAAGCGGCAAATGGAAATACGGAATGGATGATCGTGGAGATGGATAGAACGGCTGGAGATACATTCGAAGCAATTCAAAAAAGTTACGACTATCTTGTGGGCAACGACTTGGCTATTGGCCAAAAGAGTGTATAACATGACAAAGGAAGACGCATCCGTAAAATTCTCAACCACCATCTTGAAATTCGGTGATCAGGGTGAGAAGACCGGCTGGTCATACATCGAGATCGGCAAACGTCAGGCTGAGAAGATGAGTCCCGGAAATAAGAAATCATTCCGCGTAAAGGGAAAACTGGATTCGTTCGAGATCGAGAAGACGGCAATTTTGCCTATGGGAGACGGGAATTTTATTTTGCCTCTAAACGCCATGATGCGAAAAGGCACCGGAAAAAAAGCCGGAGATAAAATAACGGTGGAATTGATGCTCGATGCACGCAACATCACACTCGATGCAGATTTTCTTCAATGTCTGAAAGACGATGATCGCGCCTATACATTTTTCAGGTCGCTTCCCCGTGGACATCAGAATTATTTCAGTAAATGGATCCAGGGTGCAAAGACAATATCCACAAAGACGAAGCGCATCACCATGGCGGTCATTGCGCTGGCACAGGAGCAAGGATATCCGGAGATGATGAGGGCAAATAAAAATAGCAGGCAGTAGGCAAAGAAACCAGTTGGCATTAAATGCAGCTAGATGTTACTTGTCAACATTGAAAGCAGCGGAGACTAAACAGGTGCCGCATTGCCGGGTACGAGCTGCCGGGAAATGCAGCAACTAAAATGTGAGGTTGGTTAAAAATGATTTGATCTTCAATTAAGCCACATTCGAACGGGGCCTCTGCGGAAGGAAAATTCTTCGGCCCTCTGCAAGCACATCACTCAACTCTTTTTCGAGGAATTCGTTCGCGCCTTTCAATCCCGCCAGCACTTGTTCTGCCCAATCGAGGTAATCGAGTTTGCGTTCAACAGGCCAGTGATCAGGCGGATGATGTATGATGTCATAGACATTGCAGATCTTGTCAGCGAGCTTGAGTTTACGCGCAAGAAGCGATTTTGAAGATGCTTGCAAAACCTGGAGGCGTTTTCGTTCGGCTTTGGCCAGTGTCTTATCGTCAGTCACTTCGATCACAATATCGGCAACTTGCTTTCCAAACAGGGTTTCTATTTCCTCAGGCTGTGTGTTCGTGTCTTCAATAGTGTCATGAAGAATAGCTGCGATCAAAAGATTCTCATCAGACTCTTTGCCGGTCTCGCATAATGTTACAGCGACTTTGATGGGGTGATTGATGTAGGGCGTTCCAGCTTTGTCTTTCCGTGTCTGAAACCGATGCTTGTCGGCCGCAAACGACACAGCCTGGAGCAAGCGATGGTTTGTCAAGTCCATAAAATTTATTTGTTCTCTAATTTGTAAATTCTGATTCGGGCTTGGGCTGCACGCACAAATTGCAGCGAGTGCACCGGTAACGCATTAACAGCCGGGGATGGCCGAAAAAAACGAATGCGCCTATTTTCATTAACGGAAATCGGAAGTTGTTGTTTCAATCAGACGCCAATTTAGTGAATGAGTTTATACATGCCGGTTTGCATGGGCCTATTGGCGTTTACTGGCTTGCATTGAAAAGTCCAGAGACGGGTGTGGTTTTCGTTGAGCACGCGTTGGGCATTATGCATCGTGCCTGTTACTTCCCAGATCTGACTCTCATCATCCATCAGCATCATTCCAGGTTGTGGATCGAACGACTTATCTACTACTACATCGGCCAACTCTCCGAGCGATGTAAGCTCAATTTCTACAACGTTGACACTGATCATAAACGGCTATTAACGATAGTAAAGGCGGCACACATTTTATTGCTTACTAAATGTAAAAATTTTCCGGTGCGATATGAAAAAGACCGCAGCATTACTTCTAGCTATATTGACCTTCGCAGCTTGCTCTGACTCCGACAACGATAGCGTGAAGCAAGCGCATCTACTCAACCTGAATGCCGCGATCGATGACGATATCTCTGATTTCATGACGCATGCAGCCGATGCACGCCTGATGGACATAGAAGAGGGAAAGCTCGCCAAAATAAAAGGTACCAACGACATCATAAAAAATTATGGCGACCAGCTGGTGCGTGACAATACAACGCTGCTCGAGGAATTGAAAGGTGTTGCTGCCTCAAAACACATTGTTATTCCCACTACCCTTGGCACCAAAAGTGCAAAAGCGCTCGAAGGGCTTCGCGACCAGGAAGGAAAAGATTTTGACACGAGGTTCTTGAAGATGGTAAAGCGCGATCATAGGCGCGATCTCGACTCATTTGAAGACGCAGCCGATTTCAACGACCGCGACATCCAACAATTTGCACAACGCAACATCCGCGTTTTCGAAAAACACCTGGCCCAGGTAGAACAAGTACAAGACTCCAATGAAAGGATTACAGAAGGGAAAGATGGGAACGAATAGACGAACCCTGACATTGGATTTTTATAGAGTCCGGCTCAACACCGGACTTTTATCATTTAATGCATTGTACGCTGCCAGTTCTTATCGGCAGCAGCAATGAGTTTTTTCTGATCGCCC
Organism: uncultured Chryseosolibacter sp.; assembly: GCA_966080355.1. GTDB lineage: Bacteria > Bacteroidota > Bacteroidia > Cytophagales > Cyclobacteriaceae > Chryseosolibacter. The sequence goes on from CBHROW010000308.1 coordinate 6,729, forward strand.
TGATTC
>CBHROW010000309.1:0-6673 GCA_966080355.1 uncultured Chryseosolibacter sp.
GCTGTATTGCGAACGGTACCTATAAAAACATTTACTGCCCCAGCTCCCAGGCTGCAGGCAGTATCGATGACCTTCTGTACATCAATAGCCTTTTCTGTGATTTTGATCATAAGCGGATAGGTTGATTAACAATAAGTACGCAGTGATCGAATGTACCTATTACGCGTCCAAATATCAAGGAATAATCTACAAAATGAGTTCCACTATTACTCTTGTTGGTACCATGGCATTGGCTGTTGGCTATGGCAATGCAGCAGTAGATAGTTTGGTTGAGGTCCGGATTGCTATCTGCTACCAGCAGAAAAAATCTGCAAATTTCTTCCTGGCAAAGGTTGTCGGTAAAATAGCTACTAGAAGACACGTTGCCTACTGGTTTTCTTGCCCACTGCCTATTATTCCTAACCGCCACTCACCGGGGGAATGAGTGCAATCTCATCACCTTCCTGTAACTCATATTCATCAGATGCGTATTGCTGATTTACGGCAATGAACAACGATCGCAAGCCGCGGAGCGATGGATATTTCATTTGAAGACTTTGACGGAGATCACCGACAGTTTGCACCCCGTCAACGACCGTTTCCCGACCCCCGAGGATGTCTTTCGTAATGCCAAAAGCCTTTACCTTGTGCGTGCTCATTCCGTTATACCAGTGGTTTCCAGCTTAAAAGTATCATTTCGTATCTTTAACGACAAAATTTCCGGCATTGACATCGCTTTTCGATAATCACGGACGTCCGCTGAACTATCTCAGGCTGGCAGTTACCGACCGCTGCAACCTGCGATGCTTCTATTGCATGCCCTCAACCGGGATCGATTATCTTCCGAAGAAAGAAGTGCTAACATTTGAAGAGATCGTTCGCCTTGTTACGCTGTTCGCAAAGATGGGCATCACTAAAGTTCGTCTCACCGGTGGAGAACCTTTCGTTCGGAGAGACATCATGAAGCTCATGCATTCAATAGTCGAAATTCCCGGCATCCGCGATCTTCATATCACAACCAACGGAGTACTTACGGCTCCGCACATTCCCGAGCTCAAGAAACTCGGTATCGCGTCCGTAAACCTGAGTCTCGACTCGCTCGACCGTGAGCGTTTCAAAGCCATTACACTGCGCGATGAGTTCATCAGCACCAAAAGAACGCTGGACCTGCTTCTCGAAAATGACATACCCGTAAAAATCAATGCGGTAGTGATGAGGGACAAGAACATTGAAGACATTGTTCCGATGGCAATGCTCACACAAAAGCAAAATGTTTCGGTGCGGTTCATCGAGGAAATGCCGTTCAACGGTGAAGGTTCGCATTACGAAAATTTTGACTGGAACCATAAGCAGATACTAAGTCACCTAACCACAGCGTTTCCCGGCATTCAAAAAATTCCGGACGGGCCAAACGCTACAGCGTCACACTATCAGGTTCCCGGACACATCGGAAAAATAGGCATCATCGCTTCCTTCAGCAGGACATTTTGCGGAACATGTAACAGGCTGCGCGTCACTTCGCAGGGAACTTTGAAGACTTGCCTTTACGATAGCGGAGTTCTCGACCTGAAAGCGTTACTACGCTCAGGTGAAAATGACGATGCAATTCGTGAAAAATTGCTAATTTCATTTTCCTCGCGGCCGGCAAACGGTTTTGAAGCCGAGAAAAAAAGACGAAACGACCCGATTCACGAATCCATGTCCACCATTGGTGGCTAAATGTCATGAGATCAAGAATACCCACCAGGTTTGTTTTCTTTTTGCTCTGCAGTCTGGCGATGGGTTTTCGCGAAAAACCTACACAAACCATTGTGATCAAAGGCCGGATAAAAAACGAAATTAAAATCGAATTCGCTGATTTCAACAAGTACACGCTTCATACGATCGGCTCCGTTGTCATCACCAATCACAAAGGTGACGCTAAAAGCAAAGCTAAACATTTGAAAGGCGTTCTTTTGAAAGACATCCTGCAGAACATCGTACTCGATGATGACAATCCTAAGGTATTCAGTGAATACTACTTTGTGTGTACAGCTGCGGACGGGTACAAAGTAGTTTTTTCATGGAATGAACTTTTCAACACGGCCATTACCCAACGCGTATTTATCGTGCTGGAAAGAGACGGGAAAAATCTTGCTAACGATGAAGACGGAATTCTCATGATCTCTGCGGACGATTTTCGCACGGGAAGGCGCTACGTCAAAAACCTGGAGACCATTGTTGTGAACCGGGTTAACTGAATGATCTCATCACTTCTTATTCTCATCATCGGATTTTTCTTCATCGCCATGATCTACTCGTCAGTTGGCTTCGGTGGCGGATCGAGTTATCTCGCGTTACTTGCACAACCATTTTTTTTTGTCGACCAACCCTCGATACGCATCAGCGCGCTTCTTTGTAATATCGTTGTTGTTACGGGCGGAACGATCATTTTTTACAAAAAAGGCAAGCTTGACTTGCCGCGCTTCTGGCCGTTTCTCGTCATGAGCGTTCCATGCGCATTTTTAGGCGGACTCTGGCGAATCGATGACCAGGCTTTTTTTGTATTGCTTGGCGCGACATTGGTGCTCGCCTCGCTTCTGCTTTGGGTCCAACCTCGTGATTCGCAGGAAAAGAAAAGCGGAAACGTAATCGTCAACGTAGCACTCGGTGGAGGGATTGGTTTCTTGTCGGGCCTTGTCGGCATTGGCGGTGGTATCTTTTTGTCGCCCGTATTACATCTCATGCGATGGGACGAAGCAAAAAAAATCTCGGCCCTTGCCAGCATGTTCATCCTTGTCAACTCGATCAGCGGTCTGGCAGGACAGCTGGTGAAATCCGCAGCGATCGACTGGACATTCGTTGGGCCCTTGCTCATAGCTGTCGTTGCCGGAGGACAAGTCGGATCGCGACTCGGAGCAAACAAGTTCAATCCAATTCACATCAAGCGAATAACGGCTATTCTTATCCTCATGGCCGGGGTGAATATTCTGCGCGATCACCTTTGATGGGGATTGCCAGACAACGCGATAAAGAAGTCGACTTTAATCCCTATTTTGCGCCCTTAATTTTCCAGAAATGAATATCAGATTTTCCACGCACGTTCTTCCTCATCTGGTCGCGATCGCTGTGTTCTTTATCGTTGCTGTAGTTTTTTTCAAGCCCATATTTTTCGACAATAAAACGCTTGAGCAGGGCGACATTCAGCAGTTCCTCGGTTCTGCGAAGGCAATCATCGACTATCGTGAAAAAACCGGGGATGAACCGCTCTGGACAAACGCGATGTTCAGCGGCATGCCAGCATATATGATCAGCGCGGAGTGGGGCAATGCAGTTATCGGTCACGCAAAACGCGTGCTTGCATTATTTCTGCCGCATCCGGTCGCCAATATTTATCTCGCTTTTTTTTGTTATTACATTATGCTTCTCGCATTCCGCGTCAGGCCTTACCTGGCAATTGCGGGTGCACTCGCATTTGGCCTTTCTTCCTACATGATCATCGGGCTTGGCGCAGGCCACAACGCGCGCATCGGTGCCATCGCCTTTCTTCCGCTCGTGATGGCGGGAATTCACCTGGCATTTTCCGGAAAACGCATTCTTGGTTTTGGCATTACAACCGCTGCAATGGCTTTTCACCTGCGAGAAAATCATTTACAGGTCACTTACTATTTTATTATGATCGTTGGTGTTTACGGCATCGTGCGATTGATCGAAGCGGTACGCGAAAAGCAAACTGTGGAATTTTTCAAGAACATTGGCGTGCTTATACCGGCAGCGATCATAGCCGGACTTACATTCTTCGGACAGTTCTGGGCGATCAATGAATACACCAAGTACTCAACGCGTGGAAATTCGGAGCTTCCTGCAAGGGCCGGTGAAGATGACACCAGCACTGGACTTTCCAGGGAGTATACATTCCGCTATAGCAATGGCATACTCGAACCCATGGTGTTGATGATTCCGAACTTTTATGGAGGAAGTTCTTCCAGTTATTTCGTTCAGGATCGTAACAGTGATACGTTCAAGGCGTTGCAGCAATTCGCCAACAGTGGCAACGAACAGGCGTTGAACCAGCTCTATCAATATACGCGTGCCTACTGGGGACCGCAATTTGCAACAGCTCCCTATTACGCTGGCGCGATCATCGTTTTTCTTTTTGCCGTAGGTATCGCATTCGCGGAAAGAAAATACGTTTGGTGGCTCGTTACGGTGAGTGTCATTGGAATCGTATTGAGCTGGGGAAAGAGCTTTCCATCATTGAATTATTTCATGTACGATTACTTCCCGTATTACAGCAAGTTCAGGTCCGTAACGTTCACCATCATGATGGCCTTGTTCGCCATGCCATTGCTTGGGCTTCTTGGGGTCGAGAAACTTTGGAGCGAAGGTCTCAACAAACAGGCGAAGCGTAAACTCGTCATTGCATTTGGCGCAACGGGAGGGCTATGCCTTTTGCTTTTGGTATTTGCTGGATTGTTCGATTTTCTTTCTCCGGGTGAAGAGCAACTGCCGGCCTGGTTCAAGGCAGCACTTGTTGCCGACCGCAAAGGACTTCTTCAATCGGATGCTTTCCGTTCGTTTGCATTCATCACCGCTGCGTTCATCCTTTTATTCTTTGATGTAGCGAGAAAGATATCCACAGTTGGATTTTATGTGCTTCTCATTTTAATGGTGACCATTGACGTGGCAGTCGTTTCGAATCGCTACTTCCCCGAGCAAGCCTACAAACGCAAGCGCGACAATTCATTCTTTGCGCCTACTGAAGCAGATCAGGCCGTGCTTGCCGACAAGTCATATTACCGGGTTTACAATCTGGAATTCGAAGAAGCCCGCTCGTCCTATTTCCATCATTCCATCGGGGGATACCACGGTGCAAAACTCAAGCGTTACCAAGAGCTCTATGATTCGTGCATCTTCAAGACTACACAGCAAATGATTGGCGATCTTCGAACCGGCCAACAGCATTTCGATCGATACCATGTGCTGAACATGCTCAACGTGAAATACATCGTCTACGGACCCGAGCGGGGCAACGTAATTCCAAATTACAGCGCAAACGGACCGGCATGGTTTGTCGCTAACATTCAAAAAGTTAATTCTCCATTGGCTGAATTGAGTGCAACGTGCATCGCTGACAAAAAAATTGCAGTGATAGATATCTCAAAATTTCCAAGCGCGCCAGCAACCTCCGACAGCACGGGCACAGTCACGGTTGTTGAAACAGGCCTCAAGTCGATGAAATACGTGAGCAACTCTCAAGGAGATGGGCTTATTGTATTCTCGGAGATCTATTACCCGGGGTGGGTAGCAAAAATCGATGGTAAAGAGACCGGGATACTTCGGGCCAATTATGTGCTGCGGGCGTTGAATGTTCCGGCCGGAAAACATACTATCGAATTCTCATTTGAGCCAAAAGCTTATCGTGTCGGAAATCCGATTACAACGGCATCATCGTGGCTCGTGCTGCTCATTGTTGCCGGGAGTCTGGTTGTCGCGATTCGGAAGAAAGATGCTTAAAGGTAAGTTACCCAACCGTCAGGCCAGGTGTGCCTGATCATCTTTTTCGGATGTAGTAAATTTTATTCCTTGCCTCAAGAGCGATTGAGTCTTCCATTATTTTCCTGACGCGATAAATTCCGATCTTCTGCGAAACGATGACCTGCAAAAAAATTGCCCCGTCTGATAGCAGTCCGGTAACATTGTTGTCCTGACTTTTGATCAGGCCATGATATTTGAACATCGGTTGAGTGAAAACGCTCGGGGCCAATGAGGAATTTCGTCTGACAGGACGTTTCGATAAAGGTGGCGTGACGCGATCTGTGTCAATGACAAATGGAGAAGTGTAGTTAAGTAACAATTCAAACTTCGCGGAATCAAATTCCAGCCGCCTCAATTTTAAATATGCGTTGGATGGTTCAGCTTCTTGTTCGCCTGTGTTTACACTTTCCATCACCTGAAAAATTATAGCACTCCAAACACCTGCAACTGTCAGCGTGAGTAAGGCTTTAACAAAATTGTTCTCGAGCATTATGGGCTTTCATTCTTGTTGACCAAAATCGTTCGCAGATAGACCTCGCAATACAGCTCTTGCTTGCGTGCTCGTTTATCGCTCGTCATGCCAAAGTTTACGCTTACAACTCTGGCCCGCTGACTATTTTTGTCGAAATGATACAGAAGTTTCGTGATGTTGTGGAATGACCCGGTCAGTCCAACCTTGGCGACATGCGTGGTGACATTCCCGTGATCCGTTAGTTCGAATGTTTTGAAGTCAACTATTTCTATCGCAAGAACACTTGCGACACGCGAAATACTTTCAAACGCAGACCTTTCCAATGTATCGCGTTCGCCAGTGAAAAACTTCGATAAAATCTTCTGGCTTTCAATGACCTCAGCATCCGATCTGCGGCTACGTGCATGACCTTCACTGAATTGAGCTAACTTTACAAGCAAATCAACAGCTGGCCAAACTACAAAAAAGGCGACCATTGCGGAAGTTAAAATTCCGGCTGCTAACAGAAGACGATATCGCGATTTAAAAGACAACGAAGTCATTTTTTTCGATCCGATTGTTTAACGTGCAAGCTGATCCCAAACTTTCCGATCCCATTCTTCTTATCCCATTGAAAATCCTGTGCAAATGTCTCGACCACCCAGGGCATTCGTTGCACGCTGTCGACCCAACTTCCAAACTGCTCAGAAGAAGAAGCAAGTCCTT
>CBHROW010000310.1:0-6669 GCA_966080355.1 uncultured Chryseosolibacter sp.
GGGTCTGGCCCGCGAGAATATTTTCAGGCTGTGTTGGGCTTGCAACGATACTAGGCGTCATTGACAGTTTAAAATCTCCATCCCTGCAACGTAGAATTGAAACACAGAATCGGCAGATAATGTCGCTGACGCAACAACAGGTACAAGACTCGATGAGTTTGAAGTCAATTCGCGATTCGCTTCGAACTTTGCGAAAGCTGAAAAATGACGCCCCGCAAGTCAAACGTTAAACAGCATGGGGAATTGCCCCTAGACATTTCCTACTTAATCTCATGATTAACTGACGCACTTATACTTTTATCGCCTGATAATTTCCGCTTTTGTAGTAAATCCATGTTAACCTCTAACTCCAATGTCTTCATTAATGTGCTCCAATTTTTTGATCCTAATTTGCTTCCCCTCGATATATCCATCAACTCCGTAAGCACTGACCATGTTACAAAACACATTGTCCCCTTCTCTTCCAAACTCAAGTGCAAGAGTGCATTTTGATGATTAAATCCATTTATTTCTGTTTTCGTTAAGTCAATAATTTCGATATCAACGAAGCAGTGCTTTACGAGTTAGTAGTAGTGATCAACCACCTTGTCGGTTGCCTCGAACGAATACAATCGTAGTATTGCAGACGAAGTCGCCTTGTCGAGAGTCCGTTCAAATTTGATAGAAATAATTTCAGAGTCGTGAAATTTCGGCCAATAGCCAAAGTGGTGAATAACTAATTTTGCGTTCACGATTTCTCTTTCTTTTTCGAAGTCCACTTTGTCCTGGGTTAATGTCTACAATGTTTGTTTAAAGTGTGCTACACACCAGGATAATCAAAATAAATATCAGCTCTGGGGGCATAACTCATAACTTGCCAAAGCATGGGTTGTATGTCGGATGTGCGGCTTTGGCATGGCGTGGTTTTTTTTTAAGCAGTAAATCTTAAAGTTTCAGCAGAAAATAAAGCCCGTTGTTAGAAATTTCCCTTTTTTCCTCTTGGTATTCCAGGTATGACATCCCAGTTGTCATACCTAACGAAGTCAACAATGCATAATGAATAGGCATACTCGCGATCACTGTACCAATGAGCGGAACATAGGTTTTTGGATTCTGCATTTTCTCTATGAATTTTCTGAAAGTCTTACTTGTCAAATTTTTCATTTTGTTTTCTAGGTCTCCAAGAGGCTTTTGAATCTCGTTGAAAAATATCGACTCATACTCCTTGTCACTTAAATCTGAACTGAAAAGCCGTTTGTTTTTAACCTCTATAGAATTTATGGTTTGATAAAATAATGTTAACTCGTCTTTGAGACGAAGTTTTAATTCAAGAATGTCTTCAAAACCTAAGAGATCTGGGTTAGGAAGTCTGATTTTTAGCGCATCGAAGGCAAGCGATTTTTTATAACCTTTCGTTCCTAAGTCGAAATTCGCTTTGCCTGATTCCTTTAAGAACTCACAAAAAAGAACATTTAAATTATTACTGCTACTCAGACAATTCTTTCCCTCGATTAGTAACTTTAGAAACCATTTAAGTTTGAATGCATAATACCACCAAATGAAATCTATTTCCACCGGTTTACCCCATTCAAAACCTAGCACGTTTTTCATTACCTCGTAAACTTCTGCTGTGATAATCTTGCTGTTTTTCTCTGTTGGATGTCTCGGAAAGACCAAGTCCTGGCTCTTATTTAGTAGCTCGCTAATTCTTCCTGAAAACTTCTTCTCGTACTCGTCCTCGCTGTCTTCATCTCTTTTGGTAATTGAAATTAAATTCTCATCAATAAGAAGTTTGTATTCCGTTGTGAATGATTTTGGAATGAATTGAAGATCCTCAACACCGGCAAACTTAAGCTGTCCGTCAATTTTTTCAAACTTTGGCGAGTAGACGGCATCGTTAACAACGTTTACCTTGTCGTAGTACAACGAAAGTAGTTTTATTTCATTTACGGATTTCGCTGTTATGTCGGAATTGTAATAAATCTCTCTCATGTTTCCGTTATTCCTTTCCCTTTAAATAATCAATGAACTTGTTGAAGTTGAATCCCATCCCAGCAAAATTCGGTTCAAGGATTAAGCTGTCAACGAAGGCGCGCCCTGTTCCCTTTCTTAATTCCCGCTGAACTTTAAAATCGTCTACGTTCTTCTTATTCTTTATATCAGTGAAAAGTCCCTGAATTAGATTTACAACCTCAGTCTCAGTTTTACAAACTTTCCGTAATGGAATCAGAATATATTTGAATTGCTCGTCAATTCCCTTTTTCTGATTGTCCGAGTATTGCCTGAAGGTGTGCGGGTTTGTGCGAGTTATCAGAATTGCTGGAAGTATTTCATCAGCGTTCTCACCATTGATGCTGTGCCAAGATAAAACTTGATTATCAAAGTGCCCTATTTCACCAACACCAATGATTATCGCTGAATCTGAATTTGAAGCCTGATTTGATAGTTTGTCAAAATTTCTCCTGATTACATTTGAAAGCGGTTCGTCCCACCCATAGTCTAAAATGTATATATAGTAGTCCCGACTCGCTTTGTCAGACAATAACTCCAGATTATGAATCATTAATCCCATGGTGTTCTTAAGATTTGATTTAAATCAAAAATAACTCACAATTGGCTCTTTTAATCGCTTTGGTATCGTTCGATTTTGAGCGACAAGCAAACGGCCAATCTTCGGAAGCATAGAATCCGTCCCGTGCGGGCATTGTGCATAGCGTTTATCTATAAGGCATGACGCTGAGTGAAAATAAACAAATGCCTTCCTTCTCCACTTACTGGATTATACATTTTGTCAGTTGAGCCTGCGCGTCACGCGCTCTTATATTTTTAAGTCTTTTGCTTTCAACTTTGATCCTAGTCCGTAAAGATCAGTCCTCATTGCCAAAATTGTCAGATTGAAATTATTCTCGTTCGGCTCTTCGATAAAGTCTCTCATCGTCTCAATAACATTATCCGAGGCGAACAGAATCATATTAGTCCATTTAGTCTTCAATTCATTAATCAAGTCATCCTTTGTTTTGAGGTCGGCTCTATGTCGAATCAATTTGTCCTTCTCCCGATCATAATGAGCCAGTGAATAGAGCAATAATATTATCGGTTTGAACCTTGACTCTTTAAATTTATGTTGCGCTTCGGTTCTTTTTCTTCTAGCTTCAACCAAATAATCGATGAAACTCTTTAGTAGACCACCGGTACCAATCAGTCCAATTGCTCCGATTATTTCTTGTGCCGTCATTGTCCAGGTGGGTTGTAGCTAACTAGTAGATATATGTACCTACCCCTAAATAAAGACATAAGTGTTAGTTCTCCAAACACAGAAAGCCCTGAAGTTACACCGCTAACCTCCGATCGAAGGAGTGTGCCAGTACCTCTCGCAGCATGTTTCCACCTCCGAACGCTCCCTCTCGCAGCTACTTTCAGCTCCCTCTCGCGATTACTTGTATCCTCAGGCTATAGTTTGGCTATAGTTCGAACGCTCCCTCTCCTGGCAACTCCCATCGCCAGATTTTGACCCAAGCATTCGAGGTGACGGTTCACAACGGGAGTGCGTATGCAGTTGCGTGTTCAAGTAAGAATGGTCCGTCTGGCTTACCCCTGCTGAAAGGAAGTTTGCCGTAACAATCGAGGCAGCTACATCACCGGCACCCGGCCACCGGTGACTGGCAACTCCATTCTCCAACGTCCAATCTAAATCTCATCAAGTTCAATTTACGCTTGTGGGTTGTGTTGCACTACTCCGAGGTTCTACTTTACAACAGCCCACAAATTTATTCTCTCATGCAGAGAAGATCAGTGGGCGTTTTTATTTATCAACCTTAACCAATTAAAAACTATGTACGGTAACATTAGTTACTCCATGACGCCTGAACAACGTCAACAGATCCAGGATGCAGTCAACTTGCTGATGAACCTGGAGTTTCTTATCAACCTCGAGGCCGATGAGCGGCAGCGGCTCAACAAGCTGAGGGAGGATGATGCAGACCTGGTCAACTACGCAAAGATCGCTACCTCCAACTTTCCGCACATCTTCCCGCAGACCATGGACATCGAGGAGTTCCTGCGCGACATCGCATTGTATGACTGGCTGTACGAAACCATGATCCTGCTGGGCAACGTCCAAACCAAAATGACCCACACGAGAATTGCGCTTGGCAGCGAGATCAAGGTGTGCATGCTCAAGCTGTATCACTACATCCAGGCAGCACAGGATACTCCGGGCATGGAAGACCTCGCGAGAAAAATGAGGGAACATTATAAGAAGCTCAGTAAGAAGAAGGCCGGTGAGGATCCAGTTGCGGCAGCGGATGAAAGCGGGGGATTGGTGAGCTGAAAGCCGAAGGCCACTACTGTCCGGGGAAAAGCTCACCAGAACTTCCAAGATCATCACTTCTATTAAATCTTTTGTCGCTCCCGGGCCGCTTGGCCACTGATATGCTTCATCCGGCCTTAACCCTGGCCGCACATTCCACTTCCAGACCAAGGCCAGGCTTAGGTCCTCCTGAAGCATACCGGAAGATAGAAATGCAAAAATGCAGATGAGGGCTCTTTTCACAAATGCTCTAAAAGGTCTAGTGTAAACCAAATTCGAAGATTTTTTTCGATTCTAAAATTTCTCCGGACACTACTGGCTACATGCTGCAAGCTTGACAAAGTCGAAGACCCAGAGCCCTTGCGAAGGGCCTTCTATACTCCCGAGCATAGCCCCACCAGGCTCTCCTTAATAGTCCAACCAAGCTCTCAGCTTGTGCTTCACACACCGGAACAACATAAACGGACTACCGATGTCAGTTAGTCAGACTACACTAATCAACTTGACGCCCTAGCCTGCTCGGTAATCTCTTACCAGATCAGCCAGCATGGTCATAGCAAAGGAAGTAACATAGTGCCAACACAGTGGGCGTATCGTGCCGGCTACCAGTGGAACAACAAGCGCCTACGAGTTGTGGGTAGTGGTGTCAGTGGCTAAAGGGTATGCTGACTATCCTACGTGAGATAGAGTCACTACAAGCTTTGGATTTCCGTACTTGATCGGTGGGTAATGCAGGACTGCAGGCTTCAAGGTGCAAAGTCTGCGTTGCTGAAATTTCTGCTGTGACTTATCACGCAAAGGCGCAAGGACGCTAAGTTCCGCAAAGACTGGGTCCATAGAGCGGTACAAAAAAATAAATGCATTTCTCTGCGTACCTCTGCGTCTTCGCGACTTTGCGGTGAGAATTACGCGGTAGTGATCTCGACCTTCACCCCGAGGTTATCGCCTAGTAATGAAAACTGCTTCATCCATTCTGGTGATCGAGCGTTGGTTCCTGCAATCTCTTCGGAGATCTCGAAGAACAGGTTCTGGCTCTTGTAGAGATTCGGACGCAGGTTGAACCTGATCATCAACGGGAACAATCTGTTCAGTCGTTCGATCCGCTTAAAGCTTTCCCCTTCGGCAGCGATCCTTTTGAGCTCTTTGAAGATACTTTCACCAGCAAATCTCTCGACTTTGCCGGGGTCTTCGATCTTCAGGTCCCAGTTCACAAGCTCGCTCATGATCCGCTCCACCTGGCGGATGTTGATCTTGTCGGTTTGGAAACACTTGATCAGATCCACATTCAGAATGTATTCGAACGTTGTTTTATATGCGTTCGGGATCGGGATGCCATTGTGATTCAACGCCATCACCAGCGGATAGTCGCGGTTGTAAATTCTGCGCAGTGAGTCTTCCAGGTCGAGCATACTTTGCTGTGTGATGAAGTTGAAGACTTTGCGTTTTTCATCTTGGAACAACTGCCAGATCGTATACTTCTCCGGACCAAAATAAGTCTGCATCAATCCAATGATGTCTCCCAGTCGACCTTCTTCAAAGGCAGTGACCATGCGCACCTGCATGCTGGCAAATTTTTCTTCCTCCATATCGAGTGAAATGTTGCCGATGATGTTGTGTTTGCCCATGTAAATTACTGCGAACGCAAACTTCTTTTCCGAGCGTGTCACGTTTGATTTTACTTTCGTCACACCAAGAACAAGCTTTTGCTCGCCTGCTTCCTTCCGAATGAAAATATCATTGGAGGTGGTGTAATTGAATACCGGGAAAGCATCGGGGTCTTCTTCAAATAAAGAAGCCACAGCATAGTGCATTCCCACGCGCTGCAAGTTGATCTTCGAAGGTGTTACGTATCTCGCATAAACATTCGAGGCATTCTGTAACCCAGGAACGTTTGAAGGAACTTCTTCGAGGCGCTTCTTGAATTCCATTTCGAGGTTCGCTTCCACGCTGATCTGGCTTACGAGCTGCATGGCGCGGCAAGCGTACTGCATGATCTGGGTTGTTTCGATTCCCGATACTTCGTCAAAGAACCACCCGCAGCTTGTGTACATCAGCATGGCATTGCGCTGTACTTCCATCAGGCGAAGTACATTATTCGGCTCAACATCGCGAATACAATGCTCTTTCAGGAATTTGCGGATACTCTCATCGTTGCGCCTGAGAATAACGTTGATGTAGTCGTTGCGGGCGGCCCACGGATCGCGAAGGATATCGCGTGTCTCTTCAACAAATATTACTTCAAGCTTGTCGCGAAGCCAGTCGAGGGTTTCGCGCAACGGCTTTCTCCAGCGTTGATTCCAGTTTGGTTTTCCGCCTGTATTACACCCGCAGTCGTTGCGCCAGCGTTCAATACCGTGCGCGCAGCTCCAGGAGCTGTTTTG
>CBHROW010000311.1:0-6663 GCA_966080355.1 uncultured Chryseosolibacter sp.
CAGAATTTCGAAGTTGTTCAACGCTTTAATACTGAAGATTCGGTGTTCTGGTATTTGATGTTATTTCAGAGTTTACCATCTGCGTTTCTTGTCGTGCGACTTTCCGAAGCTGCGATTGCCTTTCTTTCCTCCACCACGATGCTCACTTCTTCCGCCTGAGTCGTTCTTCGAATCAGTGACCTCGATCCGCACCACCCGGCCTTTGTATTCAAAACCGTGCAGATGCGACTTGATGTGCTCAGTCATGTTTTTCTCTACCTCGAAAAACGAATATGCGCCTTTCAAATCGATGCGGCCGATGCCATCGCGTGAGATTCTCGCCCGATCACAAACGAGTCCAAGCAGCTTTCCTGCGTCAAGGCCATCCATCTTCCCGAGGTTGATAAAGAGCCGGTCACCTGTTGTGTAGCCGCCTTTACCATGATCTCTTTCACCGCGTTCGGCTTTTTCACTTCGGTTCAGGTCTGGCGCGTCACGGTAATAATCAAGGAAGTGATTGAACTCAAGGGCGGTGAATCGTTTAATGATCTCTTCCTTGCTGAGGTCGTTTAGTTCTTCATATACCGATGGGAGAAAGTGCGCAATCTCCTTCTCATCGAGCTGCACTTCCCGAATCCGATGAACAATGTTGAGCACGCGTTTCTCACAAACTTCAACACCGGTCGGAACTTCCTTTTTTTCAAATTTTGTCTGAATCGCTTTTTCGATCTGACGGATCTTCACAACTTCTTTTCGCGTGATGATGGCAATCGAAATCCCTTTCTTTCCGGCACGAGCTGTTCTTCCGCTTCGATGTGTGTAAAATTCGATCTCGTCAGGAAGGTTCATATGGATGACGTGTGTGATGTTGCTTACATCGATGCCCCGCGCGGCCACATCTGTAGCAACAAGCAATTGCAACGCCTTCGACTTGAAGTTCTTCATCACCTTATCGCGCTGTTGCTGCGTGAGATCACCGTGAAGCGCATCAGCATTATAGCCATCGCGCATCAAGTGTTCAGCTACGCGCTGCGTATCGAGTTTAGTGCGGCAGAAGATCACACCGAAGATATCGAGGTTGTAATCCACGACACGTTTCAACGCAGCGTAACGATCTTTCTCATCGACAACCATGTATTGATGTTCGATGTTCTTATTGCCTTGATTACGCTCACCAACCGTAACTTCAAACGGGTTCGACATATACGTGTTAGCAATCTGACGAACCTCGCGAGGCATGGTGGCCGAAAACAACCATACTTTCTTTTCGTCAGGAGTATCGGAGAGAATATTATCGATGTCGTCTTTGAAACCCATGTTGAGCATTTCATCAGCTTCGTCAAGCACAACGAAACGTATGGTCTCGAGCTTCACGACCTTGCGATCCATGAGGTCCATAAGCCGGCCAGGGGTTGCAATGATGATCTGAGCGCCTTTCTTTATTCTGCGGATCTGCTCTGCAATGCTGGCGCCACCATACACCGAAACAATATTCAAAGGCTTTACCGAGCGACAGAAATTTTCAAAATCGTTCGTGATCTGAACGCAAAGCTCGCGGGTAGGTGCCAATACCAATGCCTGCGTGGTTTTATCGAACTCATCTACAAGTTCGATCAACGGCAGACCGAAAGCAGCGGTCTTTCCGGTTCCCGTCTGAGCCAATGCAACAACATCCTGATTGCCTTCAAGGAGAATCGGGATTGCTTGACTTTGTACGGGAGTTGGCTGCTGAAATCCGAGTTTGGAAATTGCTGCTACGATTTCTTCGGAAAGGCCGAGAGCCTCAAATGCGTTCATGAAAGTGGATTAAGGGGCAAAGGTAGGCTAAATTGACAACAATCATTTTGGAGTAGGCATAGGCCTGATCCGCAGCCAAATTGGTAAGAAAACAAACCCGGCATGAGCGGATTATTCTGAGATTGTTGCAAAAGCATCGACTTCGTTCTGAGACCGGAATTTCATAATTTCGTGTATGAAGGAAGTCGCCAGAAAGCTAGCGTTCTTTACGGCTTTCATTATCCCCACACTCGTTGTTGCAGGCTTTTACCTGGGCGGATACTGGAATCTGCTCACTATTTTCTTCTCGTTTATATTTATTCCGCTTATCGATCAAAGTCTTGGGATCGATACATCCAATGTAGAGACCTCACGCGTCAGGATAGTTGGTGAAGAATATTACTATCGGTTTGTCACCTATGTATGGACAGTCGTTCAACTCGCGTTTGTAATCTGGGGATGTTACGTAGTGACTACAGGTGCGTTCACAATGTGGTGGCAGTGGGCCTCGTTCACTTTCAGTTTTGCGCTTGTCACCGGTGGCATTGGAATTACGGTAGCTCATGAACTGGGTCACAAAAAGTCTCTGCTTGAAAGGACGTACAGTAAATTGCTTTTGATGACAGTTTGCTACATGCACTACTACATCGAACACAACCGGGGGCACCATGTCCATGTGGCCACTCCTGCAGATCCGGCAACTGCGCGAAAGAATGAAAATTTTTATCGCTTTTGGGTTCGTTCAGTCTTTGATGGCTACGTGCATGCATGGCATCTGGAAGCCGAGAGTCAACGGAAAAACAATCTTCCTCAATGGAGCTGGAGTAATGAGATGATCCGGTTCACCGTACTTCCGGCTTTGTTTTGTGCAGCGCTCACCGCCATCATGAGTTTTTGGCAACATCGGTTCACCTGGGAAGTTCCGCTTTTCTTTTTTGCGCAAAGTTTCATTGCTATCACGTTGCTCGAACTCGTTAACTATATCGAGCACTAC
Organism: uncultured Chryseosolibacter sp.; assembly: GCA_966080355.1. Taxonomy (GTDB): domain Bacteria; phylum Bacteroidota; class Bacteroidia; order Cytophagales; family Cyclobacteriaceae; genus Chryseosolibacter. The sequence goes on from CBHROW010000311.1 coordinate 2,750, forward strand.
GGCATTATGCGAAAAGAAACAGAACCCGGCCGATATGAAAGGGTTAATCCGCTACACTCCTGGAATGCAAGTCATATGCTCAGCAATTTTTTTCTTTTCCAGGTACAGCGGCATTCCGATCATCACGCCTTTGCGCATAAGCGATACCAGGTGCTGAATCATTATGATGTGAGCCCACAACTTCCGTTTGGGTATCCTACCATGATCATTATCGCGATGGTTCCCCCTTTGTGGTTCGGAATGATGAACAGGCGATTAGAAGTATGGGAGAAGACAGGGCGTGAGAAGACTATGAGCAACTAGCTGCTAGCTCATGCATTGGGCGTATTCTTTGCCACCTCAGCGCCTTCGCGCCTTTGTCCAACGGACTCCTGTGGAGCGGTGATCACACGTTGTCCGAAGTGATCTTAGCACCGAAATACTCGCGGTTCATGCGAGCAATGTTTGAAACACTGATCCCTTTTGGACATTCAGCTTCGCACGCCAATGTATTTGTACAAGCACCGAAACCTTCTTTGTCCATTTGAGCTACCATGCTCTCAACGCGCGTTTTCCGCTCCGGCTGACCTTGAGGAAGAAGCGCAAATTGCGAAACCTTCGCGCTCACGAATAACATCGCTGACGCATTCTTACAGGCTGCTACACAGGCACCACAGCCAATACAAGCTGCGGCATCGAAGGCCTCATCGGCAAATTTCTTCGGAATAGGAATTTCGTTCGCGTCAGGAACTCCGCCCGTGTTCACCGAGATATATCCACCCGACTGCTGAATTCTTTCAAACGCAGTTCTGTCGACTACAAGGTCCTTGATCACAGGGAACGCTTTCGCTCTCCACGGCTCAACGGTAATGGTCTGCCCGTCCTGGAAACTGCGCATGTGGAGCTGACACGTTGTGGTTTGAAGGGGCCCATGCGGACGACCGTTGATATACATGCTACACATCCCGCAAATACCCTCACGGCAATCGTGATCAAACGCCACGGGATCTTCGCCTTTCTTGACGAGATCGTTATTCAGCACATCGAACATTTCGAGGAACGACATGTCCGTTGAAACGTGATCAAGCTGGTAGGTCTTGAATTCACCTTTTGTGTCTTTGTTTTTCTGTCTCCAGACTTTCAGTGTGATTTTCATAGGCTTAACGTTGATCCGTTGATTAGTTGATCAGTTGATCCGTTTCCGGACCTACTAAGAGTTGCAATCCGTATTGGGCTTGCGGTTCTTCAACTCGACCAGCGGATGGTCTATGCTGTTTCTTTTCTAAATAATTTAACAAACCATTAATGACAGCTATTGTTCGCTCGATTTGAGCATGAAGGCCGTCAACAATTTCTACTTTAATGTAGCCCTCATCCAGGGCAACAATCAGATGATCGTTCAATTCCGTTAGCGATCCTCGACCTATTCTGCAAAAGCGAATAAATTCCTGATAATGATACCGTCCAAATCCTTCCGCGATGTTGTTGGTCACCGAACGCGATGCTCTCCTCATTTGACTCACCAACCCGTACTTTTCGTCTGGCGGAAAGCCTTTGATTAATTTTGAAACTTCTATTCTTAGCTCCCTCCAAGTTTCCAACATTGCAATTCTTCAAACGACTTAATGAGCGCCATAATCTTAAACTATAAAATTTAAAAACTTAGCACCTTTGGTATCTCTATCGTTTTCAATCGGCAATCGCTGTGTGATCCGCACCTCGGATCAACGTAGCAACCGATTAACGGATCAACCTTACTTATAACTGCGTTGTGTCAATTTAACGTTCTCAAATACGAGTGGTTCCTTGTGAAGAACTTCAGGCTGATTGTCACCTTTGTACTCCCAAGCTGCTACATACGTGAATTCATCGTCTTTGCGGAGCGCTTCTCCGTCTGGCGTTTGTGATTCTTCACGGAAGTGACCACCGCACGACTCTGAGCGATGAAGCGCATCGTCAACCATCAGTTCACCAAGCTCCATGAAGTCTGCAACACGGCCGGCTTTTTCAAGCTCCTGATTTAGTTCGTTGTTAGCACCCAGAACATTCAGGTTGGTCCAGAATTCTGCGCGCAGATCCTGAATTTTCTTTTTCGCTTTCTTCAAGCCTTCTTCCGTGCGCGACATTCCGCAATATTCCCACATCGTAAGACCAAGCTCGCGATGAAACTCATCCACCGTCTTCTTGCCTTTGATGCCGAGAAGTTTTTGCACGCGGTTGTTGACGGTGTCCATCGCCTCCTTGAAGGCAGGATGATCGGTTCCGATCTTATCGTTCCATCCGATTGTGGCGAGGTAATCACCGACAGTACTTGGAATCACAAAGTATCCGTCAGCCAATCCCTGCATGAGCGCGCTTGCACCGAGGCGGTTCGCTCCGTGATCGGAGAAGTTCGCTTCACCAAGAGCATACAGCCCCGGGATCGTTGTTTGAAGGTTGTAGTCAACCCAAAGTCCGCCCATCGTGTAGTGAACAGCGGGGTAGATCATCATCGGAACTTCATACGGATTATCACCAGTTATCTGCTGATACATATCGAACAGGTTTCCGTACTTTGCTTCGATCACGGCTTTGCCATCGCGTTTGATGGCATCGGCAAAATCGAGAAACACAGCAAGACCGGATCCTACGCCCTTACCTTCATCGCAAGCATACTTTGCATTGCGTGAAGCGACATCGCGTGGTACCAGGTTTCCGAATGACGGGTATTTTCTTTCGAGGAAATAATCTCTTTCTCCTTCAGGAATTTTTACTGCGTCTTTTGCCTTCAATCCCGGCTTGGCTTCTTTTGGCACCCAGACACGACCATCGTTTCGTAACGACTCCGACATCAGTGTAAGCTTTGACTGATGATCGCCTGACACGGGGATACAAGTTGGGTGAATTTGTGTGAAGCATGGGTTGCCGAATAACGCACCTTTTTTATGCGCGCGCCATGCGGCCGTTACGTTGCTACCTTTCGCGTTGGTTGAAAGATAAAACACATTTCCGTATCCACCGGTGCAAAGCAGAACTGCATGCCCGCTGTGCGCCTCGATCTTTCCGGTGATCAGGTCACGGGTAATGATTCCGCGTGCTTTTCCATCTGTTACAACCACATCGAGTAATTCAGTGCGGTTGTACATCTTCACTTTTCCTGCAGCGATCTGGCGGTTCAGTGCGCTGTAGGCCCCGAGCAACAATTGCTGTCCGGTTTGACCTCGAGCATAGAAAGTACGCGACACCTGGGCTCCACCGAATGAACGGTTATCGAGCAATCCACCGTATTCGCGGGCGAAAGGAACGCCTTGCGCTACGCACTGGTCGATAATGTTGACGCTGACTTCCGCGAGGCGATAAACATTTCCTTCACGAGCGCGGTAGTCACCACCTTTGATTGTATCATAAAAGAGACGGTGAACGCTGTCGCCATCGTTACGGTAATTTTTCGCTGCATTGATACCGCCCTGTGCAGCGATGGAGTGCGCTCTGCGTGGAGAATCCTGGAAGCAAAAGGCTTTCACGTTATAGCCCAACTCCGCCAAAGACGCTGCAGCCGAAGCACCAGCCAATCCCGTTCCTACAACAAGGATTTCGTATTTTCTTTTGTTGGCCGGGTTAACCAGCTTGAGATTGAATTTATGCTTTGACCACTTCTCGGCTATCGGGCCTTCAGGGACTTTCGAATCTAATTTCATATCGAACTACAGCTTAGAATCAATTGAAATACATGACAATCGGAATGAGCGCGAACAAAGCGGGAACGATGATCGCGAAGGCAACGCCAACGAATCTGATCACAGGGTTGTACTTAACGTGATTCAGACCCAAAGTCTGGAACGCACTGCCAAAGCCGTGATACAGGTGAAATGCCAGCAACAACATGCTCACTACATAGAGCAACACGTACCATAGCTGACCATAAGCCACGTCCACTACAGCGTAAAGATTTTTGT
>CBHROW010000312.1:0-6660 GCA_966080355.1 uncultured Chryseosolibacter sp.
CCCGCGCAGCCAAGGGGATGGGTATATCCTCTGTCGAATTGCTGACTGCCGAGCAGTGGCCCGTGGTGCTCAAACATGGTCTGACTTGCGCCATGGGGTATGGAAGCTCCATCGGACTTAACAAAGGTTTCAATGATCCATCGCTTCATGCGCAGCTCCTGAAAGATTTTACGGTTGCCATACCGAAAGCTGCCGATGCGGGATTGAAAAATCTGATTTGCTTCTCAGGAAACAGAAATGGAATCAGCGATGAACAAGGCATTGAAAATTGTGCAAAGGGCCTCGACCCGGTATTGAAGCTTGCCGCAAAATACAACATCACCATCGCGATGGAGTTATTGAACAGCAAGGTTGATCACAAAGATTATCAATGCGATCACACGGAATGGGGCGTAAAGCTGTGCGAGAAAACAGGAGCCGACAATTTCAAGCTCCTATACGACATCTACCACATGCAGATTATGGAAGGTGACGTAATTGCAACGATCCGAAAGCATCAGAAATACATTGCGCATTATCACACGGGCGGAGTGCCGGGTCGACATGAGATCGATGATAGTCAGGAGCTCTACTATCCGGCTATCATGAAAGCGATTGCTGAAACAGGATTCAAGGGGCATGTGGCGCAGGAGTTTATTCCCGCCAAAGCCGATCCGCTTGCCTCGCTTAGTGCATCTATAAAAATTTGTGATATCTAGTTCGCACTGAGTTTTACCCGGGCATCGTCTGCCTTCACGTTCACGTGAGCGGAGCCTTTCGCGAGGGTCATCCTGATTTCGTTCTCTTCCTCGAAAGTGGTTTTGAAACTTCCGTGAGCATTCACACTTCCATCGTCATGGCGTATTCTGAAATCGCCACCTCCTGACGTGATGTCGAGCGAAACAAGTCCGTCCTGACAATTGAATGAATACTGGCCGTCATCCGTGAGTGAAGTTTGAACGATCAGATCGCCATCATCGACCCGGGCGCTGATCGACTTGAATTTTCCATTATAAATTTCCACATCAGCGTCATCGGCATCGAGGTCAAGTATTCCTTGTCCACGGTCCATGCGAATGTCGCCATCGTCAACACGGAATGAAAAACTTTCACCTTTGCAATCGCTCAGCTCTGCATCGGCATCATCCATGCTCATGGATATCGATCCGTTGATATTCTTGATAAAATAATCGCCATCATCGCCTCGTATAGAAAGCGTTACACCTTCGGGCGCTTCGATCTCGATCTTGTAGTCTTCATCGAAATAGTTGAAGGAATTTTGATATTCCTTGATCCGCAGGTTGCCATCGGCTGGATCAACTTCAACCCGGAATTCGTCACGAGAGTTATAAAGCCCTTTTACAGTCACCTTACGATTGATCTTTACATGCACATCTGGCCTGAGTGAGCCGGTAATGAAGACTTTTGCATCGGTAGACGAAAGGTCGATCGTTCCATTTTTTTTGATCGGATAAACTTTATCAAGATTGAACTGACCGTCCTGTGCTGACCCCAATGTTATAATTGAAGTCAAAAAACAAACAAAGAGCAAGGTTTTCATGAGTTCCCGGGTTGGTAATGATCATTGAGACGCTTTTTCCAGGAACCAGGTTGCATATAGCAAAGGCATCGAACAAAAAAAGGCCATTCTCTCGAACGGCCATTCCGAATTTAAAACACCTGTTATTTCCTAATTACCATTTTCTTCTTTTTCAGCTTTCGCGATCTCCTCATCGATGATCTTCTCAAGAAGTTCACGCTGGCGCTCGTTAACAGTCTGGTCCACCTTCGCCATTTTTTTCATATAACGCAGCATAGCGTTCTTCTTGATCTCGTAGGCCATGAACACCGTGTACTTGTTCTCTTTTTCATTGAAATATTTTTTTTCACCGATCTTCCGCAAGTCCGCAATCTCAGTGTTCATCACCTGCCTGACGAGGCTTTGAAATTTATCGGCCACATCTGCAGCTCTTTCGTTTTCGGTTTGGCCGAGGTACTGATCGGCAACTTGCTTCATGGTTGTAGTAACCTGTCCTGCGAGCTCCGATTTAGCCTCGAGGTCAGCCTTCGAGCGGGCAATATTGTCGGCTGAGCTTTCGCCCTTTCCCGTGCCACGAAAAAATCTGTTGTTCGATTCGTAGGCATTCCCGGTAAACGGTTCATGAACCTTTTTTCCAAGAGTTCCCGAAGCACAAGCGCCCAGTACCATACTCAAGGCCATAATGGCGAACTTATTCATTGCTGCTTTTTTGAAGGTATTTACGAAAACTGTGCCAGATTAATTTGCGGTATGCACAACAACTTGCCAGCGGAAAGCCCACATCCAACGTATCGAAAATTTTTCAATACCCGCTCGTTTCATGATGTCGAGAAGGTCTGATTTGCGAAAAGCCCGTCTCACAGAAAGAGGCGCGTCAAATTTTACCATGGGCGATCGTGAAAGCAATCGCGTGAGCCACTTGATCGAGTAATAGGCAAACCAATGGCGATGAATATCATTGATAACAAACCCGATACTTACCTGACCTTTCAACTGACGAAAAAAAACGGCAAGCTGGTCGTTCGTGAAGTGATGAAAGAAGAGGGTTCCCAATATGATGTCAAACCGCTTTTCCGCGAACTCGTCAGAAAAAATATCAATGGTTGCATACGTAATGCTTTGAGACGGCCTCGTGGTGCGTTGAGCAAACGCAACGATGTTTGGATTGGCATCGATCCCCATAAGCCTGAGCGCTAGGTTATGCCGTTGTGACCATCTGCGAATCAGACGCAGCATGTCACCTCCTCCACATCCGAGGTCGGCAACTGAAATTCCGCCTTTGGTTTTGCTTTGCTTTATCAGACGGTGAAGGCCATCTATCGTTACATGGTTCCCACCTAGCAGTGTGTTGATCGTTTCGAGCTCGCGCAACGTCTGGTCAACGACTTCTCCTGAACAATTGAGATCGTCCATGATCTCGATATCCGATGATCGCTGCGACAGGTCTGGCATCATCATACGTTTTCGATTTTCAGGATCATACTCTCGAGTGTAAGTCCCGGGCCGAAAGCAAAAGACAGGATGTTCTCTCCCACATTCGTACGATCGAAACTTTGTATCAACTCGTTGAGCACGAACAATACCGTGGGTGACGACATATTGCCGAATTGCTCGAGCACGCGATAAGCATGGCGGTTTTGTTCACGAGTAATGCCAAGCTCCTGTTCTATGGCCGCAAGGATCTTTTTTCCTCCCGGATGAATGGCGAAGTGTTGAATGTCTGTAAGTTTCTTCGAGATCTTCGAGAGCAGGGAATTGGTCAGCTCGGCAATACCTCCTTTGATGATGTCGGGTACGTAGGCACTCAATTTCATTTCAAATCCGAGATCGCCCACTGTCCACGCCATATATTGCTCTCCATCTTTTGAAAGGTCACTGTGAAAACTTTCGAGTTTCAACATCAGGTTGCTGTTCGATGAAGACTCGACAAGCAGTGCCGCGGAGCCATCTCCGAAAAGCGCGTTGGCGATAATATTGTCTTCGGTTGCGGGCCGCTGAAAATGAAGACTGCACAACTCAGTTGCAACGATCAGTACTTTCGCTTGAGGATCCGCAGCACAAAATGCATCGGCTACTTTTAGTGCATTAAACGCTGCGTAGCATCCCATAAAATTAATTGCAGTGCGCTGAACGGTCGACCTGAGATTGAGCGCTTTGACCAGATCGATATCGAGACCCGGAGCATACATTCCGGTGCAACAAACAACGATGAGGTGCGTGACCGCTTCAAGCTTGGTAGCAGGGTATTTTGACAAAAGGTTATTTACAGAAGATGTGCTGAGTCCTACGGCATGGTGCCGAAAAACCTCGAGGCGATTTTCCGTGGTTGGAACCGGAAGAAAATTTTCTGCTTGCGAATAAAACGTGAACGCACTGGTCCTTCCATAATCTTCAAGCACCGTATGACGATAAGCGATACCGCTCGCCTTAAAGATGGTTTGAAGCTTACGGCTGTCTCCGTTCTGCAACTCCATCGTATGCAACATAAAATCTGCAATCGTGTCCTGGCTGAACCGAAACTGCGGATTGGCAGTGCCGATGGCGGTAATAAAACTCATCGTTCCAATTATAAGTCAAAAAACCTTTACTTTGTTTCAAAACGGATTTTTATGTTCAGTCGTTCCTCGTGGCTTCACCTCAGGATTCCTTTTTCATATTTTCTCCTGCCGATCTACCTGTTCAGTCTCTCCGTTTCGCCCAACCTCCATGGCGGTCGACTTGCCTGGGTTTTTATCATTCTGCACTTCTTTCTCTATCCAGCGAGCAACGGCTACAACAGCTACTTCGATAAAGACGAAAAGAGCATCGGGGGCCTTAAAAATCCTCCTCCGGTCGACAAAGGTCTTTACTTTCTTTCAATTCTTTTCGACATCATCGCCATCGTTCTTGGCTACATTTTTCTCAACGCCACATTCGCAGTGATGCTTTTTATCTATGGCGCAGTATCAAAAGCCTATAGCCATCCTGCGGTGCGCATAAAAAAATATGCGATCAGCGGATGGATCATAACAGGTTTGTTTCAAGGTCTCTTCACGTTTTGTATGTGCTACGTTGGCGTTAACGATTTTTCATTCGTTAATCTCGGCCAGTCGTCAGTGGCGATACCCGGCTTGTTAACGAGCGTCATGCTATGGGCAAATTATCCGATGACGCAGGTTTATCAGCACGAAGAGGATAACAAAAGAGGTGACAGAACATTTAGCATTATGTTGGGAATTCGCGGCACGTTCATTTTTGCCGCCTTGTTTTTTTCCATTGCAGCGATTGGGTTTTCCCTCTACTTCACCAACGCCTTCGGGCTGAAGTATGCCATCATCTTTCTGGTCGCTCTTTCGCCAGTGCTAGTATACTTTTCAATCTGGTTTCTTCAGGTGATAAAAAATGAAACCCATGCGAACTATATAAAAACAATGTGGCTGAATTTTATTTCAGCCACATGCTTGAATGGTTTTTTTATTTATCTGTTCCTGGATTCGAGTCATGTGATCCAGGCCTTGCAAGGCGGATATTAACTGATCTGCGCGCCAACTTTTTCGAGAAGCGCCTTAGTAGCACGGATTCCCTCTTCTTCCGATAATTTCTCTCCTTCGTATTCGATACCGATGTGTCCGGTGTAGCCCGCGTTTTTCACTACCTGGAGCATGCGTGTGTAATCGGTTTCAACGCAATTGCCTTGCGCATCGAATTCATGAGTTTTGGCACTGACACCGCGCGCAAACTTCATCATTTCTTCGGTGCCTTTATAACGATCATATTCTTCAACGCATTTATCATTGTCGCGCTTGATGCAGAAGTTTCCGAAGTCAGGAAGTGTTCCGCAGTTGTCCATCTGCGTGTTGGAAATGACCGAGGTAAGCCATTGTCCGTTGGATGAATACCCTCCGTGATTTTCAACAATGATATTGATGTTAGAACCTTTCGCAAACTCCGACAACGAGCGCAAACCATCTGTGGCAGCTTTTGCAACCTCTTCCGCAGTTCCTTCTCCGTAGGCATTGACACGAATCGAATGACAGCCTAAAAATTTTGCGGCATCTACCCACTTCTTATGATTCTCTACAGCTTTGGCACGCTCTGCTTTTTTTGTATCACCTAAACCACCCTCGCCATCGATCATGATGAGCACTGGCGTGACACCCAGATCATCGCAACGTTTTTTCAGATCGCCAAGGTATGCCTGGTCTTTGGCTTTGTCCATAAAGAATTGATTGACGAACTCTACGGCTGAAATACCAAAATCATTTTTTGCCTTCGCAGGAAAATCGAGATTGGTCAATTGATTAGCGAACAACATTTTGTGGAGAGACCACTCCGCAAGCGAGATCTTGAAAAATAATGGTTTCGGTGTTACCATGGCTGTTGTAGATGTCGTGTCTTTTGTTTCTTCTGATCCGGATTTTCCTCCGCATGACGCCAACATCGATGATGCGATTGTTGAAGACGCAGTGATCAGCCCGAGCGACCTGAGAAATTCAATTCGATTCATAAGTTTGATTTTGGTGAATCGAAAATTTAGAAAGTTTTTTGCTGAAATATGCACCGTTGATCAAACAACTTAGAACGGTTCTCCGTGTGTGTTTCGCACAAGTACGTTGGCGATTGGCCTGGAGTAAAGCGCCAGGTTTACCGCCAGATCGGATAATGTTGCATTGCCAAACAGCGACTGGATCTTTCTGCCGCGCCACAGCCTCGCTGCGAAATTTTTCTTCCATTCGGTTGCATATCGTTTTTCAAGCGAATCCCGATCGATACTTCCGCGCATAAAATCGATGACAGCCTCACTCGCAATCTTGGCAGAATGAATTGCCATAGCCATTCCGTTTCCACACAGTGGAGTTATCATTCCTGCTGCATCACCAACCATCAGCATGTGGTTTTCAACCGGTGACTTCGTTTCGAACGATATCTCGTTGATCACTTCTGGCTTCTGAAAAATGAATTCGGAGTTATTGAAGATATTTTTCAGCAAAGGGTTTCGAAACAAGAACTCTTTTTCCATTTCACGAACATCACCGGTCTTGCGCAAAGTATCCCGAGGTGAAAGGTAGCATAGGTTGGAAATGCCATCTTCCACGTTGCTTATCCCGCAATAACCTTTTTCGAAATTATGGAGCGCAATAAGATTTGGAGGATGGTCTGTT
>CBHROW010000313.1:0-6643 GCA_966080355.1 uncultured Chryseosolibacter sp.
GTGATGGGTGTTACTCCACGAGGTGTGACCGATCTTATTTTACTGATAATTGCATTATGATTTTTGACACCGAACGGAACTTCAAGCCGACTGTCCTGACAGTTGTTCAGTGCACGTGGCGATTGATGACCGTACACGCGAAGCCCGATTTCGAGCGAAGGATTGACGCGCAGCGAATCGACAAGCCGGGTGAGAATGCTTTTAGCTATATCCATGCGCGACTGTCTGGCATCCCACAATGCTTCCATGCTGCCCGATCCGTCTAATACGAACAGGATTCTCGTTTTCTCAGGAACCACTTGCTGAATTTTGTTCTGTCCATAGGAAGTCAGCGTGAGAAAAGTCAAAGCAGACAACAGCGTGGAAAAAATGATCAGGCGCATGCTCAAGTATAACTGAAAAACGCCTCATTCATTGCTCCGTTCACAGAAATAAAAAAGTGCCCTTCAATGCGAAGGGCACTCAAAAAACTATGTTTAACTAAATTGACTAAATGACACCTTTGATCGATGCGGCAATGTTGATCGAAGCATTCGCTTTCACATTGAACACATTAGAGATCGCACCATCCACATTCGTTTCCGATTTCAGCAATGCTTCAAACGACATTCTTCCAGAGGTTGCATTTTTCGAATAAGCAGCGAATACCAGTTCGTAGTCTCCTTCGGGCAAATAGGAGAGCGTAAACACATTACCCGAAAGACTTTCCTTCACTTCTGCACTTGTCACCGCATTTTTGAACTGAATTCCATCGGAGCCTTGTGCCTGCGTTTCGGTGGAAGCATTGAAGGTTCCTTTCTTATAGGCAAACACGATGATCTTTTCAGGATTGCTTTGCGAATCATTGCTATACGAACCTTTGATGCTTCCGGATCTTTCTTTCGCGATAGCACGCACAGATGCGTTGAGGTTATCATCGCTCACGAAGCTGTACTTGACTATGGCGTCATCCGAATACCGGATCGACTTACGCAAATCGAAATCCATGATCACCTTCGTGGTTGTATTCTTGACAGCAGACCATGATTGGTTAACGGCAACCTCCGCTTTGCCTGTCGTGTTGCTTTTCAATTTGTACTTGGTCATGTCGCTGGTGAGCACATAACATCCGGGCACGTTGCCTTGCGCGTCAGCATCGAGGTCGAGCACCAGAACCATTTTCGAGTACGACTTTGCATCCATCAACTGGCTTCCAAGAAGTTTTGTGTTTCCATCCTGGTAAGCTTTCAGGTCAATCGTCTGCTTTGTAAATCCGGAGATCGACTGGCCATCTACTTTTACGTCTGCCACCGTCACCACCACGCTCTTCACGTTCGCATCGTCAATAGGAGCATCGGTAATTTGGAATTCAACCGTACCTTGTCCCATCGGCTCGTCCGACTCATTGCATGCCGTAAACATTGTTACCGCACAGCCAAACATCATCGCCTTGATCCAACTTAGACTTTTCATTTTCATAATCATTCAAAAATTTGGTTGTGTTTGGGTAATTATACGGCTATCCGAAATGCCGTAAGCGGCTGTATGTAAGATCAGCCGACCAACAGAATGGAGTCGGACTAAGCAGTAGAAATTAACGGACGAGTTGCCTTTTGTAAAAAAACTAGCAGCTGTAGAAATTTTCCACACTCAGGTCAGAGCAAATGTACCGATCGAATATGCCGATTGGTCAATTAGCCGATATGCCAATTGAGATCAGTCTTCACCAGATATTAAAAATTAGAATGAATGGTCAATGAATTAGTGCCGGCCATCGGCAATTGACTAATCGGCTAATTGGCATATTGACTCAATAGTCACCAATCGTCTCTTCGAGTTGTGCCAGTGCTTTTTTCAACTCCTCATAATTCGGAGCCACTCCGTGCCACTTGTGTGAGCCCATCATGTAATCTACTCCGAAGCCCATTTCAGTTTTCATCAGGTTGAGAACCGGGCGGCCTTGTTTCGCGAGCTTTTGTGCGTTTTCAAGACCTGCGATCACTTCCTCGATCTTGTTGCCGTTAAAGGCCTGAACAATCCAGCCGAAAGACTCCCATTTTGCTTTGAGATCGAGGAGGGACATGATCTTGTCGACAGGGCCATCGATCTGCTGACCATTGACATCGATAGTCGCAATCAGGTTATCCACTTTATGGTGAGGTGCGTACATAGCCGCTTCCCAGATCTGACCTTCCTGTTGTTCGCCATCTCCCATCAACACATATACGAATCGATCATCGCCATTGAGCTTCTTGGTTTGAGCGGCACCGATTGCAACGGAAAGCCCCTGACCGAGTGAGCCTGAAGCAATACGTATCCCCGGAAGGTGCTCATGTGTTGCAGGGTGGCCTTGAAGTCGTGAATTGATAACACGGAATGTAGAAAGTTCCTTAACGTCAAAATATCCCGCACGGGCCAGGGTAGCGTACCAAACTGGTGAGATGTGACCATTCGACAGAAAGCAGAGGTCCTCACCTTTTCCATCCATGTTGAACTTCGGATCGTGCTTCATCAGGTGGAAATAAAGTGCAACGAAATACTCGCTGCAACCCAGTGAGCCGCCCGGGTGGCCAGATTGACACGCGTGTACCATCCGAACAATATCTCTGCGGATCTGGGTCGCTGTTTTTTTCAGTCTCTCGAGGTCTGGTTGCTGGCTCATGTGGAGTTAAGTTTGCCGCGAAGATGAGGGAAATTTGCAAACCCTCCAAAGGATAATTCCGATTGTCCGGGAATTTTATCCGATCGAAGCATTCTGACTAACCGGTTCCATCTTATCGCTTGCAATTTGCTATTTTCATGAACCTAAACACCAGAACCATGAACAGATTCAGGCTAGCGCTCACTTTTGTCGTTGTTGCCATTCAGGGCTATGCGCAGGTCGATTTTAAAAAACTTGATGCCTATTACACGAAAGCATTGAAGGATTGGAACGTGCCGGGTATGAGCATAGCGATTGTGAAAGATAGTAAAGTGGTCTTTGCAAAAGGTTACGGAGTTAAAGAAGCCGGGAAGAGCGAAGTTCCGGACGAGAATACGCTGTATGCAATTGCATCCAATTCGAAGGCATTCACAACTGCAGCAATTGCGCAGCTGGTACAGGAAGGCAAACTCGACTGGAATGACAGGGTGCGCAAACATCTTCCATACTTTGAACTGCTCAATCCTTTCGTTTCCCAGGATGTTACCATTCGTGATTTGCTGTGTCATCGTGTCGGGCTCGGAACATTCAGTGGCGATCTGCTTTGGTATCGATCAACATTATCTGCAGAGGAGATCGTCAGGCACGTGAAGTTTTTACCGAAGGCATATGATTATCGCGCAGGGTACGGCTATTCGAACGTGATGTATGTAACTGCCGGAGAGGTAATGAAGAAAGTGACGGGCAAGAATTGGGGCGAGACGATCAGCGAGCGTTTTTTCAAACCCCTCGGTATGAACAGGTCGATCACCACGACAAAAGACATTTCGAGAATGGGAAACGCAGCTACGCCACACGCTTACAACGATGGCGCTCACAGGCCGATCGAATGGGAAGACTGGGCAACGGTAGCCGCGACTGGTGGGATCATTTCGAGTGTCAATGACATGGCAAAATGGATGATCTTCAATCTCAATAACGGCATCATCGGAAAAGACACCTTACTGACCCCAGCGTCAAGAAATTTGCTTTGGACCCCGCACAATAATTTTGTTGTCGACAACACCGATGCAGACAATGCTGTTCATCTTCGCGGCTACGGGCTCGGATGGGGAATCAACGACTATCGCGGTCGACTTCGTGTCGGGCATACCGGAGGGTATTCTGGAATGGTTTCCGCTGTGGCATTGATTCCAGATGAAAAACTTGGTGTCGTTGTTCTAACCAATGGTATGCGACCGATCTTCGCGCCACTGGTCAACTACACCATCGACCAATTTTTGAAAGCCCCGGAGAAAGACTGGTCGGCAGAAGCGTTGGCAAACGTTAATGCACGCAAGGACACGCGAATTGAAGAACGAAAAAAGGCACACGTGCTCAACACAAAGCCATCGGTAGACCCCTCAAATTATCTCGGAGAATACAATGCCGAAATCTACGGCAAAATTACCGTGAGGAAAGATGGCGATCGACTTCGAATCGATTTTGAACATACGCCAGATCTGTCGGCCACGCTTGAACACTGGCACTACGATGTATGGAAGATGAACTGGATCAAGTCCGACCCATTGACGTGGTTTCCATTTGCTACAGTGAAATTCGAACTCGACAACAACAACCAAGTGACAGGTTTGAATTTCGATATTCCCAATGATGACTTTTTCTTCGAAGAACTCAAAGCCCATAAAGTAAAATGAAGACGCTTAAAATGTTTTCATCGATGCGGGTAGCGTTGAATTACTACGCACTGGCTTTTGGCCTTCAGCTTTTAGCTTTCAGCTCCTATGCACAGCGCGACTATCCCATCCACGCCATCCCCTTCACGCAAGTGCAGGTCGCTGACAATTTTTGGAAACCACGAATTGATATCAACCGTGCGGTAACTATCCCCGCATCGTTCGCGCAATGTAAGTCTACCGGGAGGATCAAAAATTTTGAGATGGCGGCCGCAAGAGAGGGGAAATTCTGTACGGTATATCCGTTCGATGACACTGATATCTATAAAACGATCGAGGGCGCGTCCTATGCGCTGAGTATTCATCCCGATAAAAAACTTGAATCATACCTCGATACACTTATCACGTTGATAAAAAGGGCACAGGAACCTGACGGGTATCTTTACACTGCGCGGACGATAGACCCGCTTCATGTAGGCAGAATGTCAGGACCAGAACGGTGGGTGAATGAGCGGCAGCATAGTCATGAGCTCTATAACGCGGGCCATTTATATGAAGCTGCGTATGCCCACTACGTTGCGACCGGCAAGAAGAATCTGTTGAACATCGCCCTGGAAAACGCAAATCTGATCGAAGCAACGTTCGGTCCTGATAAACGCCATGTTGCGCCCGGCCACCAGGTGATCGAGATGGGGCTGGTGAAATTGTATCGGGCCACAGGAGAGGAGAAATATTTGAGACTTGCCAGGTATTTTTTGGACGATCGTGGACAGATCAAATACGACAGCACGAGCAAGGATGTTTTTCGCAATGGAATGTACTGGCAGGATCATAAGCCCGTGGTCAAACAAACTGAAGCAGTGGGCCACGCAGTACGGGCGGTGTATATGTATTCAGGAATGGCCGATGTTGCCGCATTGACGGGTGACAGACAATACATCGATGCCATCACGAAGATCTGGGAGAACGCGGCAGGAAAAAAAATGTATATCACCGGTGGAATCGGTGCTGCGGGAGATGGCGAGCGATTCGGTAACGACTACGAGCTCCCGAACGCGACAGCGTATTGTGAAACATGCGCTTCTATCGGAAACGTGTATTGGAACCATCGGATGTTCCTGCTCCATGGAGATGCGAAATATATCGATGTGCTCGAGCGATCACTTTACAACAGTTTGCTTTCGGGTGTTGGAATGGATGGTAAATCGTTCTTCTACACGAATACGCTCGAGATCAAAGATCATTTTCGCCATCCGGACATTGAAATAAAAAGATCCAGCTGGTTCTCTTGCTCATGTTGTCCGACAAACGTAACGCGTATTATGCCGTCTATTCCCGGATATGTTTATGCGCAAAGGGACAAAAGTATTTATGTCAATCTTTTTGTTGCCGGAAGCACGTCATTCAAAACAGCATCAGGCCAAATACTGGCGTTGCGCCAGGAAAGCAATTATCCGTGGGATGGCAATATCAAAATATATGTTGATCCCATCAAGCGATCAGAGCTCGATCTCATGGTCCGCATTCCGGGCTGGGCATTGGAATCGCCAATAGCCACACCGTTGTATCACTTTACGGCACCATCGGCAGAAAAACCGGTGATCTCTGTCAACGGCCAAGTGATCCAGCTTCGCATGGAAAAAGGTTACGCGGTGATCTCACGCGAATGGAAAAAAGGTGATGTGGTTGGGTTGAAGCTTCCCATGAACCCGCGCAGGATTGTTGCCAGCTCAGAGGTCAAGGAAGATGTGGGCAAGGTTTCTATTGAACGCGGTCCATTGATGTATTGTGCTGAAGCTGTCGACAATGAAGGAAAGACGGGGAATATTATACTGCCCGAGTCTGCAACATTCATTAGTCAGTTTAAGCCCGATCTGTTGAAGGGTGTGATGACGTTGCAAGCCCAGGCGCCTCAAGTGAATGTTAATTCAAATGGGGAAAGCTTATCTACGTCAGTGAAAACCATCACGCTGGTGCCATACTACTCATGGGCGCATCGTGGCGAAGGGGAGATGACGGTGTGGTTCCCGGAGAAAATCAAAGCGATAGAGCTCATTTCTAAATGATCGAGCTATAGATCCTATTTGGCAAAGGCTTTTTAATGTTGTAATGCCACTTTGAGTTGAGTGAAAGGGCGGCCAGTGCGGCCAAACCCCGAGGTAACGAGTTATTCATTCTTTGCTGGCCGATGCCGCGCGAGCTTTCAGTGAAACCCCTAATCTTGTTTAATCACATATGAGAATCCGAATCCAAAATTCACAACGTGTCTGGTCTTATCGTGCTCCGGAGCTCGATAGAACGGTCTGTAAAACGCTTCGATTATAAAAGTCTGGTATCTAATACCTGC
>CBHROW010000314.1:0-6623 GCA_966080355.1 uncultured Chryseosolibacter sp.
GTCCAATAGTAAAAAATTGATAGTCGCTAAACGCAGAGGTTCGCTGCGCGCGGTCAATTGCCTGAACCCGCCAACGATAATCTCCCGCAGGCAAATTTTGGAGGCGTAAGCCGTTTGTGTTTGTTGTGAACGGAGGATTGGGGATAAGCTGCGTGCCATCTGAAAGCGAATACGATGGGAGCGATCGCACATTATCCTTGTCAATCTCTATTGCATAATATGCGTTATCATCTGCATCCCAGCCAAGCCTCACCTGGTCGGTTATGGAATTTTGAAGATTGGCAGGCACCGTGGGAGGCGGACTTGCAGCGCTGCTTTGTTCATTGAAAAGAATTCGTTGTCGACTCGAATAATGATTGTTACCCATATTAAGGTCAAGGTCTCCGTCACGGTCGAAATCCAAGAGCTCAAAATTGTCGACTGAAAATTCATTTATATTGAGATCGAGCTGGGTGAAACTTATTGAAGTTAGGGTAGAGGTATTTCTTAGCGCAAGTGTTTTGTACCCCGACAAAGCGAAGCCCTGAATGACAAGGTCAGTCTTTCCATCAAGATCAATATCCCCCGCAGCAAACCTGATTCCACCCGAGTAAGGCAGCGTATACTTTCTGACAAAAGTTAAGGAACCAGTTTCGAGCCATTGGTTTTCATAGATATTCGTCCGATAGTCGGCATCAGTGATTACCAAGTCGAGATCGCCATCACCGTTGGCATCGAGTGACACCATTTTTCCAGAACTGAATACAGACGTGATTTCGGCTGCCTTTAAGAATAAGCCACCTCCGCGTCCAGTATGAATTTCAAGGGAGGTGTAGTTTGAAGCGGCAAGGTCGGGAATACTATCGTTGTTGAAATCGGTCCAAAAAAGTCGCGTAGCAGTTTGTGGTAGGGAGATTATTGAATTCTGAAACTGCCCATTGTTGTTAATGAAGATCGACTTTCCAATAATTACGTCAAGGTCAGCATCAGCGTCTATATCAAAACAGTCAATTCTTGACTCGTCCAAATTGGTAGTAAACTCGATTTCGACATTCTCCAATGTAAATTCGAGGTTTCCTGAATTACGCAGTAGCCGGACCATTTTATTACCGACAAAGAGAATATCCAGCAAGCCATTGCGGTCGAAATCAACAATCGTAAAACTCCCGGTGGTATACGTGAGTTCATCATCAAGTGGATCCGGTACCTCCGTAAATACAGAGTTCTGATTTTTGAAAATTTTAAGGCGGTCAAAACCGTTGAATACAACACCATCAAAATCTTTGTCGCCATCCATGTCGGCCCAGGTTACATTGCTGTAGCTGTATTGGATGCCCTGAAGGGACGTGGCGGAGTTGCCGAAATTCTGAGCGTTTACACAATGAATAACAAGGATTGAAAATCCGAGACAGGTAAGGGTCTTCAGCATATTAGGTAGACTGCAACAAAGATACGAAACCGTCATCGCAGCCCAAACCGTCCCCGGAATTTTATCTATCACGTACTTGATTCGCGAGGGAACTAACACCTCGTAAATGATGGATTTACGAAATGTTCTGAGAGGAAATGGACAATGAATTGCAACGCCTGATTTCTGATTGTGTTCAACGAATCAGAAATCAGAAATCAGAAATCCTAAATCAGAAATCGGAAACTATCCCCACGCTTCAGCAAATTCCTTCGCAAAATCGGCCAACTTGGTGTCGCTGAATGGTGGTAAATGCTTCCTCGCGTCTTCCTGCATTTTTCCTTCGCGGATAGCTTTTCCCATTTCGGTGAATAATACTGCGTGAGTCTCAGGCAATCCTGCCTGCAAAAGACCTTGCTTCTGCTGATCATCAGTAAACACTTGCCATTTCAAATTTTTGCCAATTGCTTTACCAAGCACATCAGCTACCTCCTGGCCTGAACGTTCATCGCCAATAACATATCGGACGGAATTTCCTTTGAAGTTCAGGTTCAGAAGTTCTTCGAGTGCTGCTTTTGCGATGTCTCTTGGATGTACGAGAAAAACTTTTTCGCCTTCGCCATAATTCGCGCCCATAAATCCGGCCTGGCGGATCAGCGGTATTTGAGAGAGGAAGTTGTAGTAAAAATAAGAAGGGCGGATATGCTTCACATTCAGTCCTGGTATGTCATTCAGGAGTTTTTCGAAAACTGACAGCCCGTCAACAGGTCCAACGCCTTTTCCGGCATGCGCTCCGATGCTGCTGAGATTGACCACATATTTTACACCCGATGTGCGAATTGCTTCGGCATAATTTTTAGAAACCTCGTCCTGCGAAGCGCGCCAGTTCGTAGTTTGCCAGATTGGAGGGATCATGGTGTATATAGCGTCAGCACCAGTGAATGCTTGTTTGAGAAAATGCTGATCCTGTAATTTTCCGACAAGAGCACGCGCACCGAGCGCCTCAATTTCTTTCACGCGATCGGCAGTTGAGGTAATAACGCTGACTTGTTTGCCCGCCTTGACAAGTCCTTCCACAATAGGCTTGCTGATGTGGCCGATGGAGCCCGTGATCACATAATTCTTCATAATCGTTTTGTTTTTGATTGACTTTGCAAGTTTAACGTAATGGTCGTTTATTTGTGTCTAGTTATATTTTTGTGATATAGTCATTATTATCATACCAATATTGATAACCAATTAGTTATGGATAAACTTTCGATGCGAAATGTCCAGAATTGCCCGGTAACTGCAACGATGGCCTTGATTGGAGGCAAGTGGAAAATTCTCATTCTCTACCTGATCTGCAGTGATGTTAATCGCTTCGGAAAGATGAGTATGGTGTTGCGCGACATCAGCAAACAAATGCTCACCACACAGTTGCGCGAGCTGGAAAGCGATGGTCTGATCGAAAGGAAGATCTATCCCGAGATTCCTCCCCGCGTTGAGTATTTTTTAAGCGAGAAAGGCAAATCACTGCTGCCGATCATCGACATGATGAAAGATTGGGGAAATGAGCATGTGTTGGCAAAGGCTGTTGTTTAGTGACCAGTTTTACTGAGAAATTTCAAGGCGGTTTTGCTCGATTTGGACGAGTGCCGCTCGCGCCCTGCCAGCTATCTCCTGAACGAACTTTCATCATAAGGTCGAGATCAGCGTTTTGTATCTCAACCCGGGGCTGAAGCTCCAGGTCACTGTATTGCACAGTCACGAACCTCGCGCCTTTAGACGGGGATTGTTGTCTTCAGTGCCGATTGCGCTTTCCCCTCTTTTGATGACGGTATCCTAGCTTCAAAGTGCATAAACTTAGGTAGTAACTAACGAGGTACTGTCTTGATTCAAGTTGCCAATGCAAGGCGAAGATTGCCCGGACACCCCCGTTGCTTCAAAAATCCAAAATCATAAATCTAAAATCTTAAATAAAATCTATCTTCGGGTTCATGAGCAAGTCGAAATTCCGAAGTCAGAACTGGTTTGGTCGCACGGGCAAAGATGGATTCATCTATCGCGCATGGATGAAGAACCAGGGTATACCCGCTCACGAATTTGATGGGCGGCCAGTCATTGGAATTTGTAACACGTGGTCGGAGCTTACGCCCTGCAATGCCCACTTTCGCGAACTGGCGGAATCGATCAAGCACGGAGTTTATGAAGCGGGTGGTTTTCCGGTCGAGTTTCCCGTGATGTCTCTTGGAGAAACGCTGATCAAGCCCACTGCGATGTTGTATCGCAACCTGGCGAGCATGGATGTCGAAGAGTCGATCCGCGCGAACCCGGTCGATGGCGTTGTGCTGATGTGTGGCTGCGACAAGACAACACCATCTCTCGTGATGGGCGCGTGCAGCGTCAACATCCCCACGCTCGTAGTTTCCGGAGGACCGATGCTCACCGGAAAATTTCAGGGTAAAGACATTGGCACGAGCGATGTCTGGCGCTTCAATGACGCAGTTCGATCCGGAGCCATGGATCAGGACCAGTTAATAATGGCCGAAGCAAGTATGTGCAGAAGCCGGGGTCATTGTGCGGTGATGGGAACCGCGTCAACGATGGCTTCGATGGTCGAATCGCTTGGGTTGTCGTTGCCACACAACGCGGCAATTCCTGCACCAGATGCCAGGCGCAAAGTCCTGGCGCACCTCTCGGGAATAGCCGCGGTCGAACTCGTTCGCAAGAACGTTCGCATGTCAGACATCCTTACTCGCGAGGCATTTGAAAACGCTATTGTTGTAAATGCAGCGATTGGCGGATCGACAAATTTCATTATTCATTTGCTCGCGATCGCAGGTCGCATTGGTGTTCAGCTTTCGCTGGATGATTTTGATAAGCTTTCGCGGGATGTTCCGTTGATCGCTAATATTCAGCCCTCGGGAAAATATTTTATGGAAGACCTCTATTATGCTGGCGGCCTTCCTGCATTGATGCGCGAACTGGAAAAACATCTCCATGCGGATAGCCTCACCGTTAACGGAAAAACACTGCGCGAGAATTTTATTCGCGAGCCAGTCTACAATTACGATGTGATCACTTCAGTCGACAAGCCGTTCAATCCACTGTCGGGCGTTGCCATTTTGAAGGGGAATCTTTGTGAGCATGGTGCCGTGATCAAACCCTCGGCCGCGAGCCCGCATTTACTAAAACATATCGGAAAGGCCGTAGTGTTTGAAGATATCGATGACTTCAAGGCGCGAATCGATGACCCGGCTTTGGATGTTGACGAGACCAGCGTACTTGTCTTGAAGAATGTTGGGCCCAAAGGATATCCCGGAATGCCCGAGGTCGGTAATATGGGGATACCCACCAAACTCTTAGCGAAGGGCGTCACCGACATGGTGCGTATTTCCGATGGACGAATGAGCGGTACGGGATTCGGAACCGTGGTGTTGCATGTGTCTCCGGAGGCTGCCGCAGGAGGGACACTGGCTATCGTTCGGACAGGCGATGTGATCGAGCTTGACGTACCGAATCGCTCGTTGACTTTGCGTGTGACCGATGACGAGATTATCAAACGTAAAGCCGCGTGGAAATCGCAGGTGAAATTCGAGGCCCGAGGCTATGTTCATCTGTATCAAAAACACGTGCAACAGGCACACCTCGGAGCCGATATGGACTTTCTTGTTGGCGGTTCGGGTAGCGAAGTCACGAAAGATTCCCATTGATCGATCATGACGCACAGAGATAAAACGTTCATCGTGACCGGGGCAGGGCAGGGTATCGGGCTGGAGATCTGTAGAAAACTGATCGATGCGGAAGCGAATGTGGTATTGAACGATCTTGATGCGCAGTTGGCAAATCAATCTGCGCATAGCCTTAACGTTGGCCACGGGCGTTGCCTTCCGGTGGCTGGAGATTCCAGTAGCCATGCCGTTATTTCGAAAATGATCTCGGAAGCTGTTGCAAAATTTGGCAAACTTGATGCGGTGATCGCGAACGCTGGAATTACCCTTTTCGGTGATTTCTTTACATACAGGCGGGAAGATTTTTCACGTGTTATGCAGGTCAACCTGGAAGGCACTTTTTTCCTCGCCCAGGCTGCTGCCAATCAAATGCGCAAACAACATCACGGAGGCAGTCTTTTATTTATGTCGTCTGTCACCGGTCACCAGGCGCATAAGAATCTTGCTGCTTATGGCATGAGTAAAGCTGCTCTGGAAATGCTGGCGA
This sequence comes from uncultured Chryseosolibacter sp., assembly GCA_966080355.1. Lineage (GTDB taxonomy): Bacteria > Bacteroidota > Bacteroidia > Cytophagales > Cyclobacteriaceae > Chryseosolibacter. The sequence goes on from CBHROW010000314.1 coordinate 5,588, forward strand.
AAAATCTTGTGGTCGAATTATCGGAATTCGCGATCAATGTGAATACGATCGCCCCGGGCGCAACACTTACCGAACGGACAAGGTCCACCGACCCGCTATACGAAAGCACTTGGTCGCGGATTACCCCGATGGGACGCCCCGCGTATGTTTCCGATATTGCCGACGCAGCCCTTTTCCTAACCTCGGAGCTTGCGCGTCACATCACAGGCCAGACATTGGTGATCGATGGTGGATGGACGAGCACAAGCCCTTCGCCTTATGAATAATAACAACAACTATGAAACTTATTCGCTTTGGAAAACCCGGTGAAGAAAAACCCGGAGTAATGATCGATGGAAAGAGAAAAGACGTATCTGGGTGGTTCCGTGATTTCGACCGGGAATTTTTTAGAGCCAATGGCATTGAAAAACTGAAAGAACAACTTTCGAAGGGGGCATCCCTGCCCGAAGTTCCTGAACATGAACGTTGGGGCGCTTGCATTGCGCGGCCGGGCAAGGTCATCTGCATCGGCCTCAATTATTCGGATCATGCGAAGGAGTCGGGAATGCAGATCCCAACGGAGCCGATCATCTTTCAAAAAGGTTCAAACACCGTTGTCGGACCTTACGATCACATTATCATCCCGCGAAAGAGTGTGAAAACAGATTGGGAAGTTGAACTTGGGATGATCATTGGAAAGGACGCGCGTTATCTCGACAGCGCAGAGCAATCGCAGGAATTTATCGCAGGGTATTGTGTTTCCAACGATGTGTCCGAACGCGAATTCCAGATCGAGCGCGGAGGCCAGTGGACAAAAGGAAAGTCGTGCGATAATTTTAACCCCATCGGCCCCTATCTTGTAACCAAAGACGAGATCGCGAACGTCCATGATCTTCGGATGACGTTATCAGTGAACGGAATCAAACGTCAGGATGGCAATACGTCAACTATGGTTTACAACTGTTTTTACCTCGTTCATTATTTGTCGCAATTCATGACGCTCGAGGCAGGCGATTTTATCACAACCGGAACGCCACCGGGAGTCGGAATGGGAATG
>CBHROW010000315.1:0-6613 GCA_966080355.1 uncultured Chryseosolibacter sp.
CCGGTGAAACCCGCCATCTACATGACTTATGGTTATGAGCGCGTGATCCACATTCGCATTACTCCAGGCGTGAGCACGAGCGAAGCACTGCCTAAAATTGAAAAAGTTTTTGGTGAAGTAATTCCCGATGTTCCTTTCGATTATCGTTTTGCCGACCTGGAATATGCTGCAAAATTTTCGAACGAAGAACGCGTTGGAAAACTCGCAGCCGTGTTTGCTTCGCTGGCAATCATCATCAGCTGCCTCGGGCTTTTAGGGCTGGTGTCTTTTATTGCCGAACAACGCACCAAGGAAATCGGTATACGCAAAGTGCTTGGCGCCTCGGTGGCCGGGTTGTGGAGAATGTTGTCGCAGGAATTTGCGTTGCTGGTCGTACTCTCGTTTATCGTGGCGGTTCCGCTCTCATATTATGTCCTCAATAATGCGATCAGCCAATATGAATACCGCGATGCGCTGAGCTGGTGGACGTTCGTTGCCGCGTGCATTGGCGCGTTGGCAGTTGCCTTGATCACCGTAAGTTTTCAAGCCGTGAGGGCCGCGCTGATGAATCCTGTGAACAGCATTCGTAACGAGTAGGAAACATACCTGGCTTGGCAGCAACTTGAAATGTCGCTACCTTTAATCCATGAGTCCCGCGCTCGAAGTTCGCCTTGCTCAACATGGAGACTACCTGCACATCGTTGATTATTTCACGAAGGGTTCAGACCAATTTCTCGAAGGCATGGGTGTCGACCGCAAAAAGCTTCCTGAACCGAAGCAATGGCTGTCGATGCTCTATGCCATCCATGATCAACCTGATGAAGCAAAATCTTTTTTCTATTTGATATGGCTTTTCGATGGCGAGCCGATTGGTCATTCCAATATCAATAAGATCAGGTTCGGTGAAGAAGCGTTTGCCCACCTTCACATGTGGAACCCGGCCAAACGTCATCATGGCTATGGTCTTGCATTCATGAAGAAATCCATCCCTTGCTTTTTTGAACATTTCAAACTGGAACGACTTTTTTGTGAACCTTACGCGTTGAATCCCGCTCCGAACAAAACTCTTCCCAGGCTGGGTTTCAAACAAGTGGGAACGTATGAAGGCGAGCCGGGCTGGATCAGTTTCCATCAACCAGTCAACACCTGGCTGTTGAGCCGTGACGAGTTTGAAAAATTTTACGTAACAAAATAAGAGATCTATGTGGTGGCTTTACGCGCTCCTTTCAGCAGTGTTTGCTGCGCTCACTTCCATCTTCGCGAAGATCGGAATGAAAGATATCGACTCTGATCTTGCAACCGCGGTGCGAACCGTGGTGGTCATTGTGCTTGCATGGGCAGTTGTATTTGTAAAAGGTGCGCAAGGCAATATGCGTGCACTAACCAAACAGAACATCGTGTTCCTTGTTCTTTCTCGCGCGGCTACGGGAGCATCATGGTTATTTTATTTCAAGGCATTGCAGCTTGGCAAGGCGAGCCTGGTTGCACCGATCGACAAAGCAAGCCTCGCGCTTACCATTATCCTTGCCGTTATATTTCTGGGCGAGCCACTCACTCCGAAGCTGATCATCGGATCGCTGCTCATCATCGCAGGAACGTTCGTGCTCATCTTGTGAAATATTATGATTGAACCTCGGCAGATCGAAATCATTCAGGGCGACATCACCAAAATTAAAGTTGATGCCATCGTCAATGCTGCGAATTCATCGCTCATGGGTGGAGGTGGAGTGGATGGGGCCATTCATCGTGCAGGAGGGCCGGCCATTCTCGAGGCATGCAAGCGAATTGTTGCCGCGCAAGGTGGTTGCCCCGCGGGCGGAGCGGTGATCACAACGGCAGGACGTCTTCCGGCAAAATATGTTATCCATACCGTTGGGCCGGTCTGGCGTGGCGGCAACGAGGGTGAGCATGAAAAACTAGCGCAATGTTATTCGAATTCACTTCGCCTGGCTTCTGAAAACTCGTGTAAGTCGATTGCTTTCCCCAACATCAGCACAGGCGTCTATGGTTTTCCAAAAAAAGAAGCTGCGGTGGTTGCGATTGGAACGGTGAGGAAAGTGTTGCCTGAATTTTCTCAGATTGAAAGGGTAGTGTTCGTGTGTTTTGATGCGGAGAATTTTGTGATCATGAAAGATTTGTCGAGCCTTAATGACTACTGAACAACATGGATGGCGAGCATATTCATGATAATGTGAAGGGACAGATAGATTTGATGCACCAATTATTTGCATTCGGCAAAATTCAATTTGCATTGTTAAAGGATCAAAGTATAGAAAACTTGCATAAGTCTGCTGTAACTTTTATCGCATAAAAGTTACCTGACGCATTTTTAGCCGACAGAATATTTTTCATAAAAACCCAATTTTCGGTTTTGAAATCTTTTCTCACTCGCCTTACATTTATCCCAACCACCTATGATGCAGCGGGAAAAATTTAGATCAGAAAATGATTCGCCTTATTTCCATTTGCATAGGCTGGCAAGCATGTGTCGTTCCATTCGCCACACTCGCTCAGCGTATTGAAAGCATTGGAAAAGAGAAACCGTTCTCGATCTCCGGATCCGCTTCACTTTCCCAAGTACTGTATAAAGCATTCAATACAACCAATCGCAGAGACCCCTATTCATACGTGGCGAATGGAAATTTGAATCTTTCCATCTACCAATGGAACATTCCTTTCTCTTATACATTTAGTAATAATCAATCATCCTTTCAGCAACCTTTCAATCGATACAGTATAAGTCCTTCGTACAAATGGGTGAGCGGCCATTTCGGGTATGCGAGCACATCATTCTCTAGCTATACAGTGAACGGTCACGTGTTCCTTGGCGGTGTCATGGACTTTACACCCGAGGGCAAATGGACATTTTCAATTCTGTATGGCAGATTTTTGAAAGCACATGATTTTCACAGCGCGGATAGCAATCAAATGCCATCTTTTAAAAGAACAGGTTGTGGAATCAAAGCTTCATTCAATGACAACGGAAATTCCGGAGACATCATCTTTTTCCGCGCCAGCGATAATGCAAATTCCATCTCGGCAATTCCTGACAGCCTGAATATCCATCCGCAAGAGAATTTGGTACTCGGCCTCACCGGCAGAAAGGTCTTTCTCAAGCATCTCTCAGCGCGAATTGAATATGCCTCAAGTGCGTTGACAACAAATGTATTCACCGAGGAGCACAAGGCTGATCAATTGCTCGGACGTAAATCACCTTTATTTACTCCGCGTCAGTCGACTGGTTATTATCAGGCATATAAATCTTCGATCGATGTTCATGGTGCCTCATCCAGCATTGGCGTGAGTATGGAGCATATCGATCCGGGTTACAAAACTTTAGGCGGATATTTTTTTAACAATGACTTGAAGAACCTCACGCTTAACGGTAGCGCATCCATGCTCCACGGCAAAGTGAGCATGGCTGGTAGCGTGGGCCGCCAGCGAGACAACCTGGATAAGAGCAAGGTCAGCACGCTTACGCGAACAATCGGATCTGGAAATGTCAATTTCAATCCGAGCGAGCGCTTTACCATTTCAGGTACATATTCAACGTTCTTGTCGTTCACCAACATTAGGTCTCAAATTCAGCAGACAACAGCGCTCACGCCTTACGAGAATCTCGATACGTTGAATTATATCCAGACTTCGAGGAATGCGAGCCTGGTGTCGAATTGGGCATTCGGCTCTAAGCACAAACCGAAAAACGTGGCCTTCAATTTCTCCCTTCAGCAATCGCGTGATCGACATGAAAGTGAAGGAGATTCGCCAACCTTGATGTTTTACACACTTAATTCAACGTATACCTCGGTTGTTACATCCAAGTCGTTATCGCTCTCCATGGCCGTGATGTTGACTTTGACAGATTCCGAAAAAAATCGATCGCAAAACATTTGCCCGATCCTCTCTGCCTCTAAAGCATTCTTTGGGAAAAAATTAAGGAGTGTAGGATCTTGTGCTTACAACCGATCGATGAGTGGCGAATCCAGCCGCACGCTCACTGCGAGACTATCGAACTCGCTTTCTGTAAAGAAGAGTCACCATATCAACTTGAACACAGCAATCAGCAATCGCGCAGTTGGCATCGCCCAAATGAAAACACGAACTGAACTTACTGCAACTCTTGGATATAGCTATTCATTCAGCGGAGCAAACACAAGTAAAATCTAATGCGTCAAATCATTGCACTTTTAATTCTGCTGACAGCCATGTCATTGACATTGACGGCCAATGAGCGAACTGACTCGCTGATCGTTTCGCGGATGACGAATGCATCTGAGGTTCGATTTTTCGCTGAGCTGCCTCGAGCAACAACAGAGGCAAGTGATCCACTCTTTATCCCTGCTATTTCGTTTGACGATTCGACCGAGTTCTATCGAACTCTCGCTGCAGAACTTGATGATAGAATAAAGAGAGAGAACGCCATGATCGAGAGCCTTAATGACCTGGCGAACATCCAGCTTCCAGTCGGCATACAAAAGCAAATCGGACCGATCCAATACACGATCATCATTGCCAAAGTACAGTCAGAAGAAACGGTGTCGTATCTCGATGCTTACTTCATGCTCGAGATCCCTCAAAACGGAAATAAGATTGCGTTCCGCGGATCGAACATCACATTTTCAAATGCAAAAGGCTTTCAAGGCACCGGGCGGCTTGAGTTGATCGGTGATTACCCGATGCTATTGAACCACACGCTGTTAACTGTTATCGGCAAAGGGAATTCATTTGTGGAATTTGATTGCAATGGATTCAAAGGAATGAGCATTGAAGCGAGCATTGAATTTTCTCGTGACATGATAGTTCCTGAGCGTCCTGATGGCAGCATAGAAGACGGAAACGCGCGCGTAAGGACTTCGTTTATCGCACAGATTCAAAACTGGAACGATATTCTGATCGGCATTAATCTGCCGACTTTTCAGATCAATGGTCTCAAAGATTTTAGCTTCACCGTTTCACATGCAATTGTAGACCTCAGCGATCTTGCGAATCCAACTGCAATGAATTTTCCTAAGGGTTATTCTTCTCCATACGGATTGGGAAATGATCAATTGTGGCAAGGATTTTATTTACAGCATCTTGATATCCGCCTGCCGAAATCCTTCTCAAGAAAAAATAGCAATGGACGAATTGTCATTGGTGTCGACAATATGATCATTGATGACCAGGGTTTCACAGGAGCAGTGTTCGCCCAGGATATTTTGACCAATGGCGACATGAGTGGATGGAACTACTCGATAGATCGTGTTGGGCTCACGCTGATTTGCAACGAGGTTACAGGATTTCAATTGACTGGCGAGCTATCCGTGCCGCACATGAAGGCAGAGGATAACAAGCCTGCGAAGTTCAATTTCGCGGCTTCGCGTGCAAGTAACGGTGATTACAGCTTCAACGTCAGTTTAGGGAGTGGCCTGAAGCTTCCTTTGTTCGTTGCCGATGTGAACCTGCTTCCAGGTTCATCGGTGCGAGTTGTGGAAAAAAATAGCAAGCTAGTACCGACAGCCATCCTCAACGGAACTCTGTCTGTGAAGCACGTGAAGACTTCGCTAAACAATATTCAATTTGAAGGTCTTCGAATAAGTGCCGATGAGCCGAAGTTTGATATTCAAACGGTTGGCTTCGGTCAGGGGAGTAACCAAAGTGTCAAGAAATTTCCAGTAAATATTAACGGGCTTTCGATCAAGAGGGAGCCACATCGATTAGGGCTTGGATTTACGCTTCAGATCAATATCGCAGGTAAAGAGGAGAATGAGGGATACAGTGGATCAGCAGGTCTCGTGCTGTGGGGAAAAGAAAATGCCGCTGAGATCAATTCAAATCCTGAAAGTGGTTCTTCTGCAGAACAAGGTGGATGGGCGTTCGACAAGTTGGAACTTACAGCGATAAAAGTAAAAATCGCGAAGCCCAATGTTTTTGAACTCGATGGGGAGATACAATCTTTTGATGATGATGAAATTTATGGCGATGGTTTTGCCGGGGCGTTAACCGCAAAGATCAACAAGTTCGGTCCAATTTCAGCTAAAGTTCTTTTCGGCCGCACCGATGGATATCGATACTGGTACCTCGATGCCCTGGTGCATCTGCCGACAGCCGTGCCGATCATTCCTGGCGTCATGCTGGCTACGGATTTTGGCGGTGGGTTTTACTACAATATGAAGCAGGCCGACAGGTCGCAATCTAGTACTTCTGGAAATTCCCAATCAGGAATTGCTTATGTGCCGAATGAGAACACACTCGGAATTAAAGCGATCATGAAGATATGTGCAGCGCGTCCCGAGGCGATGAATGGAGATGTTGGATTGGAAGTGGTGATCAATAAACATGGTGGGATCAATTCTGTCACGCTGACGGGTAACGCGAACTTCATGAGTTTAGCCGAACTCGGTGATGCTCAATTGAAACAACTTGCCGGAGCTGCTGCAAGTAACAAGTTACCGGAGAAATTGAAAAAATTACCAAAGGGAAGTGTGACTGGTAGCATGAAGTTGGTTTTCGATAATGTAAACGATGTGTTTCATGGCACGATCGACATTTATGTAAACGTAGCTGCCGGACTTCTTAAGGGCATTGGAGCAAACAATCGCGCTGGCTGGGCCGTGGTTCATTTCGAGCGCAACGACTGGTATATTCTTGTAGG
>CBHROW010000316.1:0-6596 GCA_966080355.1 uncultured Chryseosolibacter sp.
CGTGATGTCTGGCGCGGCTCATCGTCCATCGCATTGATTTGAGTTAGCAAATGCACGGATCATACCTAAAGCGAGCCCTTAAGTGCGCAAGAGGACGCTATGCGCTCGCTTTCGCTCGCTGGGAGTTACGGGAACGGCTCGAAGTTTCGAGCTCCGTTCGACTATTTTTTTTCACCGCGGAGGCGCGGAGGGCGCAGAGTTTCGCAGAGGGCGACTTGATGTCTGGCGCGACTCATCGTCCATCGCATTGATTTGAGCGAGCAAATGCACGGATCATAACTAAGCGAGCCCTTGAGTGTGCAAGAGAACGCTATGCGCTCGCTTTCGCTCGCTGGGAGTTACGGGAATGGCTCGGAGGTTCGAGCTTCGTTCGACTATTCTTTTCACCGCGGAGGCGCGGAGGGCGCAGAGTTTCGCAGAGGAGGACGTGATGTCTGGCGCGGCTCATCGTCCATCGCATTGATTTGAGTGAGCAACTGCGCAGATCGTAAACTAAGCAAGCCTTCATTGGCACATCGGCATATTGGCACATTTGCACATTTGCACATTTGCATTTCAGATTTTCTCGGTGATTCATATGGTCAGGGAACAGCTCGCGGCTTCGAGCTCCGTTCGACTATTTCTTTTCACCGCGGAGCCGCAGAGGGCGCAGAGTTTCGCAGAGGAGGACGTGATGTCTGGCGCGGCTCATCGTCCATCGCATTGATTTGAGCGAGCAAATGCACGGATCGTAAACTAAGCAAGCCTTCATTGGCACATCGGCACATCGGCATATTGGCACATTGGCACATTTGCATTTCATCCATCGGCACATCGGCATATTGGCTAATCGGCACATTTGCATTCGATTTTTCTCCGGGTCTCCGTGGCAAATACATTTCAGTGAGTCGTACACCCTTCAATCAATGCTCCGCAGCTTTGAATTTCTTTGTGCCTTCGTGGCATCCATTGCATTTGACCGAGTCAGCTTCGCGTGTTTTATGATCGGGGAATCGCTTTTGACCTGAACCGGATAAGAACCAGAATGCGAGAATCAGCCAGAGCATGAGAAACACCGCTACGCTTTGGATAATGGAAATCCGTAGAAACTTCATCGATCAGGAGATGCCAAGGCGCACTCAATTCCATAAACCCTTCAAAATCTTTTCGGCCGGATATCCGGTTTGTTATCTTTGTTAAAAATCCCGAACACGCTCACTGGACCCTCTATGGACCTTTACACATTAGATGCCACGCTCATCGGCCGCGCGCTGCAATTCATTTTTATCGTTACCATCGTCATTGCCGTGGTGGCGTATTTCTCCAAACGTTACGTCACGGTTCGTGTGATCAAAAATGTTTTCGCGGTGATCTTGATGATTGGCGGTGCAGCCAGGGTTGTTCGCTTTTTATTTGTTCTTTTTGACGGACATATTTATACCGACACGCTCATCTCAAGTTTTATATGGTTCGGTGCGGGAGCACTGTTATGGAAATGGCAGGTAGCGGCACATGAACGTGAGTCCGCTGAAACCGGTGATGGCGTTGAAGAGAAAAAGAACCAATAAGGATGTTTCAACCTGGGTTCGCACGACTTGCGTAAATCACAACCGTCAAGTTGTAAATCACAACCGAAAATTTTTTTTGAATCTTGCGGGTATGCGTAACATCGCATGTCCAATCCAAAGATGCCATTCGCTCTGAATGTGCGTTTGTAATTGTTTTATTTTCCTTCTATTGAGAGGGGGCCCACAGGCTTCTTGCTGGATGTGCGCGCGCTGATCGGGATTTCGAGTACAGAGTTGTACTGATTGGCGAAGGCGGCATCCGCGAGAGGCGAAGTCTGGTGCGGGGCGACCAGAATGCCGGGTGCCGGGTTGCCAGTTTCCGGGAAAACAGGGTATGAGTGCGGAGCGGGTTTTAAAGTACGTTCCAGTGTGAGTATGTCATTCGAGCCTTATCGTTTTTATCGTTGACATCAGGTATCAGCCAATATCCTCTCGTGCGAACTGCCACGACAAATGCACACAACGTTGGAAAATTGTCCCAATAAGAAAGTTGTTATCTGATGGAAGTCCTCAGTTTTAGATTTCTGTACAATGTGGTCAGGTATCTTTTTGACGCCACGGCATAAATTTATTCGGACGACCATGCCACATTCTTTCGTACTGTGGTAAATCGATCTCACTACCGACAAACGATCCACCGTTCTTCACTATTCCGGCTTTCAAAAGCCACAGGCAAATCGAGTTAATAGCCTGGTGTGAAACATAATGCGGCACAGTTGTGACGAACGACCTATTACTGCGAGTGCTCTTCATATGTTGGAAGGCCGGTGAATAATTTTTTCTGATCGAATCAAACGAGCGAAACGGATAAACACCTATTCGTGCAAACCCCGGAACTTGTCGCAACCAATGTGCAGCCCAGAACGATCCGTGAGGCAAACCAAGTATTCCAATTTGACCGTAACAATACATCAAGGCGGCTTCGGCATTCAATCTGCCCTGTCGGTCCTCGTCTTTCGGTGCATCCAGCGTGTTGAACAAAAAAAAGAGCTTCGAGTTGACAACTTTTTCAACTGACACCTCAGCTTTTATACGACAGAACAATGAGAAAACAAACAGCACAACAGATACAAGCATCAAACCTCGTGCGCGAAAGAGGGTAAGACCATAATTGCAAGCAACTGCCAAGATCAAGGTCACAAAAAGTAACATCACAAAATTTGAGGCCAGGGTAATCCAAAAACTGAATTGCTTTTCTGACCACGAGACGTAGCTATTATACCGTTCGCCAAACTCTTTCTTTTGTTTCTCTATTTCGAGGTCGATAGAAAGGCCGATTTGATAGAGGTCCATTGCAATAAGAGACGGTTTGGTTTGCAGCAGTTCAACCAGTGGGTACCATGTCTTATTAACGAACCAGAATTCATATGACGAATACCTGATCTTAAAGGGGTTTATTTCGTGAGCGATTCTTGTGAGGAATCCAAACAGCGAAACCAACACGATTATTGTGCCCAGAATGATGTGCCAGAGTTTTATTTCAAGCCCCAGTGTACCACCGAAGTCTACAATCTTTTTTTGAAACGGTTGAAAATCGATTGACGTTACCAGTTCTTGATCGAAAGCTTTAGTATAGTACAACATGGCCAGCCACAGCAGTATAAGGCTAATAGGACGTACACTTTCCTTAATTGTTTCTTTGATCCACTTAAACAATTCGGTAAAATCCATGAGAGGTATAGGTTAACCGATTAAACATTGGTTGATGTTCCCAGTGGGCTTTTGATTGACAACCTCGATCCTTCTCGAAGCATTGCCGGGTGGGCAGGGAAACATGATGAAGATAAGAAATGACCCTTGGATTGACAACATACAAATTCGACTGTCATCAATATTTGGAAGCTACGCATTTGCATTTTTTTGATCCGCCTAAGCATCCGGTTTCCCCAGTTCTTCTTCACCTCTCCTCGATTCGATCGACATATTCGTACATTGACCAATCCACACAATTGTGTTCTGCATTCCCGGCAACCGGCATACTGGCAACCTAACACCTAACTCATCCGGCATTTCCCGGCAACCCGGTCCCTGCACTCCCAGCACCAAGCTTTCCAGCACTTCCAGGAGCCCTGCGGACCAGCACCTTTCCCGCTCCCGCTTTTTTCCTATTTTTGAACAAACTCAAACGCAACAACTAAATGTCTTCCCACATCGGCCATAAGATCACCCGCCTTCGCGAACTGCGAAACATCAAGCAAGATGCCCTTGCTGACGCACTCGGAATTTCTCAACAGGCTGTTTCCAAGATCGAGCAAAGTGAAACCGTGGACGAGGCAATCCTCGCCCGCATCGCCAAAGCGCTTGGCGTTACTTCCGATGCCATCAGGAATTTCGATGAAGACAAGACCATCATGAATATTCAGAATAATTATGAGGGGTCGAACCTGAATAACAGTGCGAACACCATGTACAACTGCACATTCAATCCGTTGGATAAGTTGCTGGAAGTGATTGAAGAAAATAAAAGGCTATACGAGGCGTTGCTGAAAGAGAAAGAAGCGAGGATCAAGTTGCTGGAAGGGAAGAAGTAGTGCTTCGCAGGTGCCATGTGCTTGCTTCTGGCGGGCTAGGGAAAGACAAGATGGAAGGAGAAGTTGAGGACTCGGTTCGGCAACACTTGGCGCATAAAGCCTGTGACAGTTATTAGAAACACGAACATTATACGCATACACATTCATGACTAAACTTTCGACCCTCGTCTTAGGTGCTTTCATTGCCCTTATCTCCTGCTCAAAACCAAATCCTGACGTCAAGGAAGAGATTCGCGTTGTTGCTGACAGTACTGCGGAAGCCGATACCACCAATTCGTTGTCAGGAGATGTTTCCCTGGCGCAACTCGCGACTTATCCCAATAAAGTTATTTTGACGGGTCTAAAAGATCAGCGACTCATTACGATCTATCGCAAAGTGCCATATGTAAAGGAAACCGTCATTGAGACATATTCAGGTCGGTCTTATTATCATGAGTACAACTCCGACTACGAGCAATTCTTCATGCCGGGCATCGACCTGCAGTTCGGGTATAACCTCATCAACATTGCGCACTACAATTTCGTGACCGAGAAAATGAAGTTGCTGTTCGATCATCCCGTGCTTGTGCGCTCAATCTACTACCCGTCTTTCGAACAGGATTCAATCGACAACAAGCCCGTGAACAGAAACTATTTTCTGATTTCCGTTTACAATGAAGACACCAACAAAGACACCTTGATCAACAAGTCAGACCTGCGAAAATTCATTCACGTGAACGCAGATGCCAGCACCATGCTGCCGTTGCTTCCCTCCGATTACTCCGTTGAGCGCTCGCAGTATGATGCAGGCAGAGACGCGATGTACCTTTTCGCTCGACAAGACACGAATAAAAACGGCAAGACCGAAAGCAAAGAACCTTTGCATGTGTTCTGGATCAGCCTTGCGGAGCCCAAGCTGGCGAAGAGGGTGTACTAAGACGCAGTTATCAAACTCCTCTCACGCGACTGATATAACACGTGATGTCATGAAGCTGTCAGAATTGATCATTGTGAGCGCGCTGATAGCGATCTTCTAATATTTCTATCTTTATCTTTCAATCATCCGCCAGTGCCGAGCAGGTATATTATAGTCGCACTCTATCTCATCATTTTTGCCTTGCTCACGGCAAACATGACGGTGATATATTCCGAAGCAATTCAGGGTCATCGCCATCACTTCGCATCCCTGTTCTACTTCGACAGGCGATTGAACGTCCCTTTCTTTTTTTCGCTTGCATTGCTGCTGATCAATATTGTTTTGCTTTACAGGATCACCACTGTCAAAACACTTACACGCCCGCAGATCATTTTCTGGCGCACGCTGCTGATCACCTTCGTTTTTTTTACCATTGATGAAGCGTTCTACATCCACCAACATTTTAAGATGCGCACCTTTGGAACGATCGCGAGCTACAACCCGGCATCGTGGACGCATTACCTGTGGGTGATTCCGTACTTTGTTATATTCGGCACGCTCACCGGCATTCTTTTCCGCCATGCGTCATCAATTAGCGCTGATGTGAAAAGGAAACTATTGATCGCAGCTGCTGTATTTCTCTCCGGTGCCATGGTGATGGAGTTTGCCGGAACATTCTACGCAGTGGTGAGGCCAGCAGATGTTTACTTGTTACTGATCAAGTCGGCCGAGGGAGCACTGCAGATGACCGGAGCAGTGATGTTTGCTCAGGTACTGTTGAGAGAACGCAAATAATACTGCTGCATCCTTTTTCCCGATGAAGTGGCACTTGGAGGCAATCTCTTTTACGACCGAACTGTTTCTATTTCACCAATGCCCAATGCCTAACTACCGACTGGTAACTATTGTCTTTATCCTTTCGCCCGTTCTTCGAAGCAAAGCATACCCCTCACGCGAGTTCTCTCGCTTATCCATGGTGATCTTAAGGAAACCTTTCCGCGACTTTATATCGAAACGCATTCTCTGATCGGGCGTCTCGTAATGTTTCACTTCAAGGTATTTCATATCCGAGAGGTCATTCATCCTGAGTTGTGATTTCACGAAGTCGTGCACCTCATCGGAATATTCATCCGGGAAAGAAGCTGAAAATTCCAGCTCGTCATCGGTGTCAGAAAACCGGATGCTGATGTTATTGCCAGGCCGGCCGTAGATAAATATCGCTGCCGCAACGGCACAGATCGCGATGCCGAGTAGAATACCATAAACTTTCTGACTGTTCATTTTACTAAGGTGATGATGTGCTAAACCCTGAGTATAAATCGTGCCAGATCAACGTGACGTGAATTCAGAGCAAAATTCGAATACTTGGATGGGTAATTGTTCAGTTTTATGAGGAGAAGTGTACGGATATGAAGATATGAAAGTGCTCGGGTGTTAATGTGCTCATGTGGTTTGTCGGGAACGGCTCGTGCGATTAGGCAGTGTTCGACTGGTAGGTGACAATTACACCCCAACGTCATGTTGAGATTCTGCAAGCCCTCTTCTGCGCAGCTTTGCAGTGATTGACGATGAACAAGTATATTTGCTTATACGCATACTCTTCTTTCAAATATTCATTTTGAT
>CBHROW010000317.1:0-6546 GCA_966080355.1 uncultured Chryseosolibacter sp.
CAAAAAAAGTCTCATGACCGGTAACGACATTGCACTGTACTCACCTTGCTTATATGCGATCGGAGGATCTGTCGATTGTGATAAAACCCAGCGAAGGGATTATTATCTCGATGAACTTTTCGATTCGAATACGCCTGTTCCCGACTGGGGTAGGTAGTCAATGGGCAATGATCATTAGTCATTAGGAATTAGGAATCGGCTTTGAAAATCAGAAATCAGAAATCCGAGACCAGGAATAATAAAATGACGAGTGCACGCAATATCGGATTAAGGGGAACGTATTGTTATCGATGTTGAATAGCGGGTGCGATTACCAGTTTATTCACAATCAATGAATCCTAACCTAAAGACCTCTCTAGCCCTGACGTTCATTCTAGTATCCGGTGTCGTTTACAGTCAGGTCAAAAGCGATACGGTCCCTCAAAGGCGTTTCCGCGAATATCATCGCAGATTTCAGATCTCGTTGTTTCCAGGCATCAGCACCAACGGAGTTTTCAGTGGCGCCTATTACAATAATTTTTCACTCAATCTGTTCGGTGGGCTTTCTGCCGGAACACGTCACCTCGAGATCGGACTGATCACAAACTCCAACCTGAAGAAAAGCAGTGGTATCCAGCTGGCAGGTATGGCCAACATTATTGGCGCTAACACGTTCATCAACCTCACGCTTTCCGAAGAGCGCGCGCTCATCAACAACGATGTCGAATCGAACATTAAAGGAATTCAATTCGCAGGTATACTCAACTATGTGCTAGACAATGCAACGGGAATCCAGATCACCGGTGGCCTCAATGTCAACGGTTACAACTTCAAAGGATTTCAGTTTGCGGGCATTGGAAACAGTGCGGGAGGATGGTCGCAATCCATCAGCATTGCGGGACTCTATAATGTAGCAGACGATTACGAAGCTGGCATTCAGATCAGCACATTATTCAACTACACAGGTGAAGATCTTTCCGGAACGCAGATCGCATTGATCAACAAATCTCAGCGCATGCAGGGAAGACATTCGACCCCGCCAACCAAAGCACGCAGCCTGCAGATCGGACTGATCAATTTTTGCAAGGAAATGGACGGCAACCAGATCGGCCTGATCAACTTCGGTGGAGCAATGCGGGGACGGCAGATCGGGCTCGTCAATTTCTTTCGCGTACCCGGCACCAAGGAGCAAGTTCGCAACGGTACGCCTATTGGCCTGTTGAACTTCGGGTCGATGGGTTCCAACCTGCGATTACAATACAACGAGATCTTTTCGTTCAACCTGGAATACACGTTGGGGAATTGTCTGAATTGCACATGGACGCAGTCACAAATGCCATACTGGGACTTCAATAAGATCTTTAATCAGAATGTTCTGATCATCGGCTATGACTACTGGAAAGAAACATGGGGCTTTGGATGGGGGTTTCAAAAATTCCTTTATAACAAATCTTCAATGCTGCCAAACGATCTGAAGAACGAAAGGCGTATTATCACATATGGTGTCAAGCTTATGCACTTGAACCCGAAAGATCACATCGACAAAACCTTCAATATGGTAACGCGGCTTAATGTGGATTGGGGAAAACGTAAGCCACTGAAATCGAGGTGTTGGACTGTGGGCGTATCGCTGAACTACTTTATGTTTGAAACAGACAAGAAAGACTACCAGGTGCAGTCGATCAACGCAGATACCGGCAAGCTTTTGAAATGGAACACCATGATCTGGCCGGGATATTCGGCAGGAATTCAATTTTAATGGCTGCATTTCAGGCAACTTTTCCTTTGCTCCGCTCATCACTTCTTTGTGGGAAATCAATCGCTCAAAAAATAACTTTGAACATCAACCCCTTTTATATGAAACATCCTCTACCCGCTTTGTATTTGATGGCTGCGGCAATGTTGTTAGCCTCCCCGTTGTGTGCGCAAAAGAAAGACGCGAAACCTAAAACTTCATTTTCTCTTCCGTACGAAAAATTCACGTTAAGCAATGGCCTTGAAGTTATCCTTCATGAAGATCACAGCGATCCGATCGTAGCTGTTGCTACCGTTATGCATGTGGGTTCGAATCGCGAGAAGCCAGGCAAAACCGGCTTCGCGCATTTTTTCGAACATATGTCTTTCAACGATTCGGAGAACACCCCACAAGGTGCAAACCGGAAACTTATTCCCGAATGGGGTGGCGAACGAAATGGTGGCACATGGTCGGACGGAACTATTTACTATGAAGTGGTTCCTAAAGATGCGTTCGATAAGATCCTTTGGATCGATTCGGATCGCCTGGGTTTTATGATCAACACCGTGACTAAAGAAGCACTCGAAGCAGAAAAACAAGTAGTGAAGAACGAAAAACGAGAACGTGTAGACAACGCCCCCTATGGATACACCGATGAGATCATCCGCACCAATCTTTACCCGAAAGAACATCCGTACAACTGGACGGTGATCGGTTCTCTCCCCGACCTGCAAGCGGCCACACTCGATGACGTCAAAGAATTTTATGATCGATTCTACGGAGCGAACAATGCAACGCTGGTGATCGCGGGAGACATCGATGTGAAAGAAACGAAAAAGAAAGTCGAGCGCTGGTTCGGTGAAATTCGCAAAGGTCCTGACGTTAAACCGATGGCTCCAATGCCGGTCAAGCTGACGGAAACAAAGTCGTTATATTTTGAAGATGGTTTTGCACGACTTCCGGAACTTCGTATGGTCTTCCCTACTGTCGAGAATTACAACAAGGATATGTATGCGCTTGACATTTTGGGAGAGCTGTTAAGCGGCAGCCGCAAATCACCTTTATTCAATATTATTGTAGAAGAGAAAAAGCAAGCACCGGCTGTCGGAACGAGCCAATCGAGCAATGAGATCGCGGGTGAGTTTGTGATTCGGGTTCGCGCCAATGCAGGCACCAGCCTCGATGACGTAAAGAAATCGATCGAAGAGGGTCTTGCACGGTTTGAAAAAGATGGATTTTCCGACACCGAACTCCAGCGCATCAAAGCCGAACAGGAAACCGGGCTTTATCAGGGCATTGCCACGGTGTTGAACAAAGCATTCACCCTCGCACAAGACAATGAATTTAGAGGTGATCCTGCATATGTGATGAAAGCTGCCGAACTTACCCAGGCCGTCACACGCGGAGATATTATGCGTGTGTATCAGCAATACATCAAGGGAAAGAATTATGTCATGACAAGCGTTGTTCCAAAAGGACAGCTGTCGCTCGCGGTAAAAGGCTCACAACCTGCAACGGTATGGATAGAACAGATCGTTTCTGGCGTGCAAAACGAAAATGTAGCGCGCGGCCAGGAAGCCCAGGTTGAAAAAACAAAAACAAAATACGACCGTTCGGAACCTGCGTTCGGTGAAACTCCTTTATTTAAAATGCCGGCTACCTGGGACAGTAAACTCAGCAATGGCGTACCGATCATCGGCATGGAAAACAACGAGATCCCTTTGGTTTCATTTGACATTACCATCCCAAGCGGGCACTCCTATGATGCACTCGACAAGTCTGGCGTAGCAAACCTGATGACGCAACTTCTCAACCAGGGCACCGCGAAACGCACGCCAGCAGAACTTGAGGAGGCAATCGGTCTGCTTGGATCCAGCCTCGCCTTCCAATGCACCAACGAGGAGATCCGCCTGACGGGTAATTGCCTCGCACGAAATTTCGATGCAACATTCGCACTTGCCAAAGAAATGCTTCTCGAACCGCGTTGGGACGTATCGGAATATGAACGCCTCAAGAAGGCTCTCGAAACGAATTTAAAAGGAAGCGAAGCAAGTGCGCCTGCGATTGCAAACCGAAATCTTTACAAACTGCTTTACGGGCCCGAACACATTCTCGGCTCACCTGCTACGGGAACGCTTCAAACATCTGCTAATATTTCGCTTGACGACCTGAAGAAATTCTACAGTGATTTTATCTCTCCAGCGCAGGCAAAAATTCATATCGCTGGGGCGATCACGCAAGACGCTGCTGAAAAATCATTAACCGCTCTCGGCACCGTCTGGAGTGCGAAATCATCTCCAGCTCCCCTTTACAATGCGCCTAAAACTGCCCCGGGTGGAAATGTTTACTTCATAGATTTCCCGGACGCGAAGCAGTCTGTGATCTACGTGGGAAGGCTTGCACTGTCGGCCGATGACCCGGCAAGCGCTAACCTTGACTTCGCCAACGAAGTGCTGGGTGGTGGCTCAAGCGGAAAACTTTTCCAGACTTTACGCGTAGACAAAGGCTATACCTATGGTGCGTATTCTTTCGTTGGAAAATCGAAAGCCATTGCTCCATTCCTGATCAACACAAGCGTACGTAGCAACGCAACGTATGCATCGCTCGACATCATTCAGAACATGATGAAGGATTACGGATCTTCGTTCACCGATAAAGAAGTATCGATCACAAAAAATAAAGTACTGAAAAGCAACACACTCGCTTACGAAAGCCTGGGCGCCAAACTGGGCTTACTTCGCGAGATCACCAAATACGGCAAATCGCGCAAGTTTGTTGAAGAAGATCAGAAAGAGTTGATGCTTATGACGCTTGACGATTTCAAAAATGTGATCAACAAATACATGAACGAACCTGATTTGTTCTACCTGGTTGTCGGTGATAAGGCGACTCAACTCAGCGAGGTTACGAAATTGAAAGGAAAAGTAACCCAGCTCGACATCAATGGAAATGTTGTAAACGCGAATTAAGATTTAAACAAGTACCTGAGAAGAGCACGAAAGGCATCGCCCTCCGTGCTCTTTCCTTTTAATTCCGGATCACGATCTTTCTGCGAAGCACGTTTCTTCCTTGTTGAACTTCAATCGTATAAATCCCATCGGTGAGATGCGCTTCAATGCCGGAGGCTATGGCAATATCTTTCGGGTAATACGTCTGTCTGAATGTATGCCGGCCGGCAAGATCGAAAATGACGATCGTAACGGGGTCTGCAGATGGCGATTGAACTCCGATCCGCAACTGCGCAGATTGTGCCGGAACGGGAAAGACCTGCAGTGCAAACACCGATACTGGCGGTTCACCGGTCGAGGTCAGCACAAAAATATACGGAGCCGAAGAAACTTCGCATCCGGCTTGTGAAACCTTCACGGTATACATACCTGCCGTGACCGGAATAAATTCCGATGAGATCGCGTCTTGAATTGCATTGCCATTCAAATACCATTGATAGTTCCCGGGGAGCATTGCAGATGTCAGCACCCCATCGACTAGCATTACCTGCGGAATTGTAAAATCGATCGGTATGACAATAATCCTTTGCGGCTCGCTAATACAACCGGAGCTGTGCACGCCTCTTACCTCAAAATAAGTTGACGCAGTAATAGCCGGTGTAGTGAATGTTGAATCAGTAGCGCTTGCTACCAGATCTCCATTCGCCAGATACCACGAATAGAGTCCCCCGGCAGGAACACCGGAGGCATGGAGGGTCGCAGCAATTCCTTTGCACACATATACGCTATCTTCCGCGGAAATTTCAAACGGCCGAACCGGATCAATATCGATTTCATTGTCCAGCGTGCGATTGATGCAGCCTGCGAGATCGGCTCGAACGCGGACATGATTTTGGCCGGAGTCAAGTGCGGTGATGTTTAGCGGTATCGAAAGACTTCCACCGTTCCCCGAATACGAGCTCGTGATTGCTTCATCGTTGGCATTGATGACAGAATATTTCACATCAGTTCGACTGCCTGTAACCACGATATTTGCCTGATCCGATCCACACGAGCTTTCCAGAGAAACTTTCGAGATCGATGTATCGAGGGAACACCCGGGGTCGATCACATACTGGTACGGCAGCGATTCATGGCTGCACCCGTTGGCGCTTGCAACCACGGTGTAATCGCCCGTTACCGCTGGTGGATAGAATGATTGAGTTGCGCCAGGTATCAGGTTGCCGTTTCTAAACCACTGCATTGTCGCATTCATCTGAACAAAAAGGGTGTCGCGATACAAGGAAATAACGGGAACATCGAGCGAATCTGCGTATATGTGTACCGTTGTGGGTGATGTCACGCAACCATCCGCCAAAACGCCACCAACCTGAACTGACGTTTCTTCGCTGGCCAGCAAGGAATAACTTGCGGAATTCTCGCCCGGAATCACCGTTCCACTTTCATCAAACCATTGATAGTGCCCTCCGCTCGGAATTCCCGAGGCAATGACCGTGGCTTGTTCTCCTATACAAACTGAAATATCATTCGCTGTTATCACAACAGGTCCGCTATACGTCAATGTCGCGGTAGATTGGAGCACCCCTGAATTACAGCCGGGAAAACCTGCCTGGATCTGCAACGAATTGTTGCCTACAGAAAGAAATGAAACCGGAACATCAAGTGTCACAGTCTCTCCGGTGCCTTCCACAACTTCACTTATCACCTGGCCGGAGACATTGAGCACGTGGTAGTCAACGCCAGCCTGCGTTTGTGCTATTTGAACTTCAGCATGCTCAGCGCTACAAGCCGGCTTTGCAGAAACTTGTGGCGTAGTTAAGTCAAGCTGAGAGCGTGTAAACTGTATTGCGAACCGCTCAGAACCAGAACTTCCTGCCTCAGATG
>CBHROW010000318.1:0-6519 GCA_966080355.1 uncultured Chryseosolibacter sp.
ACCATTCACGATTTTGGCGGATTTCCGCAGGCGCTGTTCGATGTGCAATATCCGGCCGCAGGTAATCCCCAGCTTGCAAAGGAAACCGCTTCATTGTTCAAATCGGCAACCATCAGTCTCGATCACGACTGGGGATTGGATCACGGAGCATGGTCTGTGGTGAAGCAAATGTATCCGAACGCTAACATCCCGGTGCTGCAATTGAGCATTGACTATTACAAGGCACCACGATACCACTATGAGCTCGCGAAAGAACTTTCAGCATTGAGAAAGAAAGGTGTTTTGATTTTGGCGAGCGGAAATATGGTGCACAACCTTCGTTTGATCCAGATGCCGGGAAAGGATTTTGATTTCAACCGGGAATTCGGATACGACTGGACGCACGAACTTAACACCATATTCAAAGACAAGATCCTCAATGGCCATCACCAGTCATTGATAGAATATGAGAAGCTTCATCAGGCTGCCAAACTCGCTATACCTACTCCGGATCACTACTATCCATTGTTGTATGCGTTGGCGCTTTACGATGGGAAAGAAGAGCAAACAATATTCAATGACAAAGCGGTTGCGGGTTCGATCACGATGACCTCCGTAAAAATTGGACGATAAAAATTTTAAGCACTTATAAACACTCAATTGATATGAAAACAAAATGGACACTCGACCCTTCACATAGCGAAGTTTCGTTCAAGGTGAAGCACATGATGATCACAAACGTAACGGGTTTGCTCACAGATTATTCTGTGGAAGCGAATGCTGAAGGCGATGACTTTTCGAATGCTGATGTTAAGTTCAGCGGCAAGCTGAGCTCGATCAATACCGGTAACGAGCAACGGGATACACACTTACGCAGTGCCGATTTCTTCGATGTTGAAAAGAATGCCGAAGTAACGTTCAAATCAACCAGCCTCGTGAAAAAAGGTGATGATCTGAAACTGGAAGGTGACCTTACCATCAAAGGCGTGACTAAAAGAATCGCGCTCGATGTTGAATTCGGTGGAATTCAAAAAGATCCGTGGGGCAACACCAAGGCTGGGTTCACGGTAACAGGAAAACTCAATCGCAAAGATTTCGGTCTTAACTGGAACGCAACGCTCGAGACAGGCGGTGTTCTTGTAAGTGACGAAGTGAAAATTGCTTCCGAGATTCAACTCGTGAAAGCGGCTTGATTGAATAGTTGACATTTGGCGATTAAAAAATTGTCAAAAAAGAACAAAGATCTTTTTCAGTAAGTCCGATAACAGATCCTGTTAACAAACTTTTAACAGGATCTTTTTTTGTGAGAACGTTTGCGCTGCCCAGGTGTCTCCCACTTTCTTACCATTTGGTAATTGACGGCAAGTGTCGCGGCTGCAACTTTGCATCATCAAAACAGAAAAAACACACACACTCTTATGAAAAAAATAGTTCTCGTTCTCCTTGCAGCCGTAGCGATGTTTTCGTTCACGGAGCTGCCCGCATTGATCTGGAAATCAGATAAGACACACTCGAACCTGAAGTTCACGATCACCCACCTCATGGTTTCTGATGTGGAAGGCGCTTTCAAAAATTTTGACGCCAAGATCACCGCAAGCAAAGAAGATTTCTCTGACGCGGTTGTTGAGCTCACCGCAGATGTAAATTCCGTTGATACCGAAAACGAACAACGCGATAATCACTTGAAAAGTCCGGATTATTTCGATGCGGCCAAGTATCCAACTTTCACCTTTAAGAGCACATCGTTCACCAAGGTTGCTGATAACAAATTTACCGTGAAAGGCAATTTGACACTGCACGGTATCACGAAAGAAGTTGTTCTTGATGCAAACTATCGCGGCACCGTAGAACATCCTATGAACAAAAAGAAAGTTGCTGGCTTCAAAGTAACTGGTACGATAAAGAGAACAGATTTCGGGATCGCAGCATCAACACCTTCAGCCATGTTGGGCGATGAAGTAGCATTTACAGCAAACGCAGAGTTTGTTAAAGAATAGAACTGACGGGTTCTCCTGAAGTCGAACATGCCAACGGCATTTCACTGAAGGATCCGTTCGACTACTCACTACAAAAAAGGAAAAGATTAAAGATAAGAACTGAGGGGTTCATTTTAGTAAGGTGGCTGGTCTCGGGAAATCCGGGGCCAGCTTTTTTTCTGCCACGGAGGCTCGGAGACGCGGAGGTTTTGCTACGGAGGCTCGGAAACAAGAAGGATTTTTTTTCCCTGGAATGCGAAAGTTAATTTGTTGCATTTCGGAGCATTGTAAAATGTGTCCCGAAGCGTACATTTTCTGCCACGGAGGCTCGGAGACGCAGAGGTTTTGCCACTAAGGCCCTAAGGCACGAAGGATTTTTTTGCCTGGATAAAAATGCGAAAGTTAATTTTGTTGCATTTCAGAGCATTGTAAAATGCGTCCTGAAGCGTACATTTTCTGCCACGGAGGCTCGGAGGTTTTGCCACTAAGGCCCTAAGCACGAAGAATCTTTTGCCAAGGATCAAAATGCGAACATCAATAGTATCGGCAGCGCAGTGTCAGATGTAAGCTGAATCGTACTTTTTTTTGGAGAGACCCGAGGTGCTAGCACTGGATCACTATATTATCGCAGCGCGTTTTGATCGTGTCAAATCCTTTGTGTCTTCGAGTCTTTGTGGCGTAGTTGAACTACCTCGCCACTACCTGATACGCTTTCTGGCCGTTCAATTCGGTTTCGCGGATCACGCGTTGTTGTTGGAGCTCTGAAATATATTGTTGAATTAATCCCTCATTAGCTGCGCCAAGATGCTCGACCATCTGCCTATAAGTTTTAATGTCGTTTGGGGCTTTCCGGAAGTCGGTGATGAAATTCAGAACGTCAATTTTTTTCATGAAGCGAACACTTTTGATCAGAACGTCTTCAATATACGGGCATGAGGATGAAAAGTTTTGACGATCGTCCGGATGCGGGCAGCAAAAAGCCCACATTTTTTTAGAAGGATAAATTGTAACGATCTTACCTGTCTAGCTGTATTAAAATCGTTACAACTTGTGGGAGAGAAGTTCTTCATGATTTCTTGTAACTCACTGAATTGTAGTGAATTGATATGCCTGGTACGTTGTTTGGTCACGGAGAAGCTGCAATTACCATTCGCACGATCTTATGATCAAAAATTACATCATTACCACCCTTCGGTCATTCTGGAAAAATAGGAGCCACGCGCTCGTTAATGTGCTCGGTCTTTCACTGGGCATCACTTGCTCCATTCTCATCTTTTTGATCATCCGTTTCGAGTTGAGTTACGATGACTATCACGCCAATCGCGATCATATTTATCGTGTGGTAACCGAGTTCCGTGGCGATGACGAAATCGGGCACAACTCGGGTGTTACCTACGTGCTTCCACCCACCATGCGAAATGATTTTCCGATCCGGAGTATGTGGTGACGGTAGATGCAAACCTCAGCGACCCGGTTATCACCGTCAGTCACAGTGATGGAAAAGTAGACCGCTTCAAGGAACCTCGGGTGGTGTTCACCGATCCGGAATATTTCAAGATGTTCAACTATACCTGGATCGAAGGAAATGACGAGGCGCTTAAAAATGAAAAGACAGTTGTTCTTTCGGAATCTGTCGCTAAAAAATATTTCGGTGATGCGTCTGCGCTCAACAAGGTCATCAATTTCAATAATGAATTCGATGTTACTGTGACTGGTGTCGTGAAGGATCCTCCTGTTAACACCGATCTTCCGTTCAGAATATTTTTTTCATCTCGGCTCGGAGCAAACAAGCGAGGTTGGGACAACTGGGGGGCGATGTCTTCGTCAATACAATGTTTTGTTCAGCTTAAACCCACAACCACAGAGCAAGAATTCGAAGCAAAGATCAAAGGTTGGCATCTGAAATACTTTACAGGGCCTGAATTGGAGAATGGAAAAAGGCGCACTTACTCGCTACAGCCCCTGAGTGATGTTCATTTTAACACGGACTACTACAATTTCACCGGCCGGACCATTTCGAAACTCACTTTGCTCACGCTGCTCCTCATTGGTATTGTTTTGCTGCTGACGGCCTGCATCAATTTTGTGAATCTCAATACGGTGCTCATCGCCAATCGTTCGAAGGAGGCTGGCATTAGGAAGGTGATGGGCAGCACACGATTTCAACTCGTGTCACAATTCCTGGGCGAAACGTTTATCATCACCATTCTCTCCATGATCATTTCAACTGGTTTGGTGGAGCTCTCCATTATGTACATTGCTCCAGAACTCGGTTATAAGTTGAGCTTTGATCCGCTTTCCGATACAAACACAATGATTTTCATGGTTGCTTTGCCTTTAGTTGTAACGATGCTCTCGGGATTGTATCCTGGTTTAAGCCTTTCGCGGTTTCAACCGGTTCGTGCGCTGAAGAACAAAATCTCCGGAGTTCCGGGAGAAGGCATGACATTGCGAAGAACGCTGATCATTTTCCAACTGGTCATTTCCCAGGTGTTGATCGTCTGCACGATCATTGCGGTTCAGCAGCTCAACCATTTTATGGCTCAGCCCCTGGGCATCAATAGTGAAGGTATTGTCGAGTTTGAACTCCCGGAAAATAAACGTGAGCTGATACATGTGCTGCGCGATCGGCTGCTGGCAATTCCCGGTGTGAATGAAGCTGCCATGAGTAACACCGGATCTACCGGTGGAAATTCCTGGGGAGGAGATGCCGAGGTAACCGTGAACGAAAAGATCGTGAAGGTGAATTGCAACGTGAAATTCGCTGACAACCATTACATCGACACGTACGGGATCAAACTCATTGTAGGCGAAAACTTATTGGACTCCGACACCGTCAATCGTTTTCTCGTCAACGAGGCTTTTGTCCGTGCATTGGGATTCACAAATCCCGAAGAAGCAATCGGGCTCCATACCGACATTTGGGGGCGCAAGGCAATGATCCGCGGTGTGGTTAAAGATTACAACACGTTGAGCCTTCATAACTCCATGTCTCCGACAATAATTTTCTGCGTCACTGACGCCTATTACGTGGGGGCGGTCAAGATGAGCAACTCGAACTTGCGTGAAACGATCTCAAAAATCAAAGACACATGGGAGAGTGTTTATCCGAAATACGTTTTTGAGCATAAGTTTCTCGATGACACGATCGCATCATTTTACAATGCCGAGCGCAGGAATACTTACATGATCGGAATTTTTGCGGGCGTTGCAATTTTCATCGGGTGTATTGGCCTCTTCGGACTCGTGTCGTTTATGGCCCGCAGCAAAGCAAAAGAAGTGGGGATCAGAAAAACGCTGGGTGCTTCAGTAGGGCAGGTGATTGGATTATTCTCGAAGGAGTTTGTGGTACTGGTGGCGATCTCATTCGTGATTGCCGCACCAACAGCGTGGTATTTTATGGAAGGATGGCTGGAGAACTTCGAGTACCGCATTCATCCGGGAGCAATGACTTTCATCATCGGTGTTGCCGTAACAATCATTGTGGTGCTGAGCACCGTGGGGATCAGATCGTACAAGGCTGCTGCTGCGAACCCGGTCGACTCGTTGCGTGACGAATAATTTCATCTAAAAGGACTTCACCATATTTTCACGCTGAATCGTTTCAGTATTAAGCAATGCTATGATGAACAGCACCATGCAAAGCCCAATCTGAATTGAAAACCTGAACCCAGTTGACTCGCGAACTTCCGTCAGTAAAAAAATATGGGTAGCGAGGAAGGAGCTTGCGAACAGGAGCAGTGAAACGTACACCAGCGTTTTGAGAAAGATCGTCTGCATTCTGTCCGTCAGGTAGTCATCTCCAATCCAGCGCGTTCGCTGTCCGATCAATCGCAAAGACAAAATGATGTAGGTAAAGATCTGAATGAACAGCAGTTCGTATATAACAAGTTCCAGCGTTCCGTCATCGCCATGCTGATGTTTGGAAGATGACAACGCAATCGTCAACGCATAGGTAAAAAATGGAATGAAGTGCTTCAAGACTGACAACGATCCGGGCTCGTAGGGCATTACCCGTGCTTTCACATAGAGAAACAGAAACGGGCCATACAGCAACGTCAAACTACCGAGCGCAGTAAGGATTGTCGGAAATTCACTCACTAAATTTTCAACGAGGCTCAGTGTCAGTAAAAGCGTATATCCTCCCAACCATTTCATCGCGCGCTTGATGAGCAAAAAATGGATCGACACCAACGATCCGAACAAGATTCCAGCGAATGTGACAACCGTGATCCAGGCATCCATACTATTTGATTTTTAAAAAAATTTAGCGATCCGTTCCTTGGTTTTCTAGCGCCTTCATTTGAATCATGATTTCCAGGATTTGGGCGGTTGGCACCCTTTCTGGAGGGCTAAAATTTTAGCCGGATCCAAATTAATCATGCTGATAAACAGAATATTACAGTTTATTTAAATCAATTCTAAATAAGCTTATTTTGAATTAATCTAAATAAATATATTTGCTCCTGAAATCTTTAAACCAGCAGACAATGTGTACTATGATGAAATTCAAAACAGCAGTAATCGCCTTTGTTGCCTTTGGCGTTTTTGCTTGTGATGATGA
>CBHROW010000319.1:0-6512 GCA_966080355.1 uncultured Chryseosolibacter sp.
AGCTCCGTTTCGGGCGATAAGTCGATCACCGATCGGAAGCACATCGTCAACAATATCTCCGCATATAAAGTCCTGCGGAATATCTTCGAAGGAGGGAGGAATAACCACTATCCCTCGGCTATTCATAAAACCAAACTTCTCTGCTTTAAGTATGGGCACGAGATAACCTTCATTCAGTTCGATGACCCTGGCCAGGGAATCGGAATTGAAGGTCAGGGCCGGGTTTTCTTCCAGATCGCCAAGAATATGGAAGAGGATATTTCGCGCGCGTTTAACAAATGCGGAGGATGGATAACGTTGAATAAAATTTACAAAGCGTTCGGGGTCTCCGGCAAGCGTGTAAAGCTCAAATATATTTTTTTCGATTTCACTGCGAAAAGGTGTTTCGGGGTAGTCCTGAAGAAACGTCTCGTAGCTTGAAAGCCTGCGGTCGCGGGTCTTATCTTCAAAGATAAGGCGATCGAAACGTGATCTGGCGTCAGCCGCTTCGGATGCATCTGGATATTTGTCAAGAAAATTTTGGAACGCCTGATGGGTATTGGTACGAACAGCATCCAGGTATGCCACAGCGTTTCGAAGGCCTGTTGCGATTGGCTTCTCCCGGGCGAAAGGATGGTTACGCAGGAAGGCGATATAGGCAGATTCCGTATTCGTTGCGCGGACACTGATGAAAATAACGCTGTCAATCCCTTCACGCAAACCGGTGATCTTCAGGCTATCAAGTCCGAATTTTGCAAGTCGTTCGCGTTGTGAAGAGGGATTTTGGGCAATATTGCCAATTGCCTGTGTCACGTAGTAATAGGCTGAGTCTGGCATAAACGCGGGGTTGTCGACTGCAAAAAACCAGGAAGCTAGCTGATAGTGCGCCAACGCATTTAACGAGTCTCGCCTCAACGACTTTCCAATGGATACCATTGCTTTCTCCCAACGGTGCTTTTCCAAAAGCCGCGCTGACCTTCGCTCGAGCCGCTGGGCGGCCACTGGGTCAGCTAACACAACAAACAGAACGCAGATGCTGAGTATTCTTTTCACGACAATTCGCTGGTGACAAATTACAAAGTTAATTCAAGCTCCAAGTTGAGCAACGTCCTGCGAAAAAGAACCTTTGAATGGAAAGGCAGACCTTACGGATGTTGCACACAACTATAAATTTTGTAAATTTTCACGTTGTAAAACCGCTTTCATGGCTAAACTCAAGAACATCATCAAACAGCTCTCTGAAAAAGACTTTACTGCGATCTACAATTCCCTTATTGAAAGCAATGCTGAGAAATCCGCCTATCTGCTGAAAGCGCTCCGAGAACGTTCGCTCTCCGACAATAAGATCATGACCGAGCTTGATGTCAACGCCAATGCCTACTACACGTTGCGTTCACGGTTGAACCTTAAGATCGAGGAATACCTGATGGAGCAACTCGAAAGTCCGAGAACGGATGTATTGCGGAAGGTTGCCAACATCAACGAAGTGATATTCACAAAGAAAAAAGCGATTTCGGTTGCTACGCTAAAGAAACTTGAAAAAGAACTGCTGGACTATGACCTGGCGAACGAGCTTACAATTATTTATAAGTCGCTGAAACGACTCAACATCAACTCTCCAGATTATTTCCAATACTCGCAGCTGTATAACCGCCACGTTGCTTACATGCTGGCGGTTGATAAGTCTGAGGACCTGCTGGCCGATTACTTCAAAAAGTTCGGTGATTACCTGCTCAATGGTGCCGAGATCGAAAAGCTGGGGTTGAACCTGGTCATGAAGGAAATGCAGAATGTTGCCAAGTTATACGAATCGCATCGACTTTATGTGTATCAGAGCTGCATGTATGTATTTCACAGGCTTTTTGTAGAGGTCGATGACAACATGCAGCAAGACGGTGAGTCGATAGAGGATATTTTCGACAAAGTTCAAAAGATCTTTGAAAGTTATCACCTCGATGCGATCTATTACCACCTGAATCTTGTGTTCGAATTCCTGAAGCTCGAGTACTACAATCATTATAAGGTATATCGTCAGGCTGAGAAGTATTTCGAGGAAGTGAACGATGCGTGTGCCAACCTGATGGTGAACTACTCTACTTACACATTTCCGGCTCAATTCCTGATCTCGAAGATCGAGCGTCACCTGCGCAATGGAACCGAGGCTGAATTGTATGTCGAGAACGAAAATGTTTTTGAAGACTACGAGGTCGATCCACTCGATATTCCCAAACACATTGTATACGTTGTTTATCGCGCGGTATCATGTTACTATGCCGACAAGTTTGACGAGGCCGCCAAAATGATCAATGGCCTGTTGAACGATGTAAGTCTGAAAAAATATCCTTTCGCACAATTGGAGATCAAATCCCTTCTTGCGCTTCAATATGTTTTGGTTCGTGATTATGAACTGTTCAATCAGCTATCCAACAGTATCCAGCGGCAGATCCGCTTGTTCGGAAAAGACAGCTGTGAGAACATTATGCTGTTCTTGAAAATTCTGAAGATTGCAACCAGCGAGGCGAAAAAAGAAAAACCGAAAAAGATTGCTGCTCTGATCCCGCGACTCCAGGCAACGCAAGTGAGCTACTTCGCTCCCACCCGGCTGATCAAGCTTGATGATAAGTTTATTCGGCTGCTAACTGAGATTTGAGTCTAACGGTTCACAGCCGTGTGTAGTGAATTAACTATTCTTTAGGCGACCCGGAAGCGTCACATGCAATGAGTTGCACGTTGAAGTTCGATAAATCCACTGTGAAAGGTTAACTGTCAACCGTCAACTTTTTTACAGCTCCAGCTTCACAATGCTGTCGTGCGAAAGGGGCTTATTCAGGTAAAGTTTTACGTTGTCGTATTTTTTGGACCGGTTGAAGTCCTGCGGGTTGATCGATGAAGTAAGCATCACAATCTTGCACTTCTTCTTAGCAACGTTGCTTAATTTTTCAAATTCGTCCAGGAATTGAAAACCGTCCATCAGGGGCATGTCGATGTCGAGAAATATGACGTCAGGAAGCACCTTGTCAGCCACATCGAGCTTTTCCATGTTACGAAGAAACTCAATCGCACTTTTGGCTCCCGTGTGTGTATAAATATTGTCGGTAATGGAAGCCGCCTCGATCATTTTCTGGTTGATGAGATTGTCGATCTCATTATCATCAATGAGCATGACGGTGCGATATTTTTTGCCTGACATAGACAGCAGATGGTTTTCTATAAAAATAGTCGTTTGACGGACAATTACAAACTCCTTTTTAGATCGCGAATTTAATTCCCTGAGCCAATGGAAGCGTCTCGCCAAAATTGATCGTGTTCGTTTGCCGCCTCATATAATTCTTCCAGGCATCTGAACCGGACTCACGACCTCCTCCGGTCTCTTTTTCACCACCAAATGCACCTCCGATCTCTGCCCCCGATGTCCCGATATTCACATTGGCAATTCCACAATCCGATCCTTCGTGCGACAAAAACAATTCCATCTCACGCATGTTCGTGGTCATGATCGATGAAGACAACCCTTGCATCACTCCGTTCTGATATGACAATGCTTCTTCGATTTTTTTGTACCGAATGAGATAGAGGATTGGTGCGAAAGTTTCCTGCTGAACAATCTCAAAATCGTTATTCACTTCCGCGATGGCCGGCTTCACGTAGCAGCCAGACTCATAACCTTTTCCTTCCAGTACACCGCCTGCTACAACGATCTTACCTCCTTCTTTCCTCACTTTTTTCAATGCCTCTGTATAGGATCTCACCGCTTGCTGATCGATCAACGGACCGACATGGTTGGATGGGTCGAGTGGATTTCCGATCGCAAGCTGACCGTAGGCGCGAACCAGCCTGTCTTTCACTTCATCATACACCGAATCCTGCACGATCAATCTGCGCGTGGTTGTGCAACGCTGGCCAGCAGTTCCAACTGCTCCGAATAATGCACCTCGAATGGCGATGTCAAGGTTGGCGTTTTCGGTAACGATGATGGCGTTGTTTCCACCGAGCTCAAGCAGCGATCTTCCGAGACGTTCACTTACAGTCTTTGCTACCGCTTTCCCCATACGCACTGAACCCGTTGCAGAAATCAAAGGCACCCGATGATCTGACGAGAGCAATTGACCGATCATGGCATCGCCATTGACAATACAAGACACGCCTTCCGGAACGCCCATATTTTCAAAGACCTCGTTTACAATATTCTGACAAGCGATCGAACACAGGGGAGTTTTTTCTGATGGCTTCCAAATACAAGTATCGCCACAAACCCAGGCCAGCATAGAGTTCCACGACCAAACTGCCACTGGAAAATTAAATGCTGTGATAATGCCCACCGGCCCGAGCGGGTGCCACTGCTCATACATCCTGTGCATCGGCCTTTCGGAATGCATGGTGAGTCCATGAAGCTGACGTGAAAGTCCAACAGCAAAATCGCAGATGTCGATCATCTCCTGTACTTCGCCAAGCCCTTCGGTATATGACTTGCCCATTTCATAAGAAACGAGTTTACCGAGCGGCTCCTTGTATTTGCGGAGCGCCTCACCGATCTGCCGAACAACTTCACCGCGTTTTGGGGCGGGCCATTTTCTCCATTCTTTAAAAGCATCTGTGGATCTTTCAATCACCTGGTGGTATGACTTTTCATCGGCCTGGGCCACCGAGCCAATCAATTTTCCATCGACTGGTGAATAGGAATCGAGGTATTTTCCTGAGGATTTGAACCATTTAGCACCGGTAGAAACACCGGGATTTTTTTTCTTAACGCCCAGCGTGGACAAAGCCTCGCCAATTCCAAAATTTTTCATAGTCTGCTGATCGAGGGCGTAAAAGTAGGAAAAAAGCTGCGAGCTCCAAGCTACGAGCTTCGAGCCGCGTTGTGCTAATATCAGCTCGTGTAGAATGAATTACGAGGCAGTCAAATGGCAAATAAGACTCGGGTAAAAGCGATCCGCACAGCCGTCATTTTGATTTCATTCAAATGGCTGATGCACCGCTCGAGGCTCGTGGCTTATAGCTCGAAGCTTCTCTTACCATTCTACCCCATACGTTCCCTTCTTCCCATCGCCATAGTAACCTTCCACGAGAATGCCGCCTTTTTTATAAGCGAGAATGCGGTTGAGATCTTCCACATTGTCGACCGGAAGCTTATCGATAAAGCCGATGATAAAGCCTTCCTTCACGCCTGCTTCTTTCCATCGTCCCGGGCGTACAGACTTAAGTCGCACACCACCTTCGAGAAGCAATCGGGATAATTCACGATATGTGACATTTTCAAATTCTCCACCATCGATGGTAAACTCGAATGGTCTACGTTCCATCACTTCGTTGCCTTCGTTGTTCTTGAGGCGCGCTTTCACCTTGCGGCTCTCCCCGCTGCGAATGAACTCTACCATGATTTCCTTTCCCGGGCGATGGCGCGCCACCCACTCCTGAAGCTCCGATACTGAAGTCACGGGATGTTCGTCAATACCGACAATAACATCTCCGCGAACTATACCAGCACTTTCAGCTGCAGAACCGGGTCGTACAAGGCCAATGAGCACGCCCTGACTTACGGAAAGTTTAAGTGCTTCAGCAACCTGGGCGTTCACATCACCGATCTCGATGCCAAGCAATCCGCGCTTCACCTCTCCGAATTCAAGCAAATCGTCCATCACTTTTCGCACAAGGCTTACCGGAATGGCGAATGAGTATCCCTGATATTGGCCAGAGGAAGTGGCAATGGCAGTGTTCACACCAATGAGGTCGCCCTGAAGATTGATGAGCGCACCACCGCTGTTGCCGGGATTAACCGCGGCATCGGTTTGGATGAATGCTTCAACATTGAATTGATTTTCTTCCCGAAGAATTCCGATGTTACGCGCTTTGGCACTCACGATACCAGCAGTTACAGTCGAGGTCAGATCAAAAGGATTTCCTATAGCAAGCACCCACTCGCCTGGCCGTACGATGTCAGAGTCGCCATAACGCAGAAAAGGAAGATTCTTCGATTTCACTTTCAGCAAGGCGAGATCTGTGCTTGGGTCTGCCCCGACAAGCTTGGCAAAAAATCGTGTGTTGTTATTCATCACCACTTCAATGTTCGTGGCGTCTTCGATCACATGATTGTTCGTGACGATGTAGCCATCATCAGAAATTATGACACCTGATCCTGACGAATGCGATTGTCTTTCATAGCCCAGCAGCGGATTGACGCTAAAATTTCCCGGGCCGTATCCGGTGCGAATGTGAACAACTGCTGCTGTTGCTCTTTTCGAGGCGGAAAGAAAATCGAGCCCTTCAGGTACATGATAAGACGTATCGATAGGTTTGCTCGCAAGAACCATTTGCTGACGACCATCTATCGATGCATATGAAGCTGCTTCTTCGTTGAGATAACGAATTGTGAAAATCGATCCGGCAACCCCGCCCAGTAATGCAACAATCACCAGGACTAACAAAATGTAAATGGAACGCTTCATATCCTCACCTTTGGAATAAGAAAGTTAACGCTTATTTCAGGAAAAAGGATTTGCTACAAAAATAAAAAAAGCGCCCCTCCCGAAGGA
>CBHROW010000320.1:0-6511 GCA_966080355.1 uncultured Chryseosolibacter sp.
CGTATACGTCTTGCATGGTATGGTAAGGTTATTTTTTGTCCACTGTAGCAAATATAGAGTTCCGTTTTTACTTTACCTACTGTTAGCAGTAGGAATATCCGGCAAACGGAAGCACAATTTAATATTTCTCCTGAAAATCTAAAAACGTCATTTCAGTTGAAGTTTTTAATACGAACCCTCAATGCGAGGTAACTCCGACTTCATTTATAAATCTTCTTAGGATTAGAACCGTCTGATCTCGTGATTCGATCATCCCCATATGAGCCGTGTTTTTTAGCACATGAAGTTCGATCCGCTCGTTTAGTCGTGATTGTTCCTCAATTGATTTAACCGTAATTCCGCCATCTTTCTCACCGGTTATGATCAGGATCGGGCGACTGAATTGCCGTAATACTTTCGTCATTTCAGGTCGATCACGCATCGCCATGGTGTATTGTTTTACCGGCTCTGTTTTCGCCTTAAGGCCGATCGCCTGTATGTATGCGACCTTCGGATTCTGCGGATCAGCGAACAAGGGACCGATAAAATTTCCGGTAAATTTATCGACACCATTTCTGTCGATAAACTCAAGCACTTTATTTCGTGATTCTTTTTTTTCAGGGGAGTCTGCAAGTGCGGTTGAGTGAAATAACCCAAGCGCAGCGAATCGTTGCGGCTGCTTGTCTGCCATCGCCAATGCTACATAACCTCCCAGTGAATGACCAATCAAGATCACATTATTCCATCCTTGTTGTTCGATCCATCTCAATAGCTGATCGGCAACTGTGCTTATCGTAAGTGTTGTTCCGTCAAATACGGATCGACCGAATCCCGGCAAGTCGGGCGTGATGATTCTGAAATCTTTCGCAAGCTCCGCAGCGAAGTCGTCCCAAAGTTCGTGATTGAGCGGAAATCCGTGAAGCAATATTACAGGAACACCTGAACCGCGTTCCCTGAAGTAGATTGACGTCATGAAAATTTCGAAACCGATTCGAGAAGTTCGACCACAGCGCGCTCAATACCATCTGGATCAAAGCCACACTCTCTATGCAATTCGATTTGTTCACCGTGCTCAATGACACGGTCTGGAATTCCAAGTCGTTTTACTTCGGCTGCGTAATTGTTATCGACCATGAATTCGAGTATCGCAGATCCGAATCCACCCTGAAGACATCCATCTTCCACCGTAACAACTTTGCGATATTTCGAAAAAACCTCGTGAAGAAGTACTTCATCGATAGGCTTCACAAACCGCATATCGAAGTGCGCTACTTCGATACCCTTCTGAGAAAGCTTTTCGCAAACTTCCGTGGCGTAATTTCCGATATGACCGATCGTGAGGATAGCGAGTTCTTCACCATCGCGAAGTTTGCGCCCCGTTCCGATCTTGATCTCTTCCATCGGGGTGCGCCATTGCGGCATCACACCCTGACCGCGGGGATAACGAATGGAAAACGCTTTGCCGTTCCGCGGAAGTTGTGCCGTGTACATGAGATTTCGAAGCTCCGATTCATTCATCGGAGATGATACGATCATGTTTGGCAAACAGCGGAAATATGCGATATCATACGCACCGTGATGTGTTGGTCCGTCAGCTCCGGCAAAACCTGCGCGATCCAGACAGAATACAACGGGTATGTCCTGAATGCAGACATCATGGATCACTTGATCGTAGGCCCGTTGCATGAATGAACTATAAATGTTGCAGAACGGGATCAACCCTTGGGTGGCTAGGCCTGCGGAAAATGTTACTGCGTGTTGTTCGGCAATACCCACATCGAAAGCGCGTTCGGGCATCTCTTTCATCATGATGTTCAGAGACGAACCAGAGGGCATCGCTGGAGTTATGCCCATGATCTTATCGTTTTGTTTTGCCAGCTCCACCAACGTGTGTCCGAATACATCCTGATACTTCGGAGCCTGCGGAATGCTATGGACCTTCTTGTGGATCTCACCGGTAATCTTGTCGAAAGTACCGGGCGCATGCCAGGTTGTTGCGTTACCTTTTTCAGCGGGACCGTAGCCTTTTCCTTTGATGGTTACCGCGTGCAAGATCTTCGGGCCTTTGATATTCTTCAGATCTTTCAACACGGTGATGAGGTGATCGACATCGTGTCCATCAACCGGGCCGAAATATCTAAGGTTAAGTGATTCGAAAAAATTACTTTGACTCAGCAAGGTTGACTTGATGCCCGTCTCAACTTTCGAAACGATCTCTTGTGCGCTCTTTCCAAACTTCGAAAGCTTGCCCAGTAATTTCCAAACATCGTCCTTGAGCTTGTTATATGTTCTCGAAGTTGTGATGTCGGTCAGGTAATCTTTCAGCGCTCCCACATTCGGATCGATCGACATGCAATTGTCGTTGAGAATGATGAGAATGTTCGAATCGGAAACACCAGCGTGATTCATCCCTTCAAATGCAATTCCTCCCGTCATTGCGCCATCACCAATTACCGCGATGGCTTGTCGATGCTCATCCTTCAGATACTTCGATGCCATCGCCATTCCAAGCGCTGCCGAAACCGAAGTAGAAGAGTGCCCGACACCAAATGCATCATATGGACTTTCTTTCATCTTTGGAAATCCGGAAAGCCCACCGTGAAGACGATTCGTATGAAATAATTCTTTGCGACCTGTAAGAATCTTATGGCCGTATGCCTGATGGCCCACATCCCAGATCAGCTGATCGGTTGGCGTGTTGAAAACATAATGTAAGGCGACAGTTAATTCTACCACTCCGAGACTTGCTCCAAAATGTCCACCGTAAACAGAAACATTATCGATGATGAATTGGCGGAGTTCTTCGCAAAGTTGCACCAGCTGAGCCTGGTCAAGTTTTTTGACGTCCGCGGGACTGTTGATCTGGGCGAGAAGTTTACCCGGGGTAATAAGCATGCACGTTTCCGATTTTTACAATATAACAGCAAATCAAGATAACTGTTTCAAAACAGCTTCCAAGCCAATCTAACCCACAAAATTACTTATTTCTGTCGTCACCAAGGATTTTGAAGGATTATAAATAAATTTGTGCCTCGCTATGGTTTCACAGGAAAATTTTGAGGTAAAGCTGCCGCTTTTTGAAGGTCCATTCGACCTTTTATTGTTTTTCATTGAACGTGATGAGTTGGATATCTACGACATTCCTATCGCCAAGATCACGGACGATTTTCTACAATACGTGCATCACATGGAAACGCTGAACATTGAGGTTGCCAGCGAATTCATTTTGGTAGCCGCTACCTTAATGCGTATTAAATCAAAAATGCTGCTGCCTCGTCCACAGCTGGATGAGCAGGGCAACGAGATTGATCCGCGCGAAGAGTTGGTGAAGCACTTGCTCGAGTACAAAAAATATAAATCGGTTGTCGATCAATTCCACAAGATGGAAGAGAACGAACTGATGAAAGAAAAGCGTGGTAACCTGATCAAGGAGTTGAAGAGCCTTGCCGAAAGCACAAACGTGGAAGCGGAGCTGCAAGACGTTACCATCTTCAAATTGATGACGGTGTTCGAAAAAGTGATGAAACGTTTTGAAGCGGAGAAGAACAAGCCCGTTCACCAGGTTATCACTTATCCATACACTGTGGAAGGCCAAAAGAAATATGTGATCGAAGAGATCGGAAAAAGAAAACGGATCGCGTTCACTGAATTGCTGCAAACGTATCCTTCACGCCTTGGATTAATCTTCAATTTTCTCGCGATCCTCGAGATGCTCGCGCTTCAGCAGGTCGGCATTCAGATCGGAGAAGGTTATAATAATTTCTGGGTTACGGCTTATCAGGCGGAGACTCAGGAAACGCCTTCAGTTCTCTAAGCATAAAGATCGTTGTTGGGAGTTGTTGCTACTTCGCGGAAGAAGTTGGCAACCTTTTCCGTTACTGTTTTAAAATAACGCGCACCCTTTTCTGCTGATGCTTGTCGAGGATCGCCAACACCGGTGTCTTTTGTTACCTGCAGCCATTTTCTTTCAGCCCACGCCCAGCCTTCACGAATCGCAGAGATCCTGAATTTCTTCGCTCCACCATCTCCCGCTTCAGACAGCGGACGAACGAGGTGTGGCGTGAGATGCATGATCACACTGGTTTCCATTTCGCCCGCATGATCATCCTTGTTGACAAAAAATTCTTTTTGATCAACACTTTGGTACCAGTTGCATGAGCACAAAAACATTTTTGGAAACTGAAGACCAAGTTCGCGGATCATGGTGCGAAAATCATTTCCACCATGGCTGTTTAAAATGATAAGCTTGTAAATTCCCTGGCGATTTAACACATCGACAACATCGCGCAGCACCGCAAATTGTGTGCTTGGGTTCATGTTCATATCAAGCTTCACATCGAACTGACCAGTATTCACGCCAAACGGAATGCATGGGAGAACAACGACCTTGATCCCA
Source organism: uncultured Chryseosolibacter sp. (assembly GCA_966080355.1). Taxonomy (GTDB): domain Bacteria; phylum Bacteroidota; class Bacteroidia; order Cytophagales; family Cyclobacteriaceae; genus Chryseosolibacter. The sequence continues at coordinate 4,376 of CBHROW010000320.1, forward strand.
CTTTCCCATGCTATCCGCGCAGCCTCTGCAGCAACATGGTCTGCTTCGATAATGTCTGTGCCATAAGGAAGATGATAGTTATGTGCTTCAGTAGCACCCCAGGGAAGAACAGCGAGCGTGAAGTCGGTTTCCTTTACATTTTTCCAGTTGTTTTCGGCAAGGATATAAGGACGCATGAGGATTTTAGATTTAAGATTGAGATTTAAGATCTTGTTGCGATATAAGTCGACTCTCGATTTCATGAATGGAGAGATTACAAATCGGCACCCGGAAATTGCCCATTACCAGAGCACTCAAATCTAAAATCTTAAATCTAAAATCTAAAATTGAATCTACTCGGATGGTAAAGCAATCCTATACACCTTCCCCTTCTTCACTGTCAACCGATCTTCGCGTAGCCACGGATTGTGCCGCTTGATCAGTTTGTAATTCGTGTTGTGCGATTTGGCGAAATCAACGAGGTCCTTGATGGTTTCATCAACATCAACGTACCGAAGGGGTTCTTCTTCGTAGAGATGCTTCGGATTGATCTTGAACCCATACTTTGAAGGATGATCGATGATCTCTTTGATCGCGACAATGCGAAAGACATAACGCGAAGTTTCATCGTTCAGGAACAAATCGTAATACGATTTCTCGCCCTGATTTTCAATAGCACGTTCAAGTCCGCTCATGCCTCGGTTGTAAGACGCAGCCACCAAAGTCCAGTTGCCAAATTTGCGATAAGCCTGATTGAGATACTTACAGGCAGCGCGCGTAGCTTTCAAAGGATCATAGCGCTCGTCTACCTCGGTTGTGATCTCCAGTCCGTTTTCCTTTCCGGCCGACTTCAGTATCTGCCAATAACCAACTGCTTCGGCAGGCGATACCGCGTTGAGCAGATTACTTTCGATCAGCGGTAGATATTTGAAATCTTCCGGGATATTATTCTCTTTCAGGATCTTTTCGATCTGCGGAAGCCACCGCCTCGCGCGTTTGATCAGGAAGATCGTATTGCTGTGAAAGTAAATGTTGATCTGCAATTCTTTATCGAGACGTTCGCGCACATCGGGAATATTCAGCGGCACAGGTTCGTTTGCAAAACTTGCTTTCTCAGGGATGTCGTAGGAAATTGCAGGGAATGGACCTTCTTCAACAGCGAACTCGGGCTCTGCAACTTCTTCATCCGACATGGTTGTAGGACTTGTTCTCTGCCGACTTTCGTTGAAGATGATATATGCAAACAGAATAACGAGGCAGGAAATCCCCAAAAAATTGCTCAGTGGTTTCATGTGCTATTGATTCTTTGACGGTTGACACATGCAATCATCAATAATTCTCATGCCTCTGTAAAAAAAAACATGGATTACTATCGCATCAAAAGTTGGGCGACAACAAATATTTTGAATAAAACTCATCGATCACCTTCACAGCTTCCTCTGGTGTGTCTACAACACTGAAAAGATCCTGGTCTTCAGCATGGATCATTTTTTCGATAATCAAGGTTTTCTTGAACCAATCGACAAGACCGTGCCAGTATTTCTTTCCAACCATCACGATGGGGAATCGCCCGATCTTTTTTGTTTGGATCAGGGTGAGGGCTTCGGTCAGCTCGTCAAGGGTTCCAAAACCTCCTGGCATCACAATAAATCCCTGAGAATATTTTACGAACATCACTTTGCGCACAAAGAAGTAATCGAACGTGATAAGCTTGTCTTTATCAATGTAAATGTTGCCTTGTTGTTCGAATGGTAGAAAGATGTTGAGGCCTACTGATTTTCCGCCCGCGCGATGAGCACCTTTATTTCCGGCTTCCATGATACCAGGACCGCCTCCGGTAATTACGCCATAGCCGTGCTGCACAAGTTTGAAGGCAATCTCTTCAGCCATTTTATAATAGACATTCGAGGGCTTCGTTCGAGCCGATCCGAAGATCGTTACACATGGGCCGATCTTCGCGAGCTTTTCCATTCCTTCCACGAACTCCGACATCACTTTGAAGATCATCCAGCTGTTGGCACCTTTTATTTCAGCCCAGTCTTTGTCTTTGAATGCAGTGCGGATCCGATTTTCTTCTTCTAGCGCTTTCTGCAATTGCAGATCTTCATCGACTGTCTTTGCTTTCTTTTTCGTTTTCATGGTCAAAAAATTGTCTGG
>CBHROW010000321.1:0-6501 GCA_966080355.1 uncultured Chryseosolibacter sp.
CGATATCAAAGGTTTGATTCGCTGGCTCGTTAAGCACTGTCGTTCCCGGATTACTGTCGTTGTATCTAATCCAGATTTGATTGCTGAAAGTCCACTTGAGGTAATGCGATCCGTCTTCATTCAATGGCAGGCGCATTTCTTCAATGGATCTCGGTTTGTCCTGTGCGAAAGATTCCAGGATGATGAAGACTACATTCAATGTGATGAAAACCTTTTTCATAATTTTTTTAACCTGGCTCTCTGATCAATTAAGGCTGACCAGGTTATTTAAAGAAATTCCGTTCGAAAAAACCCGTGTGATAATTTGATTTCGTTCGTCATACACAACGCCAACCATGCGAAGTCGCGCTTCGGATATTCGTTCTCTGATCAGTGTTATTTCCATCAAACGCTGGCATTGCCTTACCACGATAACTTCCGCGAGCATCCTGTCGTACAAGCTTTCGGGCACTAAATGGAAATGATGTTCCGATGCGATCTCTTTGAGCGATTCTGAGAGATCATGGGTTGGCGAATCCGGATCGTAATCGCGATCGATCAGAAAGTTGATCGCATGGCAATGAATGTGCCCTATGAGAATGATTTGTGTACAACCTTTTTCTTCGATATAGTAGTGAAGCACGTCTGCAATGACCGGGTCTGCCGCGTGCACTGTGCCGAGGAAAGTGTGCGTAAAAACCTGATCGCCCGGAACGTTCTCTGGTTTTACGAGGCATTCTGAGCAACTGATGATCAGGATCTTCTCATCTCCTCTAATCGTTGTAAGTTCAAGGATATTCATCGCTGTTGTCAGACGTTTTGTGTTTCTCGTTCATACAGGAATTCCATGAATGAGGAAACGAATGTCAGCCCTTCTGATATCTCCTGTGGCTCAAGTACATCGCGTTTCTTGTAGATCAAGAACCTGTTGCGATGTGATTCAACGTGCATTTCCTCATGATTTTCCAGGAAAGTCAAGATATTTTCATGGAAGAACTCGCGTGTCGATTTCTCATCGTTACTACGCAGGTAATACTTTTTCGAAAAGACGGGGTGATCCTGGAAGTCGATGTCTTTGCCGGAAGAGAATTCCGAAAGTTGAGTGAACAATCCCTCGGGTTCCAATGCAAAGTCAGGTACGTTTACGTTGATCTCCGAAACCTGAATGACCGTGATCTTCGTGTCATTTTGTGCCATGCGCGCACCTTCGGTGAGTGTGATATCGGATATTTCAACTTTTCCAAAGTCATCATACTTTGAAAGAACATTTTCTTCATAAAGAATTCGCGCGCCTTTTTCGATAGGGAAATCTTTGTACTTTTTCACATTGCGGAGATTCAATGGATAAAATGCAAAGTCATTTTCTTCAGCGAAGTCTCGAAGACTGACCTGCCGTGCATTCAACCTGATCTCCATTCTCCCGACATCTGACAATGACATTTTGCGTGTAGCCAGCGGGTGAGGAGAATGCGCCCTGTGTTTACCCATACCGAGCATCACTACGGTGCCACCGGTGTGATGGTAGTCTTCTTCGAAATGATGAAGGTGCTCAAGCAAGGTGTGATCGATGATCTTCGCTTCGGAAAAATTGAACACTACTCGCTTTCCGGGTTTGATCTTATCAAAGCAGGACTTGAAGCTGAGGTAGTTCGAAAAGATCGCTGACTCTCGTACTTTAACATAATACTCGTCTCCCTGCTCGGTAATTTCAAAGTTGGATTTGAACAAGGTTTTCACTGAAGCCCCGTTGAAAATATGAAGTAGGAATTGCGTTCCTACACCGGCAAAGATACCGACAAGCAGGTCGGTTGCCAGCGTTGCAACGATTGTAACTACGAAGATGATCAGCTGGTCCCAGCCAATTGCCCACGTTTTCTGAAATTCTCGGGGCGATGCAAGCCGATAGCCTGTGTAGATCAGCATGGCCGCCAGCGCTGTGTTTGGAATCATCTGAATAAGAGGCGCTGCGAGTGCTACGAATACAAGCAGGAAAACTCCGTGGAAGAAATTAGCCCAACGCGTTCTCGCACCGTTGTTGATGTTGGCTGACGAACGAACGATCTCGGAGATCATCGGAAGTCCTCCGATCCAGCCTGCCGCGAAATTGCCTATACCCACAGCCAATGTGTCCTTGTTGAGATCTGATTTTCTTTTGTACGGATCGAGGATATCAATGGCTTTCGCGCTGAGTATCGACTCGAGACTTCCCACCAACGCGAACATGATGATATATTTGATCGATGTTGCGCTCGTGATCTCGCTGAAGTCCGGCAGATGTACGCCTCCGAGGAATGTGTTGGGAAGTTGCACCAATAAATTCCCTGGGATGATGTGGTAATTGATGTGTGCAAGTGAGTAGTCATGCTCATGCGCGAAGTCGTAGTAAACTGCGAGTGGAATGGAGATGAGCAATACGATCATCGGTGGCGGGATTACTTTCAACGCTTTATTTTTAAGCATCGGCATAGAGAACAGGATGAGGAGGCTTACGATGCCAATGAATGAAACCTCCGGATTCATGTTAGAGAGAAGGTATGGAATTTCAGCGAGAAGCTCGAGCGGTTCCTTTCCAGCGGGTTTTGCTCCGAGGAGCACGGGTATTTGTTTGGAGATGATGATGATGCCGATGGCCGCTAGCATTCCGTGTACAGCAGATGCAGGAAAGAAATCTCCCAGTTTGCCTGCCTTGAACACTCCGAATAGAATTTGAATGGCAGCAGCAACTACAACAACGGCAAGGGCCAGCGTGTAGCCTTTCATGTTATCGCCTTTGCCAAGTTCTTCTACAGCGCCCACCGCAATGGCGATCAGTCCCGCTGCCGGGCCTTTGATAGTAACACGTGCGCCCATAAAGAGGCTCACAATGATTCCACCGATGATTGCCGTGTAAATTCCTGCGATAGGAGGAAATCCGCTTGCCTTCGATATCGCCAGACACAAAGGCATGGCGATGAGAAAGACGAGGAAACCAGAGAGTGCATCACTCCGCCAGTTTTCTTTCAATCCTTCGAGACCGTCTTTTGGAATTGTTAGATTGTTCATTTGTTTTTTGGTCTAGATGGTTTCTATTTTTTCGTTCAACCGGATCAAGGATTCAAGCCCCAGTGCAATAGTTATCGCATGCACAGGATCGCCAGGAATAAAAAGATCAGGTGGATGATGTTCAAAGAATGCGCGCGACATCATGTCTTCCTGCAGGACATTCGATCCGGCAAGGATCAGTATTTTTGGTTCAAGCAGTTGTTGATAAATATCAATGAGTTCATCGTCACGAAGCGGAACACCGATGATCACGGTATTGGCGTCTCTTGCCGATGCTGACGTTCGGATTCCCGCATCGCGGACTTCGTTGAGGCCGGTGAAATCTGTTCCTGCAAAAAATACATTAGCGATAAATTCCTTCTTGATATTCCGACCCACATCAGACGCGAGCGTAATTTGACCATGATCGCCTTCGAGTATGATAAGCCGATCGCGAACATTGCTTGACACGTGATGGTCGCGTGTGAAAACAACCTTATCGGGAAACTCGCGGGCGCACGTTTTGCAGAAGTTGCATTTTCCGAGATCGATGCGGATCGGGGTTACTCCAATCGCATTCGTTGGACAACATTGTTTAAAAGCAATCTCGTCAACGTGGACCAGCGAGATCTCCGGGCGCGCAGGAATACTGTCGCTGGGTGAGGATGAGTAGATTTTATTATTGGCCCTCAATGACCCTTTTTCAGAAATCATATTTAGGAGCACGGGCCGAAACCCGATTTGAATGATGGTTGAGGAATGCGATTATCTAAGGCCGTCAGAACAGACAGTCACTTATGTTCCCGGCAAGGGCGAAAGGATTAATCAGATGAGAAATACGCTATGCATTTTGAAGAGCGATGGGTGATGAACCATCGTTTCCTTGTAATGCCGTATGGTGAGTTGCGGACTATGAACTTGCGCGAGCGTTGTAGCGATGCGCGTGAGGTCAACTATCTCGACCGTAACAATTTCGTGCTCTTCTTCAGTGGGCTCTTCCTCTGCTTTTTCAAATGCAATCCTGTTCAGCATTGAAGGGTGTGCCTTTTTTGTATTGAAGGTAAAGTTGTTTTGAGTTATCACCGTAGTGCAGAACACGGGTACAACGCACTCAAAAGCAATAACCAAGATGACCAGGAAAACGATCCCTTTGAGAATGTTTAACAGCATAGCTGTGGGGTACTTAACGAAGTTTACGATTTTTTTTCTTATATCTGATCTTGTTGACCTGAAAATGTTCTGCGTTTTCGGCATTTTAAGGTTCTTTTAAGCGTAAAATCGGGTTTCGGGTGGCTTGCGTCTCTTTCTACTATATATAGACTATGAGTATTGATTCGTATACAGGGAAAGATCTTGCGCAAATTCCTTGGATGAAGTTCACTGATGTCACGTAAATGCTACCATTCGAAGCCATTCTTTTCGATGCCATTGGAACTACCGTATGCGAACGTCAGCCCGATGTCGTCACCACGTCTTTTCGTGATGCGTTCTCGACAAACGGAGTGACCGTACATAATGACTTGATTCAGCAATACAGAGGATTGGATAAAAGGGTGGCAATCGCTCGAATTCTTGAGAGCACCGGTAGCGATTTAAAATTATCGCAAGTGATCTATGACAACTTCCGTTCGAACCTGGTGGGGCGAGTGGATCATTTCTCAGAACATGAAGAATTGCCGAAGGTTGTCGATGTATTGAAAAAATCCAGGATCAGGATAGGCGTAGGAACCGGGCTCTCTTCAGACGTGTTTCAAATTCTCTTCGAGCATCTTCAATGGCATAGACATAGTTTTGATTTCGTGGGCGTGTGCGATGACGCAAGGTTCAGTCGCCCGCATCCACGTATGATCGAATCGATGGCAGAAAAGCTATCAGTATCACCCGCATCGATACTCAAAGTTGGAGATACCGTAGCCGACATTCGCGAAGGAAAGAATGCCGGATCGTTGACTGGCGTTGTGCTTTCCGGAACTCAACCCGTGGAGGCCCTGATCGCTGAGAAGCCAACCTATGTGTTCCATACGCTGGCGGATGTTTGCCGCGTTGTAGTAAGCTGCTGACGTGCATTTATTTCCACATTTCGCGCGTCAGGGTGATTTCGTTCCGGTGAATCTGTGAGCGTATAATATTTTTACACACCACAGCATGAATACGGGGGAAATTGTCGAAAAGGTCAAGATGTATGCTGATCACGCTCACGGGAAGCAGATGCGAAAGTATGCGCACGAAAGGTATATTGTTCATCCTATTCGTGTAATGGAAATTGTCAGGGACTATTCTACATCCCTGCCCGTGCTTTCAGCCGCTTTGTTGCATGATGTGTTGGAAGATACTTCCGTGACGCAGGAAGAGATGAAAAGTTTCCTTGACTCTGTTATGGATGAAACATCGGCCGGTAAAACGTTATCGTTGGTTGAAGAACTAACAGATATTTACATCAAGAAAAATTTTCCCGGGATGAATCGGAGGGCGCGGAGAATGAAAGAGGCCGAGCGTTTGTCACATGCGAGCCCCGAAGCGCAGACTATCAAATACGCTGACATCATCGACAACGTAACTGACATTGCGCGACACGATCCGGATTTTGGTCTGGTATTCAGTCGCGAATGCAAGAACCTGTTGACTAACATGACACAAGGTGACCCAACGTTGCATGCGAGGGCGATTCGGACGGTGGATGATACCTTGAAGCAGTATTTCGAAAAGGCAAATATCAGGTCGCTCTAGTTGGCATTCGATTTTTTGCTGCCGTTTCATGAGGCGTTGTTTATGTGCAAGAGCGGTTTATTCGCGATCATTTTTCTTCTGATCGGTTTTAGTTCGATGGGAGGGGTGTGGTACGAGGGTTCGGTTACACTTCGAAGCGATGTGGTGCTTCGTGGAGATATTTCGATCGAGGATGGATATAATGTCATCTTATTGAAGATCGGAGACGAGATCCAGGTAGTGCCTGCGTTCAAGATCGCGTTTCTTCAACTTTATGACGATGTTTCCGGAAGACACCACAAATTTGTTTCTCTTCACGTGGGAATTGGACCTGCAAGAGCTTTTCAATTTTTTGAGATCCTCGTTGACGGAGAAGTAAGCGTTCTGAAAAAGGAAGTTACTGCGTGGTATTCCGTTCACCTCGAAGTTGAAGACTATGAATATTTTATTCTTTGTGACAATGAGCTAATGAGCATTTCGCGATTTAGAAAAAATATCTACCCGAAACTGGTTAAAGAAACCGAAGGTGCGCTAAAACGATTTGTCGATGACAACAATCTGCTGCAATACAAGTTGGCAGATGTCGTGGTCATGATCCAGTTCTACAACGATTGGTGTAAATCACCATTACAGCTAGCAAGAAATTAGAAATCAGAATTTTGGATTTCAGATTTAAGATTTGTGATTACTACTGTCCGGGGAAATTTTAGAACCGAAAAAATCTTCGAATTTTGGTTTAAGCTACGACCTTTTAGAGCATTTGTGAAAAGAGCCCTCATCTGCATTTTGCATTTC
>CBHROW010000322.1:0-6471 GCA_966080355.1 uncultured Chryseosolibacter sp.
CGGTGTGTATAAATTCGAGAATACTGCTTGCGTGGCTTCGTGAACACTGATCATAAATATTCTTAATTTTGATAGATCTGCAGACCTAAAAATAAGAATGAAAAGCTCGAAACTCACACACATTAATCCTGAAGGCGATCCGGCAATGGTCGATATTTCGGAAAAATCGATTACGAGACGAGTAGCCAGCGCCCAGGCCATTGTTCATCTGGGCGTAGCAATAGTAGAGCAGATCCGCTCAAATGACTTGCGCACGAAGAAAGGTCCCGTGTTTCAAACTGCCATACTGGCCGGGATCATGGCATCAAAACGAACATCAGATCTCATTCCATTGTGTCATCCGCTTGCGTTGGAAGATTGCAAGGTAGAGATCACAATCGAGGGAAACGATTCTGCAAAGATCGTGGCCACCGCGATCACCTCTGGAAAGACAGGTGTAGAAATGGAAGCGCTCACCGCAGCATCGGTAGCAGCGTTAACGATCTACGACATGTGTAAAGCGATGTCGCACGATATCACGATCGTTGAAGTGCGATTGCTGGAGAAGACGGGAGGCAAACAAAACTTCCATCGACCCGCTTAAAGAATCAATTGTCATACAATATCTCCAATTCAACTCTCCGGTTCTGCGCCATCTCTTTTTCATTGCGGTTTCCATTCAATGGTTCCGACAAACCTTTTCCGATGGTCTGAATGCGCTCGGGCTCCACACCACTTCCAACCAGGTAATCTTTGATCGCATTTGCGCGATACAGCGAAAGTCGCTCGTTGAATTTTGCAGAGCCCACGTTGTCTGTGTGCCCGGTCAGCTTGATGCTCAGCCGCTTGTTTTCTTTTAGCGCTGCAGTCAGATCGTTCAGGTATTGTTTCGATTTCTCATCCAAATCACTGCTGTTGAATTCGAAATTGAAATGAAGAACGATCTTTTCAAGCAGCAACGGTTGGTGGCGAATGTTTCCGGCTTCCGCCATTGCAATTGCCGAATCTTGTTTGTGTGCGAGGGTAGTTTTTAAATCAGTTTTCTTTACTTCGTGTGTTGAGTCGTTTTGAAGTGAGCTTTTCGATACTACGGCTGGCTTTTTTGCGACTGGTGTTTGAGGTGGCTTTGTTTTCGCAGCGGTCTTTGCTGGCGGAGATTTCTTTTTCGCAGCAGTTTTTTTCTTCAAGCGAGGATCGACCAGTCTGCGGAGTTCCAGGCCGATCTCAAACGCTCCCGTGTTGCCTACGTTCCTTTTCACCACTGGAAAATCATAACTCAACCCGATGGAAAAATTTTCACGATGTAACTGAAGCCCAAAAATTCCTGATCGGCCAACAACATATTTTGTGATGAAATCGAGGCGGGCCGAATTCTTTAATTCATAGCCTGTGACGCCACCAACGTTGATGACGTTGTTGGCATTGCTCCGGGTAAACAAGACCTCTGGAGTGAATCGCACCTGGTCAGCATCGTAAACGCGCAAACCACCTGTGAATGTAAATGTTGAATTCAGATGACTATCGATGCCGGAAAAAGAATCCTGTGGCTTGTTGAAATCGAAAAATGAAAATCCCCAGTATGCAGTCCGGTCTCCCTGTTTATCCACTTCCTGCCAATGAATGCCGCTACTGAACGTTAGGAACTTCGATTGAAGAAACTGGATATTTTCTCCATTCGATAATGATTGGTCGAACCCGCGGTCGGCAACAAACTGCGACCCGGTGTAAAGTCCATCGAGGTTGATGCCACGCTGCTGATAAAGAACTTTGAACCCGAGGGAAAGTGATCGAAACCTTGTCATGAACAGGTTTAAGGCAATTGATCCGGCTACCTCCTGAGTTGAAAATATCCCGCCCGAGCGGTCATCCATCACCGTCAGACCTACACCGGCCCATCGAAGTCCGTTGCGTCTGCTCAGCAACGGATAAGCACCCGAAAGCATATTGCTCTTTAAATTAAAATCTCCGCCTGTAGATTGGTCCCTATGGATCACCGACACGGAAGCGTAATCAGAAGCCGCAACAAGAGCGGGATTGATCCGTTGCGTAGTGAAATTATACTGACTGAATTGAAAATACTGCCCGTTAACTTTGTTATAAAGCAAAGTCAGGAAACAAGCGATAACGATATATCGAAGTCGCATCATCGGATCAGTACGATGGAGCCGGAGCTTTTTCCATTGAGCAAAACTTTTTTTCCGCTAGAGAACTCACCTTTCACTTTCCAGAAATACACGCCCGAGGGTTGCGCTACGCCACGAACGCTGCCATCCCACCCTTGCGAAGAAACTTGTCGCAGATCGCGGCTTTCATACACCACGCTTCCTTCGCGGTTGTGTATCGTAAATACAAAATTGCTGGCATTGGCAAGTCCATACACGCGTAAGTCATCGTTTTTACCATCGTTGTTTGGTGTGAATAAATTCGGAACAAACGCTGCGCCTTCCACCAGCACGCGAACGATGCCTGACGCTGTACATCCAATCGAGTCTGTGATCGTCACATGGTAATCTGTTGAAACCAACGGTGAGGCTACAGGCGATGACACGGATGCATCATCCAATGAATTTGAAGGTGTCCACGCGTAGCTATCGCCACCTGAAGCACTGATCTGCACAGACTCTCCTTTCAATATCTGATAGGTGTCAGTCGGTAAAAAGATCTGCGGTCGACTCAACACGAGTGCGGTCTTTCGTTCGATCGAACATCCTTTGGCGCCCGATACGTTCACGGTAACGGTATCGTTGATCGTTGGGGTGTACATGATCGTGTCGCCTCCTGGGAAAGAGCCTTTAGTCAAACTTTTCCATGCAACACGATCCCATCCTGATTCAACACCCAACTTCACTTGCTGCCCTGCGCAGACATAGCGGGTTTCTTTAGACTTCAGTGTCTTGTCTTTTGCAATTTTAATCAAGTAAAGATTCACTGTAGCGCAACCTCCTTCAATAAAATATGAAAATACGGTGTCGGCCGCGTTCGCGCGAAACTGGTAACTCGGGGTTTCGGCCAGTAGCCCGCGTGAAAGGGAAAACCATTGCGCATTTTCCGGAGCCTTCAATCTTACTTGTTCGTTCGTACAAACTTCCACATCAGCAAGCTCTTGAATGTTTCGACACAGTGTTCCTCCCCCGTTGCCATCACCTCCCGAGCAAATGGCATCTATTCCCGTGTGAAATGAATTATCAATGGCCTGAACAGAGTATGCAAGTGAGGGAATTGTCCTTTTGAGTATCAGGTAATTTCGTGTTCCGTTATTACCGTGCGTTACTGAAAGCCTTTTTGTATTGATGAGATCGAACTGGCCAAGCTGCACATCGGAAGTTGCTCCTTGAACAACCAGGTCGTAAGTAAGTGCGGACGATGGCGTGTGATCATCCGATGACCTGTCCCAAATCACAAACGTTTTGTTGAAGATCGCAAAGCCATCGATGCGTGAAGGTCGGGACGGTCCATTGTTCTCAGGTATCGCACCGTTCTCCGCCAAGTGTAAATGAATTTGATTATTCTGATTTACAAGCTGAACAACATCGAGGTCGCCATCATGGTCAAGGTCACCGAAAGCCTGTGCAGTTACCTTCCGATGCGCAATCAGAATTTGCCCGGCATTTTTCAATCCGATAACATTCACTGTGTCTCCGCCTGCTTTGGTGCCGAAAAGCTGGACATCGCAAAGACCATCGGAATTGAAATCGGCAGCAAAGGGAACTGCATTGTTCAACGACAACAAGGTGTCTTTTGGAGTAAAAAAGTCTGTATGATTGAGAAGCGCGACTGTGCTGTTTGCGTTTGAAGAGTTCTTCCCAGCCAACACGATATCCAACTTCCCATCATGATTGAGGTCAGCTACTGCAGCCAAACCATCAACCGAAGAACCCACCGTGTTCACCTTGAAGTAGAAGCCGCCCTGGTTATACAGAAGGTTTGTCACTGCAACATTGCTGCTGTTTCGGCCAGTCACGATTATGTCGTTGTCGCCATCAAGATCGAAATCAAAAACTTCGATCGCGGTAGCATTAACTTTAATGGTGTCGTTTTTCAATTTCCATTGCGATTCAAACCGATATATGTTTAAGAAAGGTTGGCTCGATTCGGTTCCACTCAGCACAAGTTCATTTGTGCCGTCTTTGTCGAGATCCGCAAAGCCAATACTGTGCGCCAGCTTGTTGAGCATACCTTCGCGATGAAAATTGAAATCGCCATCATTGATCCAAAACGCGGTTCCGCCTGTTCCGGCTTCATCTCCCGAGACTATCAAATCGACATCGTTGTCAATGTCAACGTCAGCCACAGTCCATGCAGCGTGAGAACATTTCAAGTCGACCGCAGTTTTGAACAAAGGTCCATGTATGGTATCGAGCTTGTAAGTGAGCGCAAAATTTTCTCCGTTTGACTTCGCGGCTACAACCAGTATATCAAGAAGGCCATCGTTGTCAAGATCAACCCATTTTACCTGACCCGATTGAACACTATCCGGAAGCTCGGTTTCGAATATCTTTTCAAATTGCTGCGCCTCGGCAAAACCAAACGCACAGCATAAAGTGACTATGGCCAGCGCTTTCATTTTTCGATTCGTTTGAGTTGAAAGGTGAGCGGTATGGAGAGCCTGCTTGCGACAGGTTTGTGATTGTAAGTTGCCGGTTTCCAGGCGGGCATATTGGCGATCAATCGCACAGCTTCGAGGTCGAACGCAGCGCCCAACGAATTCTCCACGGAGATGTTTCGTGGTTTCCCCTCAACATCTATCGTAAAAATCACACTCACTTCACCCTGGATGGAGTCTTTCTTTCCGGCTTCAGGATATTTGAGCTCTCGCCTGAAGTAGGCGTAGAGATCTTCATATCCCGCAACAGGCTCGGCTTGGGCAAAAACGGATTGCAGACCATGATCATCTGATGCGGTGTCGGCTTTTGAGGAATTTTCAATGTCCGAGGTTTTATTTAAAGAAATGCGTGACGGGTTTCGCTTTGGTTTTGATGTTGATGTTTGTGGTGGCTTTTCAGATTTTTCTGCGTCACTGGCGCTGTTCAGCGAATCGGCAGGGGCGGTGCGAGGCTGGCTTGACTCAACTTTACGCGCATTGGTCTGAGGACTCATGGTGTTCGTGCCCGCAAAGTACCTTACACCAATAGCGATCACAGACACTGCCATAGCACCGAACCACAAGTTCCTCCACGGAGAAGCGTGAGAAGGCTTTGCTTTGTATTGGTCCATCAGCCGGTCGAAATCCATATATGATCGGATCTCGTCATCGCTTGCCTCCGGTTTTGCTTTCATGACTTTGATTTTGTTTTTCATCTTGCGACAAATAATTTCTTCATCTTATCGAGTATGCGATATGTTTTCACTTTTGCGTAGTTCTCGGAAATTCCGATGATATCTGCAATTTCACGAAAAGGTCGTCCTTCCATGAACCGAAGCTCGATGTACTGGAGTTCCTCGGGCGAGAGTTGTTCGAGAATTGCCGGCAGCCTGACCTTGAGCTCATTGATCGCTTCGTTCCCGAACATCTCTTCATAAAGGTTTTCGGCATCTGACTCCTCGAGCACGACCAACCGTTGCCGTTTTGTTTTCCTGAAGAAATCGTTGCATTCATTGACCGCAATCCTGAAAAGCCAGGAAGAAAAGGGAAGGCCTCGCAGTTGAAATTGCGGAAGCTTTTGCAATGCTTTCAGGAAAACCTGCGAGGCGATGTCGGCCGTGATTTGCTTTTCACCTATGCGGTGAAGGACGAAACGGAAGATTGGTTTGTAATATTTTTCATACAACGGACGAAATGCATGCGGATCGTGCTGTGCTTTTCGGATAACATCTTCTTCCAGAAGGAGTTGGTCGCCATGTGCTAATTCTTGCTTCAATCAATGCAACGTTTTCTGATTCTACAATGACCAATGGCGCAAAAAGATACAGTGAAATGTAAATAAAAAAGGGAACGATTGTTGTTCCCTTGTGTTATGTAAGTGTCTAAATCCAGGCTTTATATGAAAACCGCAGGTAAAATCTCATTTGCTGAGCTGTTCTCGAATCCCATCGTTAGAAATTTGATTCTCATTTTGGTCACCACGTTGGGTTTTGCGATCGCGATCGTTACCATGAGCATCATTATTTACAATCAGTGGTGAACTTCCATGGTTTTCACGGGTTGAGCTGAGATCCACTCCTCCCCGTCTTCGAAAACTTCTTTCTTCCAGATGGGAGCTTTCTCTTTGAGGTTGTCGATAATGAATTGACACGCATCGAACGAGTCTCTCCGATGCGGAGTCGAGACCGCGACAACAACTGAAACCTCACCCGGCTTCAGTGTTCCTATCCGATGACTCACACCAAAGCCGAGAACCGGCCATCGATGCGATGCTTCGTCTGTGATCTTTTTGATTTCGGCAACAGCCATACTTTCATAAGCTTCATATTCCAGCCACAGCACGTTTTTGCCATGGGCTGTATTGCGAACGGTACCTATAAAAACATTTACTGCCCCAGCTCCCAGGCTGC
>CBHROW010000323.1:0-6423 GCA_966080355.1 uncultured Chryseosolibacter sp.
ATCTCCCGCCTCGGCCGCGACCTCTACGACCGCTCCGCCAACTTCGCCGACCATCTGGAAAAAATCGGCCGCGGCCTCGAAGCCGCCGTCAAAGGCTACAACTCCGCCGTCGGCTCCTTCGAAACCACCGTCCTCCCCGGCGCTCGCAAATTCGCCGAACTCTACATCAAGGAGAACAGCTACATCAAGATGCGCGAACTTTCATTGAGCTACAGTTTACCGAAGAGCATTGCCAGCAAGATCCGGGCAACCAACATCCAGCTGTCAGTTTTCGGCCGCAACTTGTTCTATGTCTATCGTACGTTGAAAGACCTCGATGCGGAACAAACTACCGCAGGATCACGCTGGTATCAAAATCTGACCAATGTAGGCACGAACCCTTCTTCGAGAACGATCGGTGGTTCAGTCCGCGTAAGCTTTTAATCCAAAATACCATCACCATGAATTCAACTCATAACTATATGAAAAGAATACTCGCTCTTGGAGTGGTATTCGTCTTGTCCTTCACTTCGTGCACAGACGAAGATTTTGCAGATAGCTACGCCAACCCGGCTAAGATATCGACATCATCTGTTGAAAAGCAGTTTGCCGGATTTTTGCAGTCGAATCGCGAATACGTTGTTCCCAGCTATTGGAATTATTTCGTAGTTCTTCGTACAACGGTAAATCGTTACACACAAGCCGTTGGTTTGGTCAATGCGACCGCGCAATATGTTCCTGGTGCAGGACTTATCACCGACCGTTGGAATAACTTTTATAATTTCCTTGCGCAATACCGTGAACTTGAAAAGATCTATAATGCATCATCCACTGATGATCAGCAAGCCAGAAGGATTTTCATGATCGCGGCAACAACCTATCTCTACGATCATACGGAGAAAGTTGTCGATCTTCATGGCGACATTCCGTTCTCAGCAGCAGGAATGCTCAGCGTGAATGGGGGAGATTACCAGGCTTCACTTCCGGCATACGATGGCGCTGAAGCGATCTATACAAAAATGCTCGATGACCTGAAGGCATTCGCCACTGAATTGAACTCCCTTGAAGTGCCCAATGCGATCAAGACCGGTTTCACCACACAAGACATCGTGAACAATGGAGATATCGGTCAATGGAGAGCTTATTGCAACTCACTTCGCCTGCGAATGCTGACCCGCGTTTCCGATGTTCCTTCTTTTCAGTCGCGCGCTGCTTCAGAAATTCAGGCAATACTTGTTGATCCGGTCAGCTACCCGGTTGTGACCGAAAGCGATAATAATATACAGATCGATATTCACGATTTGAACACTCCGATACACTCGAAAGATTTCCGAACAGGCCTCGAAGACTGGAATGGAAATCTGGCAGGTAAAGCGATGATCGATCAGATGACTTCGACTTCCGATCCACGTCTTCGTGTATTATTCGAGCCTGGGGCAAACGCAGGAGGTTTGTACAAAGGACTGGATCCGATGATGCTTCCTGCTGATCAGCAACCACTTGTTGATGGCGGAACGATCTCAATTTACAATCGTTCAACTACCAGCCGCAATCAATTTTTCCCTGGCATTTTGATCAGCGCTGCTGAAGTGAACTTGTTGATCGCGGAGTACTACCTCTCAACAGGCAACAGTGGAGCTGCACAGGCAGCCTATAATAAGGCGATCGAAGAATCTATCGAGCAGTATTATGACATTCGCGCGATCAGCAATGATAACGTATCGGGCGCTGTAATTGCACCTACTCCTGCCGAGATCACTGCTTATGAGGCGAACCCTTCAGTGAGTTGGGCGGCTGCAACAACCGATGAGCAGAAACTCGGGTTGATCGCTACGCAAAAATGGCTGCATTTCAATGTGATCGAACCTATCGAAGGATGGGCGGAACAAAGACGGCTCGGGCTGCCAGCGTTCACATTCCTGGAAGACGAAACCAATGCGCAAAAACTACCACCGTATCGTTGGTTATATGCACCGAGTGAAAATGTTTACAATACAGCGAACTATAGCTCCGTGCGTGCGAAGGACAATCTGTCAACCCGGATATTCTGGGACTTGCAATAACATCATAGTCTGGTCCCGATAGCAATCGGGAGGGTTACCAGCAAAGGGTTGCGTTTACACGTAGCCCTTTTTTCATCTCGTTCTTGGATCATTTCAATTTCGCCAGGAGATCTGCCAACGAGTTGACAACATGAGTTGCGTCTACAATTTGCTCACGTTGATTGCCGACAGACCTTTTGGACCAGACTCGGTTTGAAAAGTAACTATGTCGTTCTCCTGGATCGGAACCGTCAAAGCGTTGATGTGAACAAAAACGCTTTCCTGCGTCTGCGTATCTTTAATAAAACCGTAACCTTTCGAGTTGTTGAAAAAAGTGACGCGACCCTTTCTAACAGGATCAGCCTCGATCCCTCCGATATTCCTCGAGCCGATGATAATTTCGCTTTCGTTGATCACCCGTTTTTTGCTCGGGTCAGGAGGCGTTGACGTAATATTTCCATTCTCATCAACGTATGCAAGCATATCTTCCAGCGAACCGCTTTTAGCGTTCGACTGCCGGTCTGCCTTGCGCATTTCCTTTTCTTTCTTCTTTTGCTGTTTGCGCTTCTCTTTTTCCTTTTTGTTAAATGTGTCTGCCATGCTTACTGACTTAGTGTTGTTCTTTTTTGTATGTGAAGAATAAATTGGTTGTTCATTAAAAAATGATAGCGTCCGGCAGATAGCAGTTCGTTCGCTTTCGGTGAGATACGAAGTACTTCCAGCAGATCTTGGGCAACGCCCGAGCCTTTGGTGCCCGAAACGATTTTTCCCTCGGCAACTTCCAGTTCAAAAGAAAATGTTATTTTCTTTCCGTTGTTGCAAGCGATGAATTCATGTGACGAAAGCCTGTATTGCTGAGGTTCTTGCTCTGAATCAATCATCAGTTTCAGCAAAGCAGGGCGGTATTTACTCCAAAGTCCACTGTATGTTCTTGCTAGCATGATTTTAGGGTTAACGAGTAGTTTTTATGTCGGTAGCACGTTGATCAATTCTTGTTGCAGCAGTTCGTAGTGTCAGCTTCGACAATCACTTCTGCAAAAAAGCGACTGATCGTCTTTGTCCTCTTCATCAATATCATGTTCATTTCTCACTTTATAAAGCTGGTTTACAATCTGCTTTATTAAAGTGTTCATCAAGGTCGCTTATCGACAGGCACTTTGATAAGAAAGTTTGAGCGGGCGAATAGATTAATAAAGTGTCCCAAATATACGGCATTTCGAGGAAGCATGCGATGAATTTGTGTACTGTTTCGACACAGCTGCCTTGGAATGCCAACTAATGATAGGAATTGAAGGCGTTAAGTTGTAGTTTTGAGTTATCAATTGCGGAAACTAATTCACTGCCTGGTTCGCCATCTGTAGTCTCTTAAGCTCCCCAGTTAGCAGGCAGCACCAAACATTCTTGAAGTCTAGTATTATAAGATTGCAGAAGTACGCCTTCTGTTAGTTGTAAACAAACTCAAAGCTTTGTGACCATCTCGCAAATCAGCGATGCAGGTACGCAACAGCGCTTTCCGAACATGAATAACTCACCCATCAAGTTTGCAGGCACACAGCGTGAATTCACAAATACCGTCAATAAGCGCGTCAATGAATATTTCAGACAAAACGGTATTTCAAAGCATGGTAATGCGGAAATGATCATAAAGACCGGCTTCATGTTTTTACTATATGTTGTGCCCTACACGTTGATCGTTTCAGATATCGTAACGGTATTGCCGGGCGTTTTCATGTTAATTGTATTGATGGGCCTCGGATTGGCTGGCATCGGTTTGTCTGTCATGCATGACGCGAATCATGGAGCTTATTCGAGAAAAGGCTGGGTCAACACGATCATTGGCTATTCATTAAATTTTTTGGGCGCAAGTTCATTCAATTGGAAAATGCAGCATAATGTGTTGCATCATTCCTACACCAACATTCATGGCGAAGACGAAGACATCAGCCCGCGTGGTGCGCTGCGCATGACACCGCATACTTCCTGGAAGAGAATCCACAAATATCAGTTTATCTATGCTTGGTTCTTGTACGGACTAATGACCATTGTATGGCTGTTCTTCAAGGATTTCACACGTCTTTATAAGTATCAAAAAAATGGTTTTGCGAAAAGCCAAAAAGCCAATGTTGCCAGAGAATGGATGATCTTGTTCCTGACTAAGATTGTTTATATCGCTTATGCTTTCGTAGTACCGTTATTGATCACACCATGGCTTTGGTGGCAAATTGTAATGGGTATTATGGTCATGCACTACATTGCCGGATTCATTCTCGCCATTATTTTTCAGCCCGCTCACGTTATTGAAGGCACAAAATTTCCATTGCCGGATGACGAAAGGATGCTTGAGCATAATTGGACCGTACATCAACTGCTCACAACAACCAACTTCGGAAACAACAGCAGATGGTTCTCATGGTATGTCGGAGGACTGAACTTTCAGATCGAGCATCACTTGTTTCCGAATATTTGCCATGTACATTACCGCAAGATAGCCTCCATCGTAAAAACCACTGCGTTGGAATTCGGACTGCCTTACAAGACTTCCAAAACTTTCATTGGCGCTCTCGCTGCCCACGCACGACTTCTCAAACAGTTGGGAAAATACCAGACGGTTACCATCTAATTCCGGAATATGACAATCAAGCTATCGAAGCCTTACAAAGTATCTCCGCGAAGGATCAAAAGATATGAGCAACATTATCAGATGCCTGCGCAATATTCCCTTGTTGTTCCTGTAAAATTGCTGGGAGATGAAGCGCTGTGTGACGTGCGGTGGGAAGACGTGAACGGTGAACTGCACTGGCTGCAGCATAAAGTATTCGCGGGTGAAAGCCTGGTACCATTGGACCCGCTGATGGACAATAAACTTAACGACTTATGGAAAATGTATTATGGCGATAGCAAAAATGAAGAGAAATCTTTCTTGAATACTTTCGATCGGTGAGAACACTTTTTATCATCTTTTAAACAATAGATCATGAACATTTATGTAGCAAACATTCCTTTCAAAGCATCGGAAAGTGATTTGAAGGAACTATTCGAACAGCATGGCGAGGTTACGTCAGCAAAAATCGTTATGGACAAATTGACAAACCGAAGCCGAGGTTTCGGATTCATCGAAATGAGCGACACGGCTTCTGGCAAACAGGCTATCCAGGAATTGAACGGTTATGATTTTCAGGGCAAAAACCTGATCGTGAACGAGGCAAGACCTAAAACGGAAAATTCCGGTGGTGGTGGTTATGGAAATCGCGGAGGCGGCAGGGGAGATGGCGGTTATAACAAGAGATGGTGAAATAAATATTTCTCGTTTCACTTCCATTGAACCCGAGAGGGTAAATATTTCGATGTCATTGCGGAGTTTCCATTCGGGGACTCCGCATACATCTGCAAATGTTCGAATGTTTGCATTCCAACTGTTGGTCATGCTCTGAATTTCCCCTGTGAAGACACGTCTGGGTGACGAAGCCGAGTTGGTGTCAGTTCATATTTCAAAACCGAAATACGCGGTGATGCAATTTCACCGGGAGAGAGCTGGAGGGAACTCACGGGTTAGTCACCTATTTGCGTGCTCCATCTCTTTGACATACTCACTGAATTTTCGCGAGTCGTGAAATGCAGTTCCAGCTGTGTTGTTGAAATACACATACACTAGTTTTCCATCTGCAATCCATTCGCAAACATAATTCGCATATTCGTATAGAAATGCCTCTGAATAGGTTCCTCGATAGTTGCCTTGCGGACCGTGGAAGCGCACGTACAATGTATCGAACCTGGAAGTTAAATGCGGTGACCCTGCACCTGATTTGTCGTGCAGTGCCATCGTGCATCCGAAATTGCCGAGCAGATCATAAGTCTCGTCTCCGTACCACGATCTGTCGCGAAACTCAACTGCTACGTTCCAATTTTTATCAATATTGTTTTGTGAAACGGCATACAACAGGCGGTCGAGCTGCGGCATGCAGTTGCTTTTGACGCTTGCCGGAAATTGAATGAGCACGCTGCCCTTTTTGTCGCCAACATGTTCAATCACTTTAAAAAATCGTTGTACATCGGATTCTTGAAACTCCAGACTTTTTGTATGCGTGATCTGCTTCCATAATTTGAAAGTGAATTTGAAATTGTCGGAAACTTCATGAGACCATTTTATTAAAGTTTTTCCTTGTGGTAGCGCATAAAACGTGCTATTGACTTCGATACTATTGAAGAAAGAAGAATAGTAGGAAAGCCGTGATGCTGACTGGAACGGCTCGGGAAATTTGTACTTGGGAATTGGCAGCTGCAGGCCGCTCAACCCGCAATAAAAATTTTGCAGCATAGTGACGACAATGCTCAGTTAACCGCTAATGGCCGTGATTGGTTCGTAGCGTTGGTTGCTGTGATTAAAGATCAAGGCGCTATTTAA
>CBHROW010000324.1:0-6420 GCA_966080355.1 uncultured Chryseosolibacter sp.
GAACAGTTGAAAAAGGAGATTATTTCAAGATCGACTTGCCGGGTCCTGGGTCGGCCGAAGGAAGTGGCTCTGATTGGGCCCGGGTTGAAAAAATAGAGCAGTCAGGCAATCCGGATGCGCATCATGAATTTTTTGCAGTTCGCGTCAGGCCCTCGCCCAATCCGGAAACAAATTCAAATAATGTCGCGCATTTCTTCTCTGACGACAGCACCAGCTCTTTTGTCATTGAACGAAATGGGAACAAAGTAGAGGCTGCTGTACTCGGCCGCAACGAAAAACCTAATACGGCTACAACCAACACCGCAGACAAAATACGCAATGCGGTGGTGGGCACTACGGCTATCATGGGCATATCGAACGTGCAGTGGAAAAAACTCGTGACCGGTCTCCTTGAAAGCTAGAATTCTCTCTTTGGGCAGATATTGGATAAAAAACGTAGGCTAGTTCCCTTCCCTGCAACGCATCATACTTTTATCATTTTTACGAATTTTTTCGTAACAAATCTTGTATCCAAGCCGTTCATGAATTAAACTTGTTATACGAAAACGTTCGTATCATGAACAAAATGCCTGTCAAACCGACTGAAAAAGAGCTTGAAATCCTTCAAATTTTATGGAATAAGGGGCCTGTGGCGGTAAAGGAAGTCCATGAGGAAATGGGTGGCGAGCAAGCCAATGGCTATACCACTATTTTAAAGCTGATGCAAATCATGCATGAAAAAGGACTGGTGACACGCCAAAAGTCCGGAAAGCTTCATCTCTATAAGGCAGTTCCAACCCAACAAAATACAAGGCAACAATTGGTCGATAAGATGATCACCACAGTGTTTGAGGGATCGGCTATGCAGCTGGTGATGAGCGCGCTTGGCAACAGCAAATCATCGCCTGAGGAGCTTAAAGAAATCAGAAAATATCTGGAAAAACTCGAAGGAGGAAACAAATAGTTATGGAAGCGACACTACCTCAATGGATTGAGTCGATTGGATGGGTGCTCATCAATTCACTGTGGCAGGCATTGGCGATCGTCCTTATCCTGGTCACGGTTCTTCGTCTGATGCCCGCGCGATGGTCAACCGTTCGCTATGCAGCAGCGTGTTCATCGTTATTGCTTTTTGTGATAGCCAGCGCGGTCACATTCGTAGTAGTTAACAATTCTTCGATCACAGCTGAACCAACCGCAAATGAGCTGTTCTCATTGAAAGTGTTGGCGGACCAACCCGCACAGGCTTCGCAGACGCAAGCAGGCATTGCTGGCCTTATCCATGCAATTGCAAATCATATGACCTGGCTCCTGATGGCGTGGCTCACGGGAGCATGCATGTTTTCGATCCGGTTTTTTTCAGGCTGGGTTTACTTGCAAAACCTCAAAACCAATAGCCTGGCCGTTGATCAATCGTGGAACGACATGCTTGCAAAATTGGCCAACGTTATGGCTATACGCGGTGATGTTGGACTGGCGGAATCGTCTCGAATTTCCACACCCATGGTAGTTGGATATCTGAAGCCCGTCATCTTGCTTCCGTTTGGAATGGTAGGAGGATTGAGCACCGAACAGATCGAGACAATTCTCGTGCATGAGTTGGCTCACATCAAACGTCACGATTTTATCATCAACCTGCTGCAAGCTTTCATCGAGACCTTGTTTTTCTTCAATCCGTTCGTGTGGGTGTTGTCCAATATCATCCGCAGGGAACGCGAATACTGCTGCGATGACGAAGTGGTTCGTCATGGCAATTCTACTGCTTATGCCTTCGCACTGGCGCAACTTGAAGCGTGGCGGCAGTCTAACCCTGCACTTGCACTTTCACTGGCCACGAATAGGAATCAATTGTTGAATCGAATCAAACGTATTATGGAAAAATCTGGCGCAAATTACTCCGCAAAAGACAGACTGATCCCGGCCGTGCTCCTTGTGGTCGGCCTCGTCTGTGCATCATGGCTCACCATCAAAACCGAAAACCGTACCCCGCGAGATAAAAAAATCGCGTCTGCTACCAACGGAGTTCAGGATACCACCATCCGCTCAAAAAGCAAAGGCCGCACAACCATCATCACCTTCGATGAGAATGGAAAAGCGCATGAGCAGATATTCGAAGAATTCGAGGGAGATCTTCCTACAGACTTTTTTGACGCACCCTTTCCGGCAATCGCTGATATGACCGACTTCCCAGACATCGTTCCTGCAATCCCTCCCACACCCATGATCGCTGAGATCCCTGGAATTCCGGCAATACCTGCGATCCCGTCCTTTCACTTCGACTTCAGCGACACTATCCCCCACGGATTTTACCGCAGCAATGAAAACTGGGAAGGCTTCAGCAAAGCATTCGAGAAAAAATTCAAAGAGCAATTCGGTGATTTTTATAAAAAGAATCAGAAAGACTTTGATAAAATGATGAATGAGATGAAAGACAAGTTCTCTGCCGATTTCAGTTATCACTGGGGAGATCTCGAGGAATCTAAAATCGCTGCCGACAGATATCAGGCACTTGCCCAAATGGAAGCTTTCAAAATGAACGAACAGGAACAGATGCGCGACATCGAACTTGCTCACCTTGCTGAAGCGAAAGCCCTGGCGGATATAGAAGCCCTTGCCGGTCCTCGCGCGGAAGTGGAAGAAGCTTTGGCAGCTAGAGCAGCTGACCTGGACGCGCTGGGATTCAATACACGCAAAATGGAGGAGGAGTTGAAAGAAATGGAGTTGCGTTCTGCACGTTATCAGGAAGAGTTGAAGGACATGCTGGTTAAGGACGGCTATATCTCAAAAGACGAGAAGATCAACACCATCGAATACAATAATGAAGAGGTGATCATCAATGGCAAGAAGATCAAAGAAAAAGACCGCGACAAATACCGCGATCTCAAACGGAAATATTTCGAAAATTCATTTCACTATCTGAAAACAGAATAGGAAAAAGAAGGGCCCGTCAGCGGCTCTTTTTTATTTCTGGTTTACCCTTGTCGCGAACTGTGCATGGCAGTTTTCGAAAGTCATTGCACGCTCCGCGATCATGTCGATCGTATCATGTCGATGGCTAAGCCGTGATCTCGCTGAGCAGCTTCTTAAGTTTATGCATCAACATGAATGGCTTCCATGGTTTTTTTGAAAATCGCGAGTTAGAAAAATTCAATAGGCACTCTCTTTTTTGCGATCGTTTTGTCAAAAATGTGCCAACCGTTATTCTCCTCTTTCCGTGCATCATTTGTGATGAGAAGACTGACGAAACGAGATGCAAAAGACGCCAGCCGCGGGAAAATTTGTCGGAATAGCTTTCGAAAACTTACGTGGGATAGAAACTGTATCATGACATCTTGTTCGAGGTAGTTTCATACGCCTCATTTTGACTAGTTTTGAATACGAGTTCCCCCATGACCTCAACGTCTAGCCTAGAACAACGAATTGCGTTCAAGATCCGTGAGATCGAAGCCTTTGCAGAAGAGGTGCCGGGCGTTATCATTATACATCATATCAAGGATCTTACGGTGGCATATATGTCGCCCCGCGGCCAGCGGATCCTTGGCGTTGACCTGGACGAGCTAATTCGAATGGGCCCGCAGTATTACGAAAGATTTTTCGACCCCATTGAAGCGGAGCAACACGTTCCGATCATGATAAGCTTGCTGCAAAAGAATAATGACGATGAGATCGTGGCATTGTTCCAGCGGGTGAAGTCGGAATTGACACACGAATGGGCTTGGTATTCCACCTCGGTAAAAATTTTCATGCGTGATGATTTTGGGCAGCCGTTGCTAACGATCGCGGTAGCCATACCCATTGATCCCAAAAATCACATCACGACAAAAGTCGCCAGGGTGTTGGATGAAAATAACTTTCTGAGAAAAAATCTGGAAAAATTCGAACGGCTTACCAAGCGCGAAAAGCAAGTACTGCGCTATATGGGATTGGGAAAAAAAGCCGCTGAGATCTCGAGAGACCTTCACATTTCACTGGCAACTGCTGAAACTCACCGCAAGAACATCAAACGCAAGCTGGAAGCGAAAACATCGTTCGATCTTACGATGTATGCGCGTGCCTTTGACCTGATCTAGATCCGCGCTACACCAAGTCCGGGTTTTTCACTACACGTCATCATTCCGTCTTTTAAAATAAATCCACCCTTCACCTCATCGCGTCCGAGGTCGAGGCTGCCATCCAGGTCGATGTATTTTGTATTCGGGCACGAAAAGGCCGCGTGAAGCGCTGCTGTTATTGAAACAATACTTTCGTCATTGCATCCCCAGAAAAGGTCGACATTCTCTTCGCGGGCAATATTCGCAATTTTCAATCCCTGACTTACGCCACCGCATTTCATGAGCTTGATGTTAAAGATGCCGGAAGCACGTGGCGGTTTGATCAATTCGATGGCGTCTTTAGGAGAAATAAGCGATTCATCCGCTGCAATTTTTTCCCTGATCTCGTCCGGCAATCCTTTCATTTCTGAAACTGATTTTGCCGGGAGAGGCTGCTCGATCAATTCAATATTCAAAGCCGCTGTTCGCTTATAAAAAGCGATCGTTTGCTGTACCGAGTATCCCTGATTGGCATCAATGCGGATTACAACCTGTTTACCAAAATTTTCCCGGATCTTCACTAACCGCTCAATGTCTTCTTCAAGATCTTTTCCAAGCTTCACTTTCAGGATCTTGAACCCGGCTTTGATATACTCTCCGGCTTCTCGAACGGTCTCTTCCACATTCTTGATACCAATGGTATTTGAAGTTGGCAGCGTTTGAATTTTTTGACCGAGAAAGCGCACAAGCGGAACGCCAAGGTACTTCGTGAATGCGTCATGCAACGCAATGTCCAGGGCAGCGCGAGCAGCCGGATTCTTTGGAAATTTTTGCTGCACTTCAAACACGAGCTGGTAAAAATCGCGGATGTCTCGCCCGACAAGAAATTCGATGTTTTGAGCGTTCAGCGCATCGATGGTTTGGGCCAGGTTTTCTCCAACCACATATTCACTTGGATTGCCTGAGCCGATTCCCGTCTCACCGTTGTCGAGCGTAATTTCGACAAACGCATTGCGAACCTGATCGACAGTTTTAAATGCAATTGTATAGGGCTTGGTATTGCCCAGGTCAGCGTGCCAGCTTGTGATCGATCTAATCTTGGCCATACTATCGCGATTTTTTGATCATAGCCTCAAACACGGGAACTAGTGCGTCAACGCTGTCTTCAAGCGGAAGCACAACCGGAATACCGAGTTCTCTTTCAGATCTCTTCGCGTAGTCGCGTGCATCCTGCAGATTCATCTTTGCCGTATTCAAAGTCATTGCAACCGTGTTTCCGCCATACATTTTGATCAAGGCAATTTCATCTTTGGGATCGGGAATATATGCTGGATAATATTCCATGTCTTTGTATTGCTTGCGGGGCGGATGATGCTGGAGCACTACGCCATCCGCGTCAGCAGACACGATCCACTCGGCACCCGCAGGACCACTCGGATTACGAAGTGAAGATTGTCCTTCAATAAAAATGATGTCGGGTTTCACTTCGTTATAGCAAGAAACCACAGCGTGTTCCATTTCCCCGGAAATAAAATCATTCAAAGTGGAGTCAAACACAAATCCATACTTTGCCCCCTGCATCCATCCTGTCTGACCGGTGTAGATCATCTCGGCTTTGTATCCCGCTTTGCGCATCGCCTCAACAAGGAAGCGCGTTGTTGTACGTTTGCCCATGGCGCAGTCAGTACCGAGCACTGCTACCTTCGGGCATTTCACCTCCTTGATCTTCCCCGTCCAAAAATGCAGATCCTTCACTTTCTTGGGCTTGCGAACATCGATGATCTCGAGTCCTTTTTGCTTTGCAAGGCCGGCAAGCTCAGGAATATCGGAAACGTATTCGTGCAATCCGTTGACCAATGAAAATCCGTTCTCAAGTGCCTCGCGCAACATCGACTTCAAACTTTCAGGAATTACGCCACCCTTTGTGGCGACACCTACAATACAATAGCGCGCTTTTTTTCCCGAAGAAATAAAATCAGACAATGAACCGTAGATCGGCATGCCCCGGTTTTTTCCATCGAGAATTTCTCCCGCATCTTTCCCCGGATGTTTGTGATCGATAATTCCGATAATCGAGAAACGGTCTGTTCCCCGGATGAGTCCGTGCGCGGTTTTTGCACTAGCCGTGTCGAGATATCCGCCAGTAATTACAATTGCTTGTTCAGCCATAGGTAGTCAATCAAAAGTTCCGAAATTCGCATAAACGAGCCAGTTTTCAAATAACCTCGAAACAGTGCTCTCATAAAAACTTTGCATAGGAACTCAACTGGCTTAATTTTTGGTAAATTCGGTTTAAACACCGGCCTATATGAAAACGCTGATCCTGATCTTCTTTTTTACTGGCGTTATTTTAACAAGCCAGGCGCAATCGATCATAGGTGAGTGGCAACTTGTGAAAGAGAGCACGTGT
>CBHROW010000325.1:0-6418 GCA_966080355.1 uncultured Chryseosolibacter sp.
AGAGTGCTTTGAGAATATCGGATTGCGTAAAATTCATGCGAGTAGAACAACAAAACAGGGAAAAATCGTTTAAAAACAGCGGGCAAGTTAAGGCAGGAATAGTGAAATGCGAAGTCATGGGTCACGATAGTTATTTTTATCTTTGACCCTCAGGACCTGTCGATAAAGACGAGGTCAGTGTTAACCGCCTGACGTTGAATGATAAGCAGCGAATCGATCGATGAAGTAAAGAACCGCGTTGATATAGTCGATGTGGTGGGCGACTTCGTTTCCCTCAAGCGGTCGGGCCAGAACTACAAGGCACTCAGCCCCTTCACGAATGAAAAAACGGCTTCCTTTTACGTTGTTCCCGCCAAAGGAATCTTTAAGGATTTCAGCAGCGGAAAGGGTGGGGATGCGATAACCTTTGTGATGGAGCACGAGGGCATGAGCTACCTCGAAGCCATCCGTTATCTCGCCAAAAAGTACGGGGTTGACATCAAAGAAGAGGCCACGCGCACTGATGAAGAACGCGCCACCCAAAGTGAGCGCGACAGCCTTTACATACTCATGAACTTTGCGAAGGATCACTACAAAGGTCTTTTGCACAACAGCGATGAGGGTAAAAGCATCGGCTTGAGCTATTTCAGGGAACGCGGATTCAATGACCGAACCATCGAAAAATTCGAGCTGGGTTACGCGCTGAATGAATGGGATGACCTGACGCGCAAAGCTACCGGTATTGGCTACACGGACGACCTGCTTGAAAAAGCCGGACTGCTTATTCGCAAAGATGAAGGTAAACGTTACGATCGCTTTCGCGGAAGGGTGATCTTTCCGGTTCATAACTTATCGGGAAAAGTCATCGCGTTTGGCGCGCGTATTCTCACCAAGGAAAAAGATCAGCCTAAATACATCAACTCGCCCGAAACTGAGATCTACCACAAGAGCCATGTGCTTTACGGAATGTTCCAGGCGAAGAATGCGATCCGCAAGGAGGAATTCTGTTATCTTGTTGAAGGCTACACCGATGTGATTTCACTTCATCAGGCCGACATTGAAAATGTTGTTGCCTCATCGGGAACCGCGCTGACCGAAGATCAGATCAAGCTGATGCGCAGGTTCACCGAAAATGTTACGGTTTTGTATGATGGTGACGCTGCAGGTATCAAAGCCGCGGTGCGCGGGATCGACCTGGTGTTGAAAGGCGGACTAAACGTGCGCATCGTTTTACTGCCCGATAGTGAAGATCCCGACAGCTATTCGCGCAAGGTTGGCAGCACGGAATTCAAAAATTATCTGAAAGGCCATAGCCAGGATTTTATTTCTTTCAAGATCGATCTGTATTCGAAAGACTCCGGCAATGACCCGATCAAAAAAGCAGAAGCGATCCGCGAGATTGTTACGAGCATTGGCGTAATTCCCGATCCCATCAAGCGTTCTGTTTATATCCAGGAAACGAGCAGACTGCTTTCTATTTCTGAGGCCGTACTGATCACCGAGTTGAATAAAATCCTGATCGGTGAACGCGATAAAAAACTTCAGGAAAAACTGAAGCAAAGCCCGAAGGAGCCCGTTGAGGCTGTTGCCGAACCTGAACCCCAGGTTTCAAAAACAGATATCACGAACATTGTTCAGCTTCAGGAACGTGAAACGATCAGGTTGCTGCTGAACTATGCAGAGAGCCAGTATGAGGAGCAACGCCTGAAGGATTTTATATTGACGGAACTCGAGGATGTCGAGTTTACCAATCCTGTGTACAAAGCCATCTATGGCATGTTCCGTGAAGCCTCTGAACGTGGTGAGACCGCGGACACGCTTTATTTTATGGAGCATGGTGTACAAGAAGTTAAGAACATGGTTGCCGCGTTGACCACAAACCGTTATGAAACCAGCAAGCACTGGGCAGAGAAGTATCATATTTATATCACGAATGAAAAAGAGATCATTCATGATGTTGCCTACACGAACATTCTCCGTTTGAAGTTCAGGCTCATTCAGCGGTTGATGGAAGAGAACCTGGCGGAAATGAAGAAGTCTGATACCGAAGGCGACCTTGATAAGTACTTCACGATCCACGAACAACTCAAAGGCGCAGAAAAAGAGATTGCCGGTATTTTGGGAATAGTGATCGCGAAGTAAGGGATCCGCATGATGAAAGTTTCGTGGCTGGAACTTTATGATTAGCAATAACCTTAATAGAATGGCTGGTAGATTCAGTCGGGTGTTCAGGTGTTGGAAACGATAGGCAGCTTAGGTAACGCTAGCCCGTAGCCAAGGCAGCGGGTTTAAAGACAGGGCGGGCACACGATCGCGAAAAGACCAGTAACCCCCGCGCTTCAGCCGGGGGTATTGAGTAGATAAAAATCCGGGCTTTAGCCCCCTTTACAAACTTTGGCAAGGCCACGATGCAAATAGAATTTAAGACGAACATATTATGTATGGAACAATCTGGAGAAATTCATTAAGCAGCACTCACAGCTTGCAGCCTGACGCTTGCAGCTTGCAGCCACGACTTAAAGAACCTCTAAAGATTGAATAACTGACCAGCTTTGCAGATACCCAAAATGAACGATATCAAATTAAACACCATTGAAGAAGCGATCGAAGAGATCAAGAACGGAAAAGTGATCATTGTAGTCGATGACGAAGACCGCGAGAATGAAGGCGACTTTATTTGCGCTGCCGAATGTATTACACCGGCGATCGTAAACTTCATGGCCACCCACGGCCGCGGACTCATTTGCGCGCCCCTCGTTGAAGACCGATGCGATGAGCTCGGACTTGAGCTGATGGTTGGAAGGAACACCGCAACGTTTGAAACACCCTTCACCGTATCTGTCGATCTGATCGGTCATGGTTGTACTACCGGCATTTCCGCGCACGACAGGTTTAAAACCATTCGCGCACTGGTCGATCCGGAAACTAAACCCGAGGAGCTTGGAAAACCGGGTCATATTTTTCCACTCAAAGCCAAAAGGGGAGGAGTCTTGCGAAGAGCAGGTCACACCGAAGCTGCAATTGATTTTGCACGTCTGGCTGGGTTCAAACCTGCCGGTGTTCTGGTAGAGATCATGAATGAAGACGGATCTATGGCACGCCTGCCCGACCTGGTGAAAGTTGCTGAACGATTCCAGCTCAAACTGGTTTCGATCAAAGACCTCATCGAGTATCGTGTTAAAAAGGAATCGCTGATCAGTCGCCAGGTTGAAGTCGATATGCCGACCGAGCACGGGCATTTCAAACTTATCGCATTCGAGCAAACAAACTCGCATGAAGTGCATCTTGCTCTTGTGAAAGGCACCTGGACAAAAGATGAGCCGATCCTCGTTCGTGTTCACTCATCTTGCGTAACAGGCGATATCTTTGGCTCGTGTCGCTGCGACTGTGGTTCTCAGCTGCACCATGCCATGGAGATGGTAGATCGCGCGGGCAAAGGTGTTGTACTTTATATGAAGCAGGAGGGACGTGGCATCGGTTTACTCAACAAACTCAAAGCCTACAAACTGCAGGAAGAAGGCTTTGATACTGTCGAGGCGAACCTCAAACTCGGTTTCGACATGGATGAACGTGATTACGGGATCGGAGCACAGATCCTTCGAAATCTCGGTATTACCAAGATCCGGTTGATGACAAACAATCCGAAAAAGCGCGTTGGCCTTATGGGTTATGGTCTGGAAATTGTTGACAATGTGGAGATCGAGATAACTCCCAATCCGCACAATGAAAAATATCTGTTGACCAAACGCGACAAACTCGGTCACACCATTTTGAAGAACAAGTAGCTTGAAAAGCGCAACACGATATGAAGCATTGTTGAGGTTGTCAGCGACAACAATTTTTCTAATTGTGTTGAATTCTTTTTCTTATGGTCAGAACTGGCCATCAGAACGTTGGTATGATGGAAGGGTGGTTCTTGAAAGTGGTGATACGCTCAGGGGACTACTGAAGTATGATCTTCAAAAAGACCTTGTGCAGTACGCGGTGAAAAATGATCAACCCGAAGCTTTCACCGCGCGAAAAGTATTATTCTTCGAGATCTACGATGACAACACGCATCGATACAGGCGATTCTTTGCATTACCCTATGTTTCTTCACCTGGGTATAAAGCTCCGATATTCTTTGAATTGCTGGAAGAGGGAAAGCTCACCCTGCTCACCCGCGAATTTCTCGAGTACCGTTTTTACAACTCGATGTACGGCAGCACCGGGCGATATGTGCTCAGCTACAAATATTTTTTTATCAAGGAAAATGGCGATATCAAAGAGTTTGACGGAAATAAAGTCGATCTCATGTCGATGATGGGCAATAAGTCTGACGAAGTTGATAAGTTCATGCGCCACAACCGCCTCAGACTCGATGACAAAGACGACTTTGCTCGCGTTGTCGACTATTACAATTCCTTATTTGGCGGATAACCAAAAACATTCATTGCGTTACGCTTGAACTTTGCGGACAGCAACGTAGATTCACGTTTCTGTTTTTTACTTATGCGTAAACCGTTGATCCTGGTCGTCAATGATGACGGCATCACATCCAAGGGAATTTTGACACTTGTCAACGTTATGAAAGAGCTTGGCGAAGTTATCGTTGTTGCGCCAGACAGTCCGCAATCCGGAATGGGTCACGCGATCACGGTCGGCAATACTTTGCGCCTGGAAGAGAATTTTATTTTCGAAGGCGTGAAGGCCTGGGAGTGTTCCGGCACACCCGCAGATTGCGTGAAAATGGCGCGTCATTTTGTGTTGAAGGACAAGCGCCAGCCTGATGTCATTGTGAGTGGGGTGAATCACGGCAGCAATACCTCTATCAGTGTGTTATATTCCGGAACCATGTCGGCAGCGATCGAAGGAGCCATCGAAGGAACTCCCGCGATCGGTTTTTCCCTTTCAGATTTTTCGCACACAGCCGATTTCTCGCACACTGTTCCCTACATCAGAAAAATCACGAGCCAGGTCCTGCAGAAAGGTTTGCCAAAAGGTGTCGCACTCAATGTCAATTTTCCTCCGCTAAGGAATGAGTCTTTGAAAGGCGTTCGTATCTGTCGTCAGGCGAATGCCAAGTGGGTTGAAGATTTTGACGAACGTTTCGATCCGAACGGAAGACGCTACTTCTGGATGGTTGGAAACTTTGTAAACTTCGACAAAGGTGAAGACAACGATGAGTGGGCGATCGCGAATAATTACGTTGCAGTTGTTCCCTGTCAGTTCGATCTCACAGCCCACAGCGCGATCCCGGTGCTGAATGAGGAGTGGAGTATTTTGTAGTTGTTAACCTTTTCTTGTGCTGAATTGAAGTGTCGATTTCCTTTAATGATTTCGTGCGTTGGTGCTAGGTTCTGGGTGCTAGGGGAGTCGGACGCAGGAGCCATTGCGGAGAGTACTTGTCAATAAAAGCGGAGCTGATACTTATGAGTTTGTCTTTTGCCAGCATCTAGCTAGTTCCCAGCACCCAGCACCAGATTTTCACCAGCTACTTTCCGATCCTCCGCCTCCAGAATCTCCGCCACCAAAGCTTCCGCTGTCGGAGCTGCTGCCGGAGTCGCTGCTACTATCGCTGCTGCTGCTGGCAACGAGCATCGGAATGGCGATGGCTACGATCGCGCTGTGATTGCAAAAACTGCATTGAAATGTTTGTTCTTTTAAACCGTCTGCTTCGTATGTCGCAGGCATTGTAGTTGTCACGTGGTCGAGTCTGTATGTTCTCGCATGACATTTTGGGCAATATTCGTATTTCGAACTTTCATTTTCGTAGACAACCAGGTCGATCGTTGCGCATCGGGTGCATTTCCAAACATCGTAGTCGATCGATTTCAATTCTTCTTCTTTGATCTGGGCTTCAGTGAGGAATTCGTCTTCAGTCGCCTCGGATAATTTTTCACATGGGCCACCGCACTTCACACAATTGCGTGGATGATCACGGAAGTAATTTATCTTAGATCGCGTTCGGGCTGTAAGAAAAATTGCAGGGATCGGAAAGAAAAAAGACATGGCGAACCAATAGTTTTTCTGCTTTCGCATAAAATCAGAAGCAAGTTGAAATTGTTTTTGCTTTTCAAGCCCGTTGGCGGTGAACATCGTTCTTCTCCATCGATCGAACAGTGACAAGAGAAATACTCCGTACAGTCCGAGAAAGAAAATGGTCATGCTCATGGAAAACGTGGCGATCACCATCACAACTGCCGGAAAAAGCAAATACCATAGCGACCAGTTGGTCATGTTGTTGTTGATTCGAGGTCCGGGCTTTTTCTTTTTCTTTTGCGAGCGCTTGATGAAAAAAGCTATTACCAAGATCATCGAGATCAAAACCGAAAGACCATAAAACGCTTCACGACCATCATCGACATATCCGGCTTCACTCTCCTGGAATTCTTCATTCGAGAGAAGGTTTGCAATTTGCTCAACCCCAAGAAACATTCCCTGGTCATAGTCGCCATCT
>CBHROW010000326.1:0-6412 GCA_966080355.1 uncultured Chryseosolibacter sp.
GTGAGGCATTACTTCAGCCACACCGGATTGATTCGAGATGATTACCGGTACTCCCGCCTGTATCGCTTCGAGCGGTGCGATGCCGAACGGCTCGGAGACAGAAGGCATCACATACACATTCGACATCGTCCAGATCTTGTCAATATCGTTTCCGCGTAAAAAACCTGTGAAGTGAAACCGTGACGACATGCGAAGCTGGGCAATCCGTTCTATCATCAGAGGAAGCAGATCTCCCGATCCGGCTACAACAAAATGCGCCTCGGGTATGACGTTCAAAACTTTACGCGCAGCCTCTACGAAATAGAGCGGGCCTTTCTGATAGGTGATCCGTCCGAGAAAAGTCACGATGTGCGATCCGATCGGTGGAGGAGAGAACACGCTTGCCGTTTGAATTTTTGGAATGATACCATTGTGCACGACACAGACTTTTTCTTCCGGAACATGATATTTGCTCACGGCAATTTTTTTTGTCCAGTTGCTGACCGTAACAACGCAATCTGCTTCAGCCATCCCTTGATACTCGATCGCGTGCACTTGTGGGTCGACCGATTCTCCGGAGCGGTCGAACTCTGTAGCGTGCACATGAACAACGAGGGGTTTTCCACTCACTTTTTTTGCAGCTACACCTGCGAGGAAGGTCATCCAGTCGTGCGCGTGTATAACATCGAACTCGTGCTCCGCGGCAATCGCTGCTCCAACCTGCGCGTATCGCCTTACTTCTTCGAGTAGATTCGATCCGTATGAGCCGGAAAATCGGTACGTTCCTTTTTTATCCTCTTGATGTTCTGAACTTGATGAGCTGTCATTGTGAAGTTGAGTCATTCGCTTGGGTCTTGTGTCGCGATTGTCATTGGAGAGCATTGCGTGATTCCAATGCTCGATATCCGATGCTTGTTCATCAAACGAAGGTGAGCGATAAGGTGAAAGGGTAGAGGGTACTTCGATCTGGCGGATGCGTTGGCTTGTGTCTGTGATCCGGTAAAGATCCTTCCTCACCTCCGGGTCGCCCGCCTTATTCGAAATGTATTGCTTTAGGTTGCCGCGTTTTTCGATTGGGATATCACTTGCGTTGATAAAATTTGTCCGTTCTGCTTTTTCGCCTCCATGGAGTTTGGGTACCACGAAGAGTACGTCAACGTTCTCATCGCTCAGTGAATTTGTCAGACCATGACAGGCAGTTCCAAGGCCACCAGAGATATGCGGTGGAAACTCCCATCCAAACATCAATACTCTCATGCAGCGAACAGGTTAAAGTAGGGTAAAGTTTGTATCAACGGTTTTGTTTGTTTTCGATTCGTTTGACCCTGATTCGGCCAGGGCTCTGGAGCTAACAGCCGCTTGATAACGCCAGAGCTACGAATAAGTAAAAAATATATGCCTGGAATTTCAAATCCTTCTTCTATGAGGAGCAAATTCAAAAATACTTTGAAGCGTCAACGGGAGTGCCCTGTTAGTGAACATCGGTTACCCGATCAAAAACAATGTGGCACCAGGTATCCTTCCAAATTCACCGGAAACGCGGCATGGGATAAGCGTTTTCAACATGGACAATGTGGAATGCCGTCTACAGGATTTGCACAAAAAAATCAAGTCAAAAAAAGAGGCTGAACATTCATTCAGCCTCTTTGGTCTATCGGAGGATCGAAAGATTAAAGCAGCGTTGCTTCCATCGTAACGTTGGTGTTAAGCAGTTTGGAGATCGGGCAATTCTTCTTGGCATCTTCGGCACATTCCTGAAATTTTTGCTTGCTTATACCCGGCACTTTCGCTTTTAAAACCAGGTGGGCATTGGTGATCGCTCCATTGTCTATCGTGATAAAACCATCTGTGTTGATCTCATCGGGCGTGAATCCCGCCTCACCGAGCACAAAGCTCAGTTTCATACTGAAACAACCTGCATGTGCGGCCGCGACTAGCTCTTCCGGGTTTGTTCCCACGCCTTCCGCAAAGCGCGAGTTGAAAGAGTATTGTGTATTGTTCAGTGTGGTGCTTTGGGTAGTCAGAACTCCTTTTCCATCTTTGCCGGAGCCTTTCCAAACGGCTGTTGCTTTTCTCTTCATAAGTATTGTTGTTGTATGGTCGAAGATACCAACGAAAAAAGATAAGGGTCAAGACAAACTCTGAATCTTTACCTGGAGTTCACGTAAGGCCAATAGCAAGTGGCAGCCGAGGCTGAAATCAAAATTGTTGAACGGGGTGTATTGTTCCGACAGCAAATTCCTATATCTTTGTCGCATTATTTTAAAATTATCAAATGAAAGTAGGAACAGTAAAATTCTTCAATGAGACCAAAGGATTCGGTTTCGTGAAGGAGACAGCAACGGGACAAGAGTATTTTGTTCACGTGTCAGGTCTTTTGGTTGACACCATCCGCGAAAAGGATGAAGTAACTTTTGATCTGAAAGAAGGCAAAAAAGGTCTGAATGCCGTTAACGTAAGGTTAGCGAATCAATAATTAAGATTACCTTTTGATTGCAAAAGCCTCCTGTTGAACAGGGGGCTTTTTGTTTTTGTATGGCAATGTAGATAAGCTGCCTCAATTCGGGCGCTCGTTCTCCAGTAAGCGCGGGTTCAATATTTTCCGAAAAGAGTTGTAACTGTGCACTCTACATATGAAAAAAATTCTTGTCCCAACCGACTTATCGGAAACTGCTGAGCTGGGCCTACGCCTTGCCGCTGAAATTGCAAAACGATGCCAGGCATCCATCAGCCTCGTGAATTTCACCCGCCATCCGCTTGGAACCACTTTTTCTGCGACCGGAGAAGTAAACCTTAGTGCCGATGATGAAGAAAATGCTTTCACGCTCGAGCTTCTCAGTATGAAAAAATCACAGCTTAGCGAGCTTGCGGCTCGTTATAGCAACGATGGTATCGACATCGACTTCGCTGTCATCGATGACAAATTCAAAAACGGCCTCGATGCTTACATGAGCCAAAAGGATATCGACCTGGTCGTAATGGGAACTTCAGGAGAGGAAAACGCTAAAGAAATTTTCGTGGGCAATCATGCCGAGCAAGTCATTACTGTCGCTCCATGTCCAGTCTTGTCGGTCAAAGAAGGATTTTCGATCGATGAATTCAACAACATGGTCGTTGCTGTGAGTGTTATCACCGACAACCAGGTGGCGGAAGGACTGTCGCGTGTAAAGGAACTTGCAAACTGCTTTAATGCACATATTCACCTTGTTCACGTACGTGATCGTTCGAAGGATTCGAACCTCATTCTTGAGGAGTATTTTACCAAAATGGCTGAGATTGCGGGCCTTCGCAAATTCTCGGTGGCTATTCTTGATGGTGATGATGCATCCGAGCTTGTGTGCAACTATGCGGAGAAAGTCAACGCAGGCCTGATCGCAGCGTTGAAGAATAGCAAGGATGGAATATTCCGGATGTTCGGAAACCGATTCACGAGCCGGATCATTAAAGAAGAGGGGCGTCCGGTCTTTACACTGAATTTGCAAAACACAAATTGAACCTAACCCGTTCGATTATATAGCCTGGCCATATCGCGAAGCCAGGCTGTTTCTTTTTCTGCCAGTTGTTCTGGCAGCAGCCTCCAGGTCCAGTTGCCGTATGTTGAGGCGGGTACATTCATCCGTGCGCGCTCATCGAGCCCCAAAACATCCTGCAATGGAATGATTGCCACTTTCGCCACCGAAGCGTACGCAAGCCGGATCAACCGCTCATGAATGTTTTTTTCGGTCGCGTCCTGGTTCATGTACAAGCCGACTTGCTGTCGAACTTCTGCACTCGCATCCTTCGTGAACCAGCCCACCGTTGTGTTATTGTCATGAGTCCCCGTGTATACGAAAAAATCGCGTTCAAAATTGTGGGGAATGTGCTCCGACAATGCCATCGAATTTCCAAAGGCGAACTGGAGCACTTTCATTCCGGGGAGTCCCACTTGCTTTCGCAGTTGACGAACGCCCGGACTTATATCTCCAAGATCTTCCGCGAGGAAAGGCAATCTCCCGAACTCCTGGCGCAGCGTTTCAAAAAAATGGTAACCCGGTCCGGGCCGCCATTGCCCTTTGATAGCGGTCTTGTGACCTGCGGGAACTTCCCAATAATCGTGGAAGGCACGGAAATGATCAAGGCGAAGCACATCCGCGACCTCAAGATTTTTTTTCAATCGCTTGATCCACCAGTCGTAACCAAGGTCTTTAAGAACATGCCAGTGGTAGACGGGCATTCCCCACATTTGCCCATTTTTATTGAAGTAATCAGGTGGAACTCCGGCAACCAAGTCCATCGCGCTATCTTCTTTTAATTTAAAGATCTCCGGGCGAGACCATACGTCAACCGAATCATAACTTACGTAGAATGGCACATCACCAATGATGCTTATATTCAGATCATGGCAGTAACGTTTCAAATTAGTCCATTGACGAAAAAAAATAAATTGCTGCCACTTCACGAATCGGATCACCTCCTGATTTTTCACCGTAAAGTCGAGCAGATATCTCAATTTGCGTTGGCGGAAATTCACCGGCCACTTGTACCACGGCTTTCCGAAATGATCGCGGAGCGCGGTGAACAATGCGAAGTCGTCAAGCCAGAACGCTTCGCGGTCGCAAAACGATTCGAATGCGGGTCGAAGGTGCGACACGAAATTTGAATAAGCTTTTTTCAGCAATAAGATCTTTCGGTTCCATGTTTTTTCGAAATCCACTTTTGTTGCGCTTTTCGTGGGCGCAGGGAGCTTCTGACTTCCACTGAGCCATCCTTCTTCTATAAGCTTTTCGATACTGATAAGCAATGCGTTTCCGGCCATTGCAGACGTTGAGCTATACGGGGAATAACCCTGAGTTGAGGAAACCGGAGTCAGCGGAAGGATTTGCCAGTAGCGCTGATTGCTTCGATGAAGGAAGTTTGCAAAAGCATATGCTTCCTGGCCCATATCGCCTGCTCCCGATGTTGACGGCAGCGAAGTGATGTGCATGAGAATTCCCGCTGATCGCTTCATCGGTTTGTCAATTTTGGATCGGTGGGGTGATGGAGTACAACTACCGATCGGCCTTCGACTACGACCTCGCTGTTGGCAGAATAGTCTTCTTTATCGGAAACTTCCATGGAGCTTGTGTCAAGGATCTTTGCCCAGCGATTACCATACTTTGCGCCAGGCAGTTTGTAAGAAACCGGTTCATGATGTGCGTTGAAGATCACATAGAAACTGTCATCGATGATCCGGTTCCCTTTTGGATCAGTCCAATGAATTCCCAGGCCATTCAGGTAGACACCAAGTGATTTGGCGAAATCCGTGATCCAATGCTCGTCCGTCATTTCTGACGCATCGGGGAGGAACCATGCGATGTCTTCCACATGGCTGCCTTTGATCGGTTGTCCTTGAAACCATCGTCTGCGACAGAACACCGCATGATCTTTGCGAAGCCGGATCACCTTGCGGGTAAATTCCAAAAGTTCATTATCGGCATCTACCCAATCGATCCAGGAGATCTCATTGTCCTGGCAGTATGCGTTGTTATTTCCGTGCTGCGTCCGCCCGAGTTCATCACCCGCCACAATCATCGGCACACCTTGCGAGAGGAATAACGTGGCTAAAAAATTTCGTTTTTGACGCCCGCGAAGTTTGAGCACTTCTTGATCCTGCGTTTCACCTTCAGCACCGCAATTCCATGAACGATTGTGGCTTTCGCCATCCCGATTGTCTTCACCGTTTGCCTCGTTGTGTTTTTCATTGTAAGAAACAAGATCGTGAAGGGTGAAGCCATCGTGGGCAGTGACGAAATTCACGCTTGCCGTTGGTCTTCGATAGTCGCCTTCATACAGATCGGGACTGCCTGTGAACCTTAGCGCAAATTCTCCAAGCATACTGTCAGCACCACGCCAGAAATCACGAATACAGTCGCGATATTTCCCGTTCCATTCGGCCCATCCCGGAGGAAATTTTCCTACCTGGTATCCGCCTTCACCAATATCCCACGGCTCTGCAATGAGCTTGACCTGTGAGATGACAGGATCCTGGTGAATGATGTCGAAAAAGGCGCTCAGTCGATTTACTTCGTGCAATTCGCGCGCAAGCGTAGCGGCCAGATCGAATCGAAAACCATCAACATGCATCTCGAGGATCCAGTAGCGTAAGCTGTCCATCATCAATCGCAACACATTGGGTAGATTCGCATTAAGCGTGTTTCCTGTGCCTGTGTAGTCCATGTAATATCGCTTGTTTTCTTCCGTCAGGCGATAATAGGCTGCGTTGTCAATCCCTTTGAATGATAATGTCGGGCCCAGTTGATTGCCTTCAGCGGTATGATTGTAAACTACATCGAGAATGACTTCAATGCCGGCTTCGTGCAACGCTTTCATCATGACTTTGAATTCATTCACTTGATCGCCAGCCACACCTGACGCAGCATATCTCGAATCTGGCGCGAAGAATCCGATGGTGTTA